>NZ_QUEH01000009.1:153236-168068 GCF_003477935.1 Clostridium sp. AF32-12BH | reverse complement strand
CCGCACTGGAAGGAAGATATCCGTGTCTGCGTAGCAGGCGGTGCTGATACCATCCGTATCGCAAAGACCGAGACTGCACAGGATGTTCATACCGTAGAGGAGCATGTACTGGCAGCCGAGAGAGAGTTCGGCAGACCGGAAGGTTCCACCCTGTTGATGGCAGCTCTGGAGTCCTGCAAAGGTGTTCTGAACGCCCTTGAGGTTTGTAAGTCTTCTGACCGCCTGATCGGTATCGCCCTTTCCGGCGGTGACTACACCAAGGATCTGCAGACCGTGATCACCGGAACCGGTGTGGAGCTGCAGGGAGCAAGACAGCAGATGATCATCGCCGCAAGGGCAGCCGGTGTGCAGTGCTGGGATACCGTGTTCACCAACCTGGATGCTATGGATGTGTTCGAGGAAGAGGTCAAGATGATCAAGATGATGGGCTTCGATGGCAAATCCCTCGTAAACCCGCGTCAGATCGATGTTGTCCATAAAATCTTCACCCCGACCCAGAAGGAGATCATCTTTGCAGAGAAGGTTGTCAAAGAGATCGACGAGAAGAAAGCACAGGGTATCGGCGTATTTACCGTAGACGGCAAGATGATCGACATCGCATTCTACGACGGCGCAAAGAGAACCATTGCCCTGGCAAAAGCCTCAGGCGTATATGAGGGGGATTTATAAGATGATCAATGCAGTAGGAAGAGAAATCCCGGAAGAGGTATTAAAGGCAACCGGTAAGGAAGCATTCAAGGGCGCTTACGCTTACGATAATCACGAGTATAAGAAAGCAGCTCCGAAGGCTCATGCCATGATGGACCCGAACAGAAGCAAGATCGTGGAGAACATTCATGAGGCACTGGTGAAGTGTGAGATCAAAGATGGCATGACCATTTCCTTCCATCATCACTTCCGTGAGGGTGACTATGTGCTAAACATGGTCATGGAAGAAATCCACAAGATGGGCATCAAGGGCATCACCATCTGCGCAAGTTCTTTGGGTAAGGCAAACGACGCGATCGTTCCTTATATCGAAGATGGCACCATCGTTGGCATCCAGTCTTCTGGTGTGCGCGGCAAGATCGGTGAGGCAATCTCCACCGGTAAATTAAGAGATATCGCAATCATGCGTTCCCACGGCGGTCGTGTCAGAGCCATAGAGTCCGGTGAGGTTCATGTTGACATCGCGTTCATCGGAGCACCGACCTGCGATGAGTACGGCAACATGAGAGCAAACGGCGGAAAGAGCGATTGCGGCGTATTATCCTACGCCATGGTAGACGCGCAGTACGCAGACAGAGTCGTGGCGATCACTGACTGTCTCGTTCCGTTCCCGAACATCCCGGCAAGCATCTCCATGACCCAGGTGGATTTCGTCTGCGTAGTAGATGAGATCGGTAATCCGGCCAAGATCGCAACCGGCGCAGCAAAACCGACCACCGATGTCCGTAAGATCATGATGGCAGATTACTGCACCCAGTTCGTGATCAACACTCCGTACTTCAAGGATGGCTTCTCCTATCAGACTGGTGTCGGCGGTGCTTCCATCGCATCCACCATCTCTCTTGGAAAGATCATGGAAGAGCGCGGTATTAAGATGGGACTTGGTCTCGGCGGTATCACCACTCCGATGTGCAGCCTGCTTGCAAAGGGTCTCATCGACAAGATCGTAGATACTCAGGATTTTGATATGGGTGCCATTGAGTCCATCAAGACCAATCCGAACCACATCGAGATCTCCGCATCCGAGTATGCAGATCCGTTCAACAAGGGCGCTTATGTCAATAAGCTTGACTTCGTGATCCTGGCTTCTCTTGAGGTCGACGTAAACTTCAACTGCAACGTGGTTGTAGGCTCTGACGGCATGATCACCGGAGCACAGGGCGGTCATCCGGATACCGCAGCAGGAGCAAAGTGCACCATCGTCATTGCTCCGCTTCTGCAGGGAAGAATCCCGGCTATCTGTACCAATGTAACCACCGTAACCACTCCGGGCGAGACCGTAGATGTTGTCATCACCGATTACGGCATTGCCATCAACCCGCGCAGACAGGATCTGATCGAGTGCATGAAGGATGTGAAGCTTCCGTTCTGCACCATCGAGGAGCTGCGTGACAAGGCATACGCCATCGTAGGTGAGCCGGATCCGGTACAGTTTGGTGACCGCGTGGTTGGTATCATCGAGAGTCGTGACGGTACCGTACTGGATGTTGTCCGCGAGATCAAGGATTATGAGTTTAAAGACTGATTATTATGATATGAACCCGGCGCCGGGAATTGCCGAGTTGATATAAAAGGGGAAACCCAATACACTTACATATGGAGGTATTTGAAATGGCTGAAAACAAAGGGTTTAGTCTGAAAACATTCGGCATGCCGTGGTGGCTTGCCGGAGCAATAGCTGTGATCGTAATCGCAGCAGCAGCAACCGGAGCTCTTTCTGCAGACCTTGCAGGATGCTTCGCACTGATGTTATCTATCGGTTTGATCTGTAATGAGGTTGGTGAACGTATTCCGTTCTGGAACAGCTATATCGGCGGCGGTCTGGTACTGACTTTCCTGGTATCCGCATTCTTGTTCACCTACAACCTGATTCCGCAGAAGTATGCAGACGGCATGATCATGATCATGGATGATGCGGATTTCCTTTCCTTCTTCATTATCTTCCTGATTACCGGTTCCATCCTGGCACTGGACAGAAAGCTTCTGGTTCGTTCCTTCGCAGGATACATTCCGGCAATCTTCGGAGGACTGATCGGTGCAGCTGTATTTGGCTGTGCAGCAGGTCTGGTATTCGGTATCAGCCCGGTTGATATTGTATTAAAATATGTTTGCCCGATCATGGGTGGTGGTAACGGCGCAGGCGCTGTTCCGTTAAGCCAGATTTATGAGACCGTAACCGGTGACCCGGCAGCAAACTATTATTCCTTTGCAATTACCATTTTGACCATTGCAAACATCTTTGCAATCCTCACCGCAGCAATCTTAAAGAAGATCGGTGAGAAGAAGACCAGCTGGACTGGTGATGGTACCCAGCTGATCCGTAAGGGCGGCGACTTCGCTACCGAGGATAAATCTGTCAAAGTTGGCATGAAAGATCTTGGCGGCGCATTCTTCCTGGCAATCGGTTTCTATGCACTGGGCAGACTGTTCGCAAAGACTATCCTTCCGACCATCTTTGGTACCGCAATCCATCAGTTCGCTTACATGATCATCTTCGTTGCAGCAGTAGCAGCAGCTGGTATTGTTCCAGACAACGTACGTGCAGCAGCTAAGAAACTTCAGTCCTTCTTCACCGCAAACCTGATCCTGATTATCATGGTAGGTGTAGGTGTCGATACCAACATTATCGAGCTGGCTAAGGCTATCACTGTTGGTAACGTAGTGATCGCTCTGGCAATCGTAATCGGTGCTATCCTGGGTTCCGCAATCATTGGTTACCTGGTAGGCTTTTTCCCGATCGATTCCGCTATCACCGCTGGTCTTTGCATGGCTAACCGTGGTGGTTCCGGTGACCTGGCAGTACTTGGTGCCTGCGACAGAATGGGCCTGATCGCATATGCACAGTTATCCTCCCGTCTTGGCGGTGGTATCGTATTGATCATTGCAAGTATTCTGTTTGGCGCATTCCTGAAATAGGAAGTTTTGACGGATTTGCGCAATACGTGGGCAGTAATGCTCTGAAAAAATGAAATAGAATAGGAACACAAAAAGGGCAGAATTGGTTTCTGTCCTTTTTGTGTTGCAGGAAATTTCAGAGATATATGTGCATAAGATCTGAACGAATGAAAAATGGAAGCAGGTTTATGAAAACAGATTTTACTGTCAGGCAGAGCTGTGCAAACAGCATCGAATAATGTCAGATTATGCGAAAAAAAACGATGGCTCTTTTTCTATGGTGCAGATATAGTGAAGATGGCACAAGAAAGAAATGTGGTTAAATTCTAAGAAATCTATGTATATTCTTGCAGGAATTCCAAAACAGCATCGGGAAAGGAGATTATCTTTGTTCAGTAAAGTATACAGCGGAGGACTGCGCGGCATTGACGGCTATGTGGTCCAGGTAGAGGCAGACGTCAGTGACGGTCTGCCTGGTTTTTATATGGTAGGGTCACTGGCCTCTGAGGTGAAGGAAGCGGAGGAGCGCGTGCGGACAGCCTTGCGCAATGCAGGATTCCGCCTTTCTTCGAAGAAGATTACAGTGAATCTGTCTCCGGCTAACGTGCGCAAAGAAGGAACGGCGTGCGACCTTCCGGTGGCGGTAGCAGTGCTGGCAGCTTATGGAATTTTAGAACCTTCTTCTTTGAAAGAAACAGGCTTTTTAGGAGAACTAGGTCTGGATGGAAGCATCAAGCCGGTGCGCGGCGTGCTTTCCATGGTGGTTGCCATGGCAGAAAGCGGGATCAGACGCTGTTTTCTGGCAGAAGAAAATGTTGCGGAAGGGGTCGCAGCAGACTGTCTGGACATTGTTCGTATCCGGAGTCTTCAGGAAATTATCGAATTATTAAATGGAACGGGGAAACTCCGGATTGAAAAAGACCAGGGTTTCTGTGCGGCAGATACAAACTATCCGGTAGATTTTAGCGAGGTAAATGGACAACGCCTGATGCGGCGTGCAACGGAGGTGGCGGTGGCAGGAGGACATAATCTTCTTTATATCGGTCCGCCCGGAAGCGGAAAAAGTATGATGGCCAGACGGATTCCGACCATTATGCCGGCACTTTCCCGGGAAGAACAGCTGGAGGTATCCAAGGTTTACAGTATCTGCGGAATGCTGCCGAAAGACCATGCGCTGATCGGGACAAGACCGTACCGGGCGCCGCACCATACGATCAGCGCCCAGGCATTGACCGGCGGTGGACTCTGGCCCAAACCAGGTGAAATATCGCTGGCTTCCCGTGGTGTACTGTTTCTGGATGAATTGGCAGAGTTTGAGAAGCGTACTCTGGAAATATTGCGCCAGCCTCTGGAAGAGCATCAGGTTACGGTATCGCGCGTGAATGGCAGCTTTTCATTTCCGGCGCATTTTATGCTGGCAGCAGCGCTAAATCCGTGTCCGTGTGGCTATTATCCGGACCGTTCCAAATGCAGCTGTACGGAACATCAGGTGCGGCGGTATCTGGGAAAGATATCCAGGCCATTGTTAGACCGGATCGATATCTGCGTCGAGGCGGCTCCGGTTACCTACCGTGATATCCGCACAGAGCAGGTAAATGAATCATCGCAGGAGATCCGCTCACGTATCGAAGCTGCCAGAAAGATCCAGTCAAAACGTTATGCCGGGAGTGGCATTTATACCAACAGTGAGATGGGAATCCGGCAGATCCGTAAATTCTGCAAATTGAAGGAAGAGGACGAGGCTTTTCTGCAGCAGATCTTTTCGCGACTGGGCTTAAGTGCCAGAGGATGCCATAAGATATTGAAAGTAGCTCGGACTTTGGCTGATCTGGAAGGAAAAGAACAGATTGAGCGGGCACATCTTAGAGAGGCGGCAGGTTACCGGGATCTGCAGGAACGTTACTGGGGGAAAGAAGGAGAGGCATAGCGGGTGGAAGAACTGTACGAAAATTTGGCAGAAACAGAAAAACTGGAACAGGAACGACAGGCGCTGTTTTACCTGACCCAGATTCCGGACGTGGGTGCGGTTTCTATCCGAAAGCTGGGAGAATATTTTGGCAGTTTTTCCTGTCTATATAATATAGAAGAAACAGCTTTGCGGGAGTCTGGAATTCTTCGGGAAAAACAGGTTCTGGCATTTTTAAAAGCCGTAGAGCAGAGAGAAAGCATCATAGAACAGTATGGAAAGCTGGCTGAGCGGGGAATCCGCTTTGTCACACCGTTGGATAAGGAGTATCCGTGCCAGCTTTTGCAGATTTACGATTATCCCATGGGGCTGTATGTGCGGGGAAAACTGCCGGTTCCGGAGCAGCCGGTGGTGGCGATTGTCGGAGCCAGGGGCTGTTCGGAGTATGGTCAGAGTCTGGCAGCAATGTTTGCCCAGATGCTGTCCGAAGAAGGAACACAGATCATCAGCGGACTTGCTCTCGGGATTGACGGGGCGGCGCACCGGGGAGCCCTGAAAGCGGGAGCAGATACCTACGGGGTGCTGGGGTGCGGCGTGAATATCTGTTATCCATCTGCACATTATAAGCTGTATGGACAGATGATCGAACATGGAGGGATTATTTCCGAGTTCCCACTGGATACCAGACCGGACCGGATGCATTTTCCAATGCGAAATCGGATCATCAGTGGTCTTGCGGATGCCATTCTGGTTGTGGAAGCAAAAGAAAAGAGTGGTTCCCTCATCACGGCAGAGCTTGGACTGGACCAGGGAAAGGAAATCTTTGCCATTCCTGGGCGGATCACGGATCATTTAAGCGAAGGCTGCAACCGTCTGATCCAGCAGGGGGCACATATGGCAATTTCACCAAATGATATCCTGGAATACCTGGGGGTAAAGTGCCGAAAAAGGTTAATTATTCATGAAAAAAATGTAAATGCACTTGCAAAGCCTGAAAAAATGGTGTATGCTTGCCTAGATTTCAAGGCGAAACATTTGGAAGAAATTTCAGGTAAGTGTGGCATGAGCATCAGCGCGTGTATGGGGATCTTGCTGGAGCTGGAATTGCAGGGCTACGTGTTTCGTGCGGCGAATCATTATTATGGAAAAAAGATCTGAAAACCGCATGCCGGTTTTCCAAGATCCGGTATTTAGGAGTAGCTATGGCAAATAATTTAGTGATTGTGGAGTCTCCTGCAAAGGTGAAAACCATCAAAAAATTCCTTGGTTCCACCTATGAGGTGGATGCTTCCAACGGACATGTGAGAGATTTACCAAAGAGCAGCCTCGGATTTGACGCTGAACATGATTACGAACCGAAATATATTACGATTCGCGGAAAAGGTGACATTCTGGCAAAGCTTCGCAAAGAAGTGAAGAAAGCGGATAAGATCTATCTTGCAACGGACCCGGACCGCGAGGGAGAAGCCATTTCCTGGCATCTCATGAAGGCTTTGAAGCTGGATGAGGCAAAGGACAAAAAGGTTTACCGGATCAGCTTTAACGAGATTACCAAGAACGCGGTAAAAGCATCTTTGAAGGCTCCGCGTGCGATCGATATGAATCTGGTCGATGCCCAGCAGACCAGACGTATGCTGGACCGTATGGTAGGTTACCGCATCAGCCCGCTTTTATGGGCAAAGGTCAAACGTGGCCTGAGTGCCGGACGCGTACAGTCCGTGGCTCTGCGCATGATCTGCGACCGGGAAGAGGAGATTGAGGCTTTTATTCCGGAGGAATACTGGAACCTGGAGGCAGAATTTTCCCAGAAGGGCAGCAAAAAAACTTTAAATGCCAAATTTTATGGCACACGGGATGAGAAGATTGCCATTCACAAAAAAGAAGAGCTGGACCAGATCTTAAAAGCCCTGGAAGGAAAAGAGTACGTTGTGGAAAACGTCAAATACGGTGAGCGCAGCAAAAAGCCGCCGATCCCGTTTACCACCAGTACCTTGCAGCAGGAAGCATCCAAGGTATTAAACTTCTCTACCCAGAAGACGATGCGGATCGCACAGCAGCTTTATGAGGGCGTAGATGTGAAGGGACACGGTACCATTGGTCTGATCACCTACCTGCGTACCGATTCTACCCGAATCGCAGAAGAGGCAGATGCAGCAGCACGCGCATACGTAGAGCATACCTTTGGTGCGGACTATGTATTGCAGCAGGATCAGGCTAAGAAAACCACTGGCAAGATCCAGGATGCGCACGAGGCGATCCGACCGACTGATATCACCCTGACACCGACCATCGTGAAGGAGTCCCTGCAGCGCGACCAGTTCCGCCTGTACCAGCTGATCTGGAAGCGCTTTACTGCAAGCCGTATGCAGCCGGCTGTTTACACTACCACATCCGTGAAAGTGGCAGCAGGTGATTATCTTTTTATCCTGGCGGCATCCAAATTGTCGTTTGATGGCTTTATGTCTGTTTATGTGCAGGAGGATGACAAAGAAGCAGGCAATGCACTCCTTGGAAAGCTGGAGACCGGAGATATCCTGAATCTGGCAGAGTTAAAACCGAGTCAGCATTTTACCCAGCCTCCGGCCCATTATACCGAGGCTTCCCTGGTTAAGGCCATGGAGGAGCAGGGCATCGGCCGTCCGAGTACCTATGCGCCGACCATTACCACGATTTTGGCAAGACGTTACGTGACAAAGGAAAACAAGAACCTTTACGTGACAGAGCTTGGCGAGGCCGTGAACGGTATCATGAAGAAATGTTTCCCGAGTATCGTGGATTTAAGTTTTACCGCAAACATGGAACTGCTTCTGGATAAAGTGGCAGACGGTACCGTAAAGTGGAAGACGATCGTGGAAAACTTCTACCCGGATCTGGACCAGGCAGTCACCACGGCAGAAAAAACTCTGGAGTCCGTCAAGATCGCCGATGAAGTGTCCGATGTGATCTGCGATGTCTGCGGACGGAACATGGTAGTAAAGTATGGCCCGCATGGAAAATTCTTAGCCTGCCCGGGCTTTCCAGATTGCAAAAATACCAAGCCGTATCTGGAAAAGACCGGCGTGGCATGCCCGCAGTGCGGAAAAGATATTGTCATCAAGAAGACCAAGAAGGGAAGACGTTATTACGGCTGCGAAAACAATCCGGAATGCGACTTCATGTCCTGGCAGAAGCCATCTGCAGAGCGTTGTCCGAAATGCGGCAGTTACATGGTAGAGAAGGGAAGCAAGCTTCTCTGTGCCAATGAACAGTGTGGGTACACCACAAATATCAAAGAAAAACAGTCCAATGATTAAATTAATTGAAAATTTCAAAAAACTCTTGTTATTTGTTTAAAGTCGTGCTAATATTTAGATATTGGAGAAGACATTTGAAACGAATATCAATGAATTGAGGAGGTTTTTTGAAATGAGTGTACAGCTTCTTGATAAGACGAGAAAAATCAATAAGTTACTGCATAACAACAATTCCCATAAAGTGGTATTCAACGACATCTGCAAAGTCCTGAGCGAGATCCTTCTTTCCAATATTCTGGTGATCAGTAAGAAAGGAAAAGTTCTTGGCGTAGGTCTTTGCCCCGGTGTAGATGAGATTGAGGAATTGATTGAAGACCAGGTTGGCGGCTTTGTAGACCGTATGCTGAATGAACGGCTGCTCAGCATCCTTTCCACGAAAGAAAACGTAAACCTCGCAACACTTGGCTTCGCAGAAGAGAATGTCAAGAAATATCAGGCCATCATCACCCCGATCGATATTGCGGGAGAGCGTCTTGGTACCCTGTTCATTTACAAGTGTGACGAGCAGTACGACATCGACGATATCATCTTAAGTGAGTACGGCACCACCGTAGTCGGTCTGGAAATGATGCGTTCCGTGAATGAAGAAAACGCAGAAGAGACCAGAAAAGTGCAGATCGTAAAATCTGCCATCAGTACCTTATCCTTCTCCGAACTGGAAGCCATCACCCATATCTTTGAAGAGCTCGACGGCAACGAGGGAATCCTGGTAGCCAGCAAGATTGCAGACCGTGTCGGCATTACCCGTTCCGTGATCGTCAATGCGCTGCGCAAGTTTGAGAGTGCAGGCGTCATTGAATCCCGATCCTCCGGCATGAAGGGAACCTACATTAAGGTCTTAAATGATGTGGTATTCGATGAACTGAAAAATATTAAAATGTCAAAATAAACCGGTATCAGAAAACCAGAAAGGATAAAAGGAACGGAATTTCTCTGTTCTTTTTATCCTTTTTTTGCGAAAAAGTCCTTGTCAAACCATGGCAGTTATGATATCATAGTGGGGCTGACAAAAAACACGTCTGCTGATTCTGACGGTGGTGCCGTATGGTCCCGGAGGAAGCACAAGACGCAGGCGGAAGTAAAAAACCAAATGGAGGAAACAAACATGAGCGTTATTTCTATGAAGCAACTGTTAGAAGCTGGTGTTCATTTCGGACATCAGACCAGAAGATGGAACCCGAAAATGGCTCCGTACATCTATACCGAGCGTAACGGTATCTACATCATCGACTTACAGAAGTCTGTAGGCAAGGTAGACGAGGCTTACAACGCAGTATCCGAGATCGCTGCAAACGGCGGCACCATCCTTTTCGTTGGTACCAAGAAGCAGGCTCAGGACGCTATCAAGACTGAGGCAGAGCGTTGCGGAATGTTCTATGTAAATGAGAGATGGTTAGGCGGTATGCTGACCAACTTCAAGACCATCCAGAGCCGTATCGCAAGACTGAAAGCAATCGAGACCATGGCTGAGGACGGTACTTTCGATGTACTGCCGAAGAAGGAAGTTATCGAGATCAAGAAAGAGTGGGAGAAGCTGGAGAAGAACCTTGGCGGTATCAAAGAGATGAAGAAACTGCCAGACGCTATCTTCATCGTAGATCCGAAGAAGGAGAGAATCTGCGTACAGGAGGCTCATACTCTGGGTATTCCGTTAATCGGTATCGCTGATACCAACTGTGATCCGGAAGAGCTTGACTACGTAATCCCGGGTAACGACGATGCAATCAGAGCCGTTAAATTAATCGTGGCTAAGATGGCAGATGCAGTAATCGAGGCAAACCAGGGTGAGGCTCAGGCTGACTTTGCTGAGGCATTCGAGGCAGAGGAAACTACCGAGGCTTAATCGAACAATAAGGTGCTTCGACCTGCAGGATATGCAGGTCGGAGCATTTTAAGTTTCATGGGAAATTCGTCCTGTGAAAGAAGACGCTCCGCTGAATGCGCATTCGGCGCAAAGGCACATTTTGCGTTACGAAACAAAATTTTTAAAATATAAAATGGAGGGAATTAACAATGGCAGTTACTGCAGCAATGGTAAAAGAGTTAAGAGAAATGACCGGTGCAGGTATGATGGATTGCAAGAAAGCACTTGCAGCTACCGACGGTGATATGGACAAGGCAGTAGAGTTCTTAAGAGAGAAAGGACTTGCTGGCGCAGAGAAGAAGGCTGGCCGTATCGCAGCAGAGGGTATCGTAGCAACCGCTATGACTGACGACGAGAAGAAGGCTGTTGTTGTTGAGGTTAACGCTGAGACCGACTTCGTTGCAAAGAATGCAAAATTCCAGGCTTACGTTGCACAGGTTGCAGCACAGGCTCTGACCACTACCGCAGCAGACATGGATACCTTCATGGCTGAGAAGTGGGCAGCAGACGAGACCCTGACCGTAAAAGAGGCTCTGTCTTCCCAGATCTCCATCATCGGTGAGAACATGAACATCCGTCGTTTCAAACAGGTTGTAGAGGAGAACGGTGTTGTTGTATCCTACATCCATGCTGGCGGCAGAATCGGCGTTTTAGTTGACGTTGAGACCGATGTTGTTAACGATGCTGTAAAAGAGATGGGCAAGAACATCGCTATGCAGATCGCAGCTCTGAATCCGAAGTACACCAGCCGTGACGAGGTTAGCGCTGAGTTCATCGAGCACGAGAAAGGCATCCTGATGGCTCAGATCCAGAACGATCCGAAGGAAGCTTCCAAGCCGGAGAAAGTAATCCAGGGCATGATCCAGGGTCGTATCAACAAAGAGATGAAAGAGATCTGCCTGTTAGACCAGACCTACGTAAAGGCAGAGGATGGCAAGCAGTCCGTAGCTCAGTACGTAGCTCAGGTAGCAAAAGAGAACGGCGCTAAGATCACTGTGAAGGGCTTTGTTCGTTTCGAGACCGGTGAGGGCCTTGAGAAGAAAGAGGAGAACTTTGCAGAGGAAGTTGCAAAGCAGATGGGTAACTAATGCGAATTTCGCATTTGATCCGCTTCTAAAATTGACAGCTTAGTACAATTTAATAGAAGACGATATAAGTCCGGGAATCCAGCGTTTATGCGGGTTTCCGGACTTTTTCTTTGCGCTTTTATTGTGGCAGATGTTATAGAGCGGATAGCATAAGTTGTTACCAGATTTTACACCTTCGTATACAAATTTGTACAGTCGTTGTACAAAACTTGTATCGAGGGGAAAATTGCTAATTTTATAGAAGAGATACTGTCTGGTTTATAGGACATCTAAGCTCTTTTCGAAAAAATGTTTACTATACAAAAATTTGTACACTAAAATAGGTGTACAAAAATAGATTTGTACACCATCGAAAAATGGCTTAAATATGCGGTTTGTAAGAGTTGGCGTTGATACAAAAATGCTTGCTTGTGTGTGAAATTTGTATAGTAAAGGATAACAGAAGCCGCCAGCGGAAGAGATGCTGACGGCTTTCCTATATAATAAAGATACATCCAACCAATTCCACAAAATCACATTGCCTATCTTTACGATCCCTGCTATTCTATATACAAGATACAAAACAAGGACGTGATACTTAATGAAACCAGGCGATATAGCATGCTGCGGAATGGAGAGGTGAATACAACCTATAATGATGATGCGATCTACACACCAGATGTTGTGGTTTTTAAGGATGATCACCGAATGCAGATGCTCCCGGAAAGTCAGCGAATGAGTCTGGATGTAATTACGATTGCAGCCCCAAATCTCCGCCCGAATTCAAACAACAAGTGGAACCCGGAGCCATCCAAGGCAATTGCGGTTAAGCCGATGGAACTACTTGCAATCCATAAAAAACGTGCATAGCGTCTTTTTTTCATAGCAAAGGAGAATGGTGCAGAGGTGCTGATACTCGGAGCTTTTGGATGCGGGGCATTCCAGAATCCGCCGGAGGTTGTGGCACGAGCTTATAAGGAAGTACTGGCAGAGTTTGAATATGATTTTGATACCGTGGAATTTGCCGTGTACTGTCCGAAGCGGGAGCAAACAGTAAATCCGAGTGGAAACAATTATGCGGTGTTTAAGCGGGTACTTGGAAACAGAAAATAGATAGGTGAGAAAAGAAAGAAAAATAATGTTTGGTTTTGTCCCAGATTTTCTCTGAATTTTCTATGAGACAGCACGTATGTGTGGTAGAATAGAAACAGAAAATCCCCCTTGCTGTATGTGTATGGCTGCAAAGCTACAAGGGTGGACAGATGGCGTAACCTGCAACCATGCGCGGGCGATTGCAAAGCGGGGATCATTCCCCGCCGCCATACGAATAAGGTAGAATAGAAGCTGCAAATCGGAAGTTACAGGAGGAGAGTTTATGAATATGATGTTTGATTTATTTGATTTGATTTTTCCAGTTATGTTTTTACTGATATTTGGGATGATCCTATTTACCTTCATAAGTGGAATAAGAACTTGGAATAAAAATAATAATTCTCCCCGTTTAACGGTGGAAGCCAGGGTGGCTGCCAAGCGACAGAATACGACACATCACAACGAGCCGGTTGGAGGAGACACTTCAGGAACTCACGGGTATCATACTACCACCAGCACCTCTTATTATGTTACTTTTGAGGTGGAAAGCGGTGATCGGATGGAATTTTCTGTATATGGAAAAGAGTATGGAATGCTGGCAGAAGGAGACGAAGGAAAGCTGACATTCCAGGGAAGTCGTTATCTGGGATTCGAGAGGGCTATTGAAAAATAGAAGTAGAATTTCAAGTTTGTAGAATTAAGAAAATCGGAACTTGACAAGGAGTTTTGATAGCGTGAAAAAAATATTTCTTAAAATTGTGATAGGGGTTGTTCTTGTTTGTATTTTATTTGTTTGTTTTCTTTATACGAACAATGAGATCGGCGTGACTTCATCTAAGCTGGAGACAGATATTCGTTCGTCGCAGAAGATTAAGGATGATTGGACGGTCGATGGAAGCGTTTCCAGCACGATGGCTGCATATATTTCTTACCCTCAGGATTTGAGTGACCATTCTTTTTCCGTCTATCTCAACCGCCCTGGTCTTTCCTTTGGATACTTTTTCCGTGGGGGTGGAAACCTTTCGGGGGTTCAAAGAGGAATTGCCGAGTACACCGTAGAAGGATATAATGAGCGAGCATTTATTTCTATGAATCAGCAACAGGTAACACAGCTTGAAATAGATGACGGCAACACAATTCATGTGCTTGACATTGACAGCAATAAACCTTTTGCGATTGTTTTGCCTATAAATGCGGGAACCATTACATTCTATGATGTGAATGGCAATACTGTGGAATACTGGAACAATTCTCTTTGACAACTTCCAGTTTTCTTAACTGGATAAATCGGAATTTGAGGAAAAGAAGAATGGAAGATAAAAAAATATTACTCGATAATATTAACAAAATTCATACAACTGAACTGGGAGTTGATAGAATTAAAAGAAATCTAAAAATAGATATAGTAGATGTTGTTGAGTATTGCAAAAATAAGGTGTTGGATGAAAAGTGCCATATATACAAACAAGGTAAAAATTGGTATTGCGAAATTGAAAATGTCAAAATCACTATCAATTCATATAGTTATACAATTATTACAGCACATATTATTAAGTAAATTATAAGTTGAGGTGAAATTATGGCGTCAAGCAAAGAATATTTAGAGTTTATTTTAGGGCAGCTATCTGAGTTAGAAGAAATTACTTATCGAGCTATGATGGGAGAATTTATTATTTATTATCGAGGAAAGATTGTAGGTGGTATCTATGATGATAGATTACTTGTTAAACCAGTAAAATCAGCAATTAGTTATATGCCGACAGCTTCATATGAATTACCCTATGAGGGAGCAAAAGAGATGTTGTTGGTAGATGAAGTTGATAATAAGGGATTTTTGGCAGGTTTGTTTGGTTCTATGTATGACGAACTGCCAGCTCCAAAACCGAAAAAGAAGAAATAAACAAATTCTAATTTATAAAGGAGAATATTGATGAAACTATTTTTATGTTCACATTTTTCAAGTGTAGGAAGTCTGATAAAGGAAGAAATTGAAAATAAGAAAGTCGC
>NZ_QUEH01000009.1:106112-153226 GCF_003477935.1 Clostridium sp. AF32-12BH | reverse complement strand
ATAAAGGAAGAAATTGAAAATAAGAAAGTCGCATTTATTCCAACAGCTTCGCTGCGTGAAGGCTACACCGGTTATGTCGGCTCGGCTCGAAAGCTATTCAATAAACTGGGAGCAACCGTAACGGAAATTGATATTTCAACGGAGGCTTATTTAACGATACAGTCCGTTTTTGAAGATGCGGATGTGATCTATTTTACTGGTGGAAATTCTTTCTTTCTTATGGATCAGCTCCGTAAAACGGGAGCGAATGAGCTATTGAAGAAGGAATTGGCAAAGGGAAAACTGATGATCGGTGAATCGGCGGGTGCGATTATATGCGCTCCAACTATCCAATATATTGAACAAATGGATGAAAAGCCGGAGGACTACTCACAAGAAGATGATGCAGGGCTTGATTTGATTGATTTCTATGTTCTTCCGCATTATCTTACAGCACCATTTAAGAAGGTTACTGAGAAAATAATGACTGAATTTTCGGATTTGAATCTATGCCCAATTAACAACCGTCAGGGAATTGTAATCGATGGTGAAGGTTCAAAGGTTATTTGCAAAGACTAATTTGAAAATTCCAGTTTTACGAGGAGAACACAGTGTACGCACAGGCAGCGATAAAACCGAATACCTTACTCCGTAACGGTGCATACGGCATCGTTATGAGGGGTGTGCAAAAATGCACCTGTGCGGGTGCATCGTTAAGGGGTAGATATTCCGCTCCGTTATGTTGTATCAAATTAGACACGGCAACAGATCCAGCATGTGGCAGTGGTAACTTCCTTACGGAAACATATATTAGCATTCGTAGGCTTGAAAATAAGGTATTGGCTGAGTTGCAGAAGGGCCAGATTCGCTTCGGATTTGAAGAAGCAAATCCAATTCAGGTATCCATTGCTCAGTTTTATGGCATTGAGATTAACGATTTCGCCGTTACTGTTGCTAAGACAGCGCTCTGGATTGCGGAGAGCCAGATGATGAAAGAAACAGAAGCAATCGTATTGATGCAACTTGATTTCTTGCCTTTAAAAACTAATGCATCTATCATCGAGAGTAATGCTTTGCAGATTAACTGGGAAGATGTTGTGCCGAAAATGAGCGTCAATTATATTATGGGTAACCCGCCGTTTGTAGGTGCACGGATGATGAATAAAGTCCAGAAGGACGATATAGCACTCGTTTTCCCAGGTTGGAAAAATGCTGGTAACTTGGATTATGTTTGTTGTTGGTATAAAAAATGCACGGATTTTATGAAAAATACAGCTATACGCAGCGCATTAGTATCTACCAATTCTGTGTCACAAGGTGAAAGCGTTGCGAATTTGTGGAAGCCTTTATTTGAGGAAGGAGTTCATATTGATTTTGCTTATCATACATTTAGATGGGATAGTGAGGCAAAAATTAAAGCCCATGTTCATTGTGTAATCATTGGATTTAGCATTGCTGTGAATACGAAACAGAAGAAATTATTTACAGAGGAGAGGTACCAAGCTGTTAAAAATATCAATGGTTATCTGCTTGATGCTGAGGATATTTTTGTTGAAAGTAGAAATAAACCGCTTTGTAATGTCCCAGAAATAGGCATTGGAAATAAGCCGATAGATGGTGGATTTTATCTATTTGAAAAAGAAGAAATGGAGGATTTTATAAAAAAGGAACCTGGATCAAAAAAATATTTTCGACCTTGGTATGGATCCAGAGAATTTATAAATCAAGCACCACGATATTGTTTATGGCTTGGAGAGTGTAGCCCAGCTGAACTTAGAAAAATGCCTTTGTGCATGGATAGAATTAATAAGGTAAGGGAGTATCGTCTTGCCAGCCCAAGTGCAGGTACAATAAAATTAGCTGAAAGACCGACGCGTTTTCATGTTGAAAATATGCCAAAAGGAAACTATATTGTTGTCCCAGAGGTTTCGTCGCAAAGACGAAGATATATCCCGATAGGATTTTTTACACCGGAAATTTTTTGCAGCAATCTTGTAAAAATCATTCCGGACGCTACATTATATCACTTTGGAATACTTACCTCAAATGTACATATGGCCTGGATGCGTGTTGTATGCGGAAGATTAAAAAGCGATTATCGATATTCAAAAGATATCGTTTATAATAATTTCCCATGGCCATTACCAACGGAGCAACAGAAGCAGAAAATTGAGCAGACAGCGCAGGCTATTCTTGACGCACGTGCCATCTATCCTGATAGCAGTCTCGCAGATCTATACGACGAACTAACCATGCCCTCAGAACTTCGAAAGGCACATCAACAGAATGATAAGGCAGTAATGCAGGCTTACGGCTTTGATATTAGGACTACTACGGAAAGCAGTTGCGTAGCTGAACTAATGAAAATGTATCAGGAATTAACAGAAAAAGAAAATGCCAGAGGTAGAAAATGGCCAGAGAGGAAGTGTTCGATTATTGCCGCCAGCAATACAAAACTGAACCGGATTATCCATGGAAAGATTACAATGCCGTGTTGAGGCACTCGGATAATAATAAGTGGTATGGTCTGGTTATGACAGTATCTTTCTATCGCTCACCGGACGACCATCCAGAAGCAGTTCGTTGTGGAATTTTAACTGCCGATCACCAAATTTTCCGTAGGGAACGATGGACAGTTTTAAAGATTTTGCGTGTAAAAAGTGAGAGCAGTCCACTGTTTCTTCGATGCGATAATCCCTTAGTTTTAAGCCATTTTTTCGTGTATCAGGAGACGGAGCCGGATATGCGCTTGGGTGCTGCGTCAATTGGGATTATGACTGATGACAATTATAACATCTTTGAGGACGGTATTGATTTGATGGTAGGTGGTCGCATGATGCCTGTACCTGCTTATCCGGAGTATGAGCACAATCCAGAGCTGCTTGAAGATATGGAAAAGATTAAGTATGTGTTGGATGGAGGAAATCTGTCTTACCGGCCATCACCGCATCGTTTTATTCGCACCAATAGACCATCGACTTATGCTATGGATGAGATGATAGAAGAAGCAAAGCAAGGGCCGAGAAGAGAATTTCCAAAACATGGGAAAAGGACAGAATATACTGTTGATTGGCTGGAAGTACGGCGGAAGACCTCATTTGTACCGATCCAGCTGAGGCAAAAGGGTATGTTCGCTTTGCATCTGGAGCTGGCAAGCTCCGCACCGGACATTGAGATTGGTGCTAAGACGCAGAGAATAGAAAACGAGGAAAAAGTTACAGTCGATAAGTATTTATATAGAACAGAAAGGCAGGATTTTGGTCCTGCCTTTTTCATATTTATCAGTGGTTGCAAACAAAGTCCGCCACTTCTTTGTTGAATTTATCTGCTTCGTCCCAGAAAAGCATATGCCCGGAATCCTCGAAGAATACAGTCTTGGCCCCCGGAATGTTTTCGCCAACCCAGGCACTACCATGCCAGTCGAAAATGTTACTCTTTTTGGCAACACAGACAAGGGTAGGCAGGTTGATGTGCGGGATAAAGTCGCGCCAATCCAAATTTGTATGATCACGCATAATTTCAATGCGTGCATAAGGCGGGCACTTATTGGCTTCGGCTGCCAGCATCTTGGCATCTTCTGGATCCGGTGTATGATTTAAGCATCCAGTGATCAGTCCAGCTGCAGAGCCTTCTGGATCCGCTTGAATTCCACAGCACAATCTGATAAATGACTCAACATCATAGCAACCTTTCTGTCCCCATTGCCAATCAGGTCCGATATACTGAGCAGGAGACTGGTCCACGCAAATCAGTCCGCTTAGTCTATCGTTTCCAAAAAGTTCGATGTAGCTCCACCAAATTGATGCGCCCATGGACCAGCCAAGTCCAGTAACATCTTTGATATCCAGATAGTCCAGCAGATTCTTCACATCCATGGCATACCGAGAAATTCTATGGCTGTGCAGAACTTTTTCGGACTCTCCGTGTGCACGTAAATCCATGGTGATCACCTTGCAAGATTTTGCCAATTCATCGACATTCTGCTTCCAGAACTTCGTCGAACAGGTCCAACCAGGCAGCATCAACAGCGGTTTTCCTTCTCCCTGTACATCATAATAGATTTCCACACCATCATTTGTTTTAAATGTGCTCATATAGTAAACCCTCCTTTACCATAAGCAAACGCTACAATTCAGCTACCATCATTGTATCACAATTAATACAAACCAGAACGAAAGAATCTATTAAATTTACTAAAAACCTACAAATAAATAGTATTTTGCCCATGCAGAATTTCAGTAAATCAATGTAAAATCTAACTTTTTACCAGTATCTACTACAATCCGCTTCAAAATCGATTTTATTTTCTATCCCATTCTCCATCATATATATATTAGAAAGGATGGTGTATAACTATGGCAGAAGAACTTCGCATGGTCCAAGACATGGATTTAAGGGGTATATATTAGGGTCAGTGCATTGGTCTGATTAAGACTGCGGACGATATTAGAAATCCCTCCGAATCTATATGCCAGATTCAGAAGGATTACGATAAAAATACGCTCTTTTTGTTCTGTGGTAAGAGAACAAATCGTATCAAAGGTCTTCTCTGGGAAGGTGATGGTTTTCTGCTTCTCTACAAAAGATTAGATAATGGTGCATTCAGCTGGCCGCGTTCTGCAGAAGAAAATCATCCGCTATCATTTACAGCATCGCAGAAACAGCAAAAGCGAATAACTTAAAACCATACGAGTACTTTGAATATCTTCTGACAGAGATTCCAAAGCACATGGATGATACAGACCGATTTTTCTTAGATGATCTGCTTCCGTGGTTGGAAAAACTACCAGAGAACATCCGAAAACCGAAGAAGAGCAATTAAGCGAAGCCGCGAAAGCGGCTTTTGATTGGCAAGGTACTTGCTATGATGCGTTTACGGCAGATGTTATAGAGCTGATAGTATAAGTTGAAGCAACTGCCTCTTTGCCATGCTGGGCGAAGCGGGGCAGTCCATCCGGAAACCAGCGGAGTATCGCTCCCTGGCAGGAGGAATACGAAACGGGGACAACGGACTAACTTCGGTTTTCAATCAGCTTCCATTGATCCATGAGCAGATCCTGTTGTAGAGAACCATATCTTCTTTTGTATAGATCGGATTGTTGTAGAAGTCCATGTACGTATAGTCAACGCGTCCAACTTCACGTTTATTAGAGGAACCGTGGAGAGTCCAATCTTCCCAGCTCATATTGGTATACACACTGAATTCCCATTTTTCATTTTCCGTGTTCTCATGGGTGCAATCATTGCGATAAATACCAGGGGTGAAGCAGCCCATACCAAGTTCACGTCTCCATTGCCCATTTTCACCTGTATACCAGCCATCCGTTGTAACTCCGTTGATCAGTTTGTTCCCCTGTGCATCATAGAAAAACCATGTTCCATCGTATTCCCAACAAGCCTCACGTGGTGCCTGGTAATAGTCGCCGGAAGCAGAAGGGTCATAACTTCCGGCAGCATCGACATGAAGACAGCCATTATCTGGATCCAGTGTGTAGCGGATTGTGCCGTCAGCATAATAATTCGATACGGCAGCATAGGTCCCATCTCTGTACATAAGCATATCCGTCGTAGTGCACCCCATCTTCTTAAGTTTTGTGTCTGCCTGCATTTTCTCATATAGAATTCCTTTCTGCCGATTCACTTTCAGACCGGCACAGCGTTGCCATTTGTTTTCCTATCATCAATATACTAATGGCTTGCGTTTTGGAAAACCAACGGAAATTCACAATGCGCGCATAACTTGACAGAATTTATCAAATGTATTAGAATAAAACAAGTTGATAAAAGAAAAAAGTTAGATTACATGCAAAGAGGCTGGGATCCTACACAGGAACAGCCTTTTTGCGCACTGTACGGGGAGGCGCTATCATGGATATTGTCCAGTTAAAATATTTTAAAGCCGTTGCGCAGACGGAGCATCTGACCAATGCGGCTAAGCAGCTCAATGTGGCACAGCCGGCACTGAGCGTAAGTATCAGCCGCCTGGAAAACGAAATCGGAGTTCCGCTTTTTGACCGTCAGGGGCGCAGAATTAGTCTGAATAAATATGGAAAAATGTATCTCGAGTCGGTAGATCAGGCGCTTACAATTTTGGAACGGGCGCAGAATGAGGTGATCGCGGAGAGTGAGAAGAGTGAAGCGATACTGAACCTTGGACTGGTCAGCAAACTGTTTTCTCATATGGTTCTGATTGGGTTTAAGGAACTTTATCCGAAATGCCGGATCCGTTCGTTTGACATTATGGAAGACGGAATCGAGGAAGAATTGTTATGGGGAGATGTTGATTATGTGCTTGCCAGCTGTTTGAGACAGAATCCGGAAATTACAGAGGAAGAAATTTTTAAAGAGCGGTATTTTCTTGCTGTTTCTTCGGACAGCCCGTATGCTTCCTGTGAAGAAATCAGCCTGTGTGATTTAAAAAATGAAGAATTTATCAGTCTGCCGAAGGGATATGAACACCGGACGATTACCGATGAGCTTTGCAAAAAATACGGATTCGTGCCAAATGTAACAACAGAATGTTTTCATTGCCATATGCCTGGGGTAGTGGCATCGAAAACCGGTGTGGCATTTATGACAGAAAGTCAGATTGAGAAAAACCGGGCAAACCGTCAGCTTGCTTTTATTCCATTTAAGGAAAAGGATTGCATCCGACATTATTATCTTCTTTGGAAAACAGATCGGCATTTTAATAAGGTGGCAGAAGGGTTCCGTACTTACGCCAGGAACTACTATCACAATAGGGGAATGACAGATTCCTGCCGTTGTGATAACTGTTAAGACATGATATGCAAAGAGGCAATTGGAGAAAGGTATCTCTAATTGCCTTTTTTTAGACAATTCGCTGAAAATATGTAAATGTTGACCTGTTTGATTCGTTTTTTTATATAAATTCATTATAATTGTATATTAGACATATTGGTAATTTTTTGTTAAGATATTCTCAACAATACAACATGTGCTTGAATAGAACACGTTGGAAAAAGGTCTGGAGGGATAAAAGAAGATGAAAGACAAATTAGACAAACTGATGAGTCGCGCCTTTGGAAAACCGATGTATCGTTTGGCGATGATCATACTCGGATTTCCGACCATTCTGGTAGCGTTCCTCGCATTCCTGATGAACCGGGGCAAAGAATCTGCAGAATACACTGCAGATATGGATTCGGTCAGAAAGAGTGCAGAAGAAGATGGGACGCTGGAGCGGATTCGCAAGGATGCCCGGTATTATCTGACCAGCAAGTACCAGCATTTTGGAAAGAGTACAGATAACTCACAGTTCCAGAAAGAACTGGAAAAGCAGATCGCAAAAGATACCGAGACAGAACTTGAGGCAAGACTCCAGGCAATGTACACAAAAGAAGGAAAACACGGACGTCAGTCCTTTATCCAGTTTTTGTGCAGAGCCTTAAACAATCAGGGACTTTTGATGTTATCGGTAATTACATCATTCCCAATGTACATTCTGCTTCTGATTTTTGCAAACCCGTATACCCGCTACATATTTGAACGTCTGATCATGATGATCTTTGTTGCGTTCGGTGTTGTTATGGTAGTATTTACGATCCTGCATTTTGCATCATCCAACCCGGCGCTGAATGTACTTGGTGAGTATGCAACTGAGCAGCAGGTTGCAGATTTCAATCATCTGCATGGTCTGGATCAGCCATATATTATCCAGTTGTTCCGGAACTTTAAGAATCTGGCAACATTCAACCTTGGAAACTCTTATCAGGGTAATGAGGATGTTATGGCAGCTATTTTAAGAAAGTTTCCGGTAACGGTAGAAATGAGTGTCTATGCATTTGTTATTGCAGCTGTGATTTCGATTCCGATCGGTATCATTTCTGCTATTAAGCCAAATACCGCATTCGATTACATTTTCATGTTCCTTGCACTGGTTGGTCTGTCCCTTCCGGCATTCTGGTTTGGTATGATCATGATCCTGAATTTCTCGATCAACACACACTTACTTCCGGCTTCTTATGTGGAAGGAAATAAGATATCCCTGCTGATGCCGGCCCTCGTATCTGGAACGCATCTGGCAGCCAGCCTGGCACGTAACACCCGTTCAGCACTGCTTGAAGTTTTAGGTCAGGATTACATCGTAACAGCAAGAGCAAAAGGTTTAAGCAACATGCGCGTGATTTTGAAGCATGCACTTGGAAATGCCATGATCCCGATCGTAACCGTTGCAGGCTTACAGTTTGGCGGAACCCTCGGCGGATCTGCTATCATTGAGAAAGTATTCAACGTAAAAGGTATCGGAAGCTACATCATCGAGAAACAGTTCCTTCCGGATATTCCGGCTATCCTGGGCGGTGTTGTATACGTATCCATCGTGATCAGCCTTGTGAACCTGGCCGTGGATCTTCTGTATGTATACTTAGACCCGCGTATCAAGTCCAGACTGAAGAGCCAGTAAGGGAGGAGGAGAAACATGAAAAGCGAAAATTTCTTTGTGAAAAAAGCAAACCAGAGAAAGCTGAACCGTCATCAGGAGCCCGGATCTCTGGCATTTGCGGCAGGTGCTTCCCTGTGTCTGGCCCTTGTGATTGTACTCATGTCGTTCGATTTAAAAACACGGACCTTTGGAACATTGCCGTTAGCAGTAGCCGGAGTATTTCTGGCAGAGGCACTGATCGCCTTTGGAATCGGAACACTGGTTAATAAACAGATCATCAAAAATAATCAGATCAGCACAGGCCTGCGTCTTCTTGGTATCGTGCTGATTGCAACGATCGTAAACGGCAATATTTTCTGTGCGGTTGCCGGCCTGATGCTGATCAAGAAAAAGAAAAATCTGGAGTATCAGGTTGCAAGCTATATGCTTCTGGTGGAAGTCCTGATCATCATGGTATCTGCCCTGAATGTTTTCAAGCCGTATGTGTGTGACACATTCTTCCTTGGAATGGGCGTTCTGGCAGTCGTGATCCTCATTCATGCAGTCAGCCTTCCGCTGGTAGTTGCTCATGTGAAAGGAAACCGTGCGGATAAGTGCATGATCCCGTTGGGCATTGTACTGATCCTGACGACAGCGACCGGTAATCTGTTTTCCCTTTTACTGGGCCTGATCCTGCTCCGCAAAGCTTATACCAAAGATGATTACGTATCCATTGGCTGGATCGATGTAGTAAAACGTCTGTTCCGCAGCCAGATGGCAGTACTTGGAGCATTCATCATTGTATTCCTGCTTACTTTGTCTGTATGCGCGATTATGACATTTGATTACAGCATTGCAGTAGATAATGATTATTCCCTGATCCTTCAGAATCCAAGCCTGGCGTATCCGTTCGGTACGGATGATTATGGCCGCTGCGTATTTACCCGCGTTGTATTTGGTGCCAGAATCTCCTTAACAGTAGGTATCATTTCTACCGCAATCTCGATTGTAGTAGGAATTATCCTGGGTGCAATTGCAGGTTTCTATTCCGGCAGTACAGACAATATCATCATGCGTGTGCTGGATATCTTCATGGCAATCCCGGGTCTGCTGCTCCCAATCGCAATCATTGCAGCATTCGGTACGAGCACCCTGAATATTACCATTGCACTTGGTGCAGGCGCAATTCCAGGATATGCAAGAACCATCCGTGCATCCGTGATGACTCTTTCCGACGCTGAGTTTGTTGAGGCAGCAAGAGCATGTGGAGCAAAGGATAAGATTATTATCTTTAACCATATTCTTCCGAACTCCATGGCTCCGCTGATCATTCGTGCAACACTTGGTATTGGTTCCGGTGTTACTGCAGTCAGCTCCTTAAGTTACCTTGGTCTTGGTATTGCACCGCAGATTCCTGAGTGGGGCAATATCTTAAAGGCAGGAAGTTCTTATCTGGAAACCAATGCTTATATGGCTATTTTCCCAGGTCTTGCAATTGTAGTTCTGGTACTCGCGTTTAACTTCCTGGGTGATGGTCTTCGTGACGCACTTGACCCGAAACTGAAATAAATAATTAGGAGGCAACCATGGAACAGCAGGATAAAAAATGCATTCTGCAGGTGAAAAACCTGCATGTGCACTATATCACAGAAGAAGAAGAGGTCTATGCTGTCAACGGAATCAGCTTTGATTTGAACGAAGGAGACAGTATCGGCCTGGTAGGTGAGACCGGCGCAGGAAAAACAACCACAGCAATGGCAATCATGCAGCTGATCCCGGATCCGCCGGGGGTAATTACCGACGGCGAGATTTACTTTAAAGGAAGCAATATGATCACCAATACAGATAAGGAAAACCAGAAAATCCGCGGAAACGGTATTTCCATGATTTTCCAGGATCCGATGACGGCATTAAACCCGACCATGACCGTTGGCGACCAGCTTGTTGAGGTTTTACGCCGTCACAATAAAGGCATGAGCAAAGATGAGGCGAAGAAACGCTGCATCGAGATGTTAGAGATGGTAGGCGTGAAGGCGGAGCGTTTTGATGATTATCCGCATCAGTTCTCCGGCGGTATGAAACAGCGTGTGGTAATCACCATGGCTCTGCTGTGCAATCCGGATCTTCTGATCGCGGATGAGCCAACTACGGCACTGGATGTAACCATCCAGGCGCAGGTGCTCGACATCATGATGGATTTAAAGAAAAAGTTCAACATGGGTCTGATCATGATCACCCACGACCTTGGTGTGGTTGCGGAAACCTGTGACAAGGTGGCAATCGTTTACGCAGGCGAGATCGTAGAATCCGGCACGGTAGAAGAAGTATATCTGAATCCGCGTCACCCGTATACCTGCGGTCTGTTTGACTCTATCCCGAAACTGGAAGAGGACAGCACAAAGCTTGTACCGATCGAAGGTATGACTCCGAATATGGCAGAACCGCCAACAGGCTGTTATTTCCATCCGCGCTGCAAATACTGTCAGGAAATCTGCAAGACACAGTCTCCGACGATGACAGAAGGCAGCCACCGTTTCAAATGCTTCTTCCCGTTAGGCAATGAAGTAGATGAAAAATTAGAAAAGGAAGGAGAGTAAGCCATGGGAACAACACTGGAAGTTATTGGATTAAAAAAATATTTTAATGTTGCCAACGGCGGACTTCTCCATGCAGTTGACGATGTAAGTTTTAAGATTGAACGCGGCGAGACCCTTGGTATCGTAGGTGAGTCCGGCTGCGGCAAGAGTACTCTGGGCCGTACCATTTTGCGGCTCCATGAGCCAACCGCCGGCAAGGTTATTTTCGATGGAATGGATATCTGTTCTTTCGATAAAGAAGAGATGCGCCAGATGCGTAAGGAAATGCAGATTATTTTCCAGGATCCGTATGCATCCTTAAATCCGCGTTTTACCATTTCCCAGATTATTGAAGAGCCGTTAAAACTTCACAATATCTATAAAACAGCAGCAGAGCGCAGAGAAAAAGTTGAGGAATTAATGGCACTCACCGGACTGTCAAAGAGAATGTATAACATGTATCCTCATGAATTCGATGGTGGACGCCGTCAGCGTGTGGTTATTGCGAGAGCACTTTCCCTGAATCCGAAATTTATCATCTGCGATGAGCCGGTCAGTGCACTGGATGTATCCGTGCAGGCGCAGATCATTAACCTGATGATGGAACTTCAGGAAAAACTGGGACTGACGTATGTGTTCATTTCTCATGATATGTCCGTAATCAAGCACATTTCTACCAACATTGGTGTTATGTACTTAGGTCAGATGATTGAAAAAGCTTCCAAAAACGAGATTTTCAGGCATCCGCTCCATCCATATACCATCGCACTTCTCTCTGCAATCCCGTCAGTTAATATCCGGGAAAAGAAAGAGAAGATCATCTTAAAGGGTGAGATTGGTTCTCCGGTAAATCCGAAGCCGGGCTGCCGTTTTGCTCCGCGTTGTCCATTTGCTACGGAACAGTGCCGGAAAGAAAACCCGGTATTCCGTGAGGTACAGCCAGATCACTTCGTAGCCTGCCACCGTGTGGACGAAATGTTAGCAGGTAAGTTGCAGTTCCCGGGCAGAAGCTAAAGCGTATATAAAGATTCTATTTATATAAAATTTTTCAAGGAGGAAATACTATGAAAAAAAGAAGAATGGTCGCACTTGGATTGTGCGCAACAGTCGTTGCATCTTCTATGGCAGGATGTGGCGTAAAGACCAAGAGCGACACCACCAAGGCAGCAGCAGAGGCAGCAGGAGAGACAGAGGCTGATCCAAACGCAAACGTAGAGATCGGAGACGTGAATTTAAACTTCCTCTACAACAGCAGTGATGAGAACGTTGCAAACGTTATCCGTGACCAGCTCTCCAAATCCGGCTTCACCGTAAATATGACTGCAGCAGCAGACGGCGCTTCTTTCCGTGAGCAGGAGGCAAATGGTAACTTCGATATTTCCCTGGCAAGCTTCGCAAACCCGGTAGGCACTCCGGACTATGGTATCCGCGGTGTATTCTACAGCAAGGGCGACAGCAACTACACCGGTGTCAATGATGCAGACCTGGACAAACTCATTGACGATGCAGCAACCGTAACCGCTGACAAATATGCTGAGGCATATGGTGAAGTTGAGAAACTCGGCGTAGGAGAAAAAGCTTACTTTGCACCGGTTTATCTGGGTGTAAACGGCCGTGCATTCAGCAATGTCCTGAATCCGGATACCGTTGACAACAACCAGAGATGGGAAGATTTCGATTACGCAGATCCGTCCCAGGATGATTCCAGAACGTTAAATATCACCCAGACTGGTTCTACCATTACGACCTGGGATCCGATCCGTGCCGATGACCAGAGTTCCGGTTATGCACTTGACCACATGTACATCCATCTGCTGACCTTAAAACCAGACTGGTCTGTAAGCACCGATGCTTCCCTGTCTTACAACTATGCGATCGCAGATGACAACAGCGAGTTCTATTTCATCTTAAGAGATGACTGTGGATTTGCAAGAATCGACAAAGACGGAAACGTTTACGATTCTGGCGTGAAAGTTGCTGGTGAAGATGTAGTATATTCCCTGAACCGTGCAAAAGATAAAGATTCCACCCCGATGCACATGACCTACAGCATGTACACCAACCTGGATAAGGTTGAGATGGTTACCGACATTGCAGAACTGGAAGAGAAGAAGACTGCAGACGGTGAGAGCGTAAAAGACGTTCTGGAAAAAGATATTACCCCGATCAGCAATCTGGTAGATTCCAGAGACGCTGTTGACAATGCAGCTGGTAATTATCAGGTAATCCGCTGCACCACTGCTATGCCGTATCCGCAGATCTTAAATGCACTGACTTTCCATGGCGCAGGTATCGTGGACAGTGAGTGGGTTGAGAAGATGAACGAGGGTGTTGATTTTGCTACCTACGATGCGACCAAAGACAAACTGTATGGCGATGGTGTTACCACCAGAGAGGGTGCAACCTTTGACAACCAGCTGTCCTTAAGTGGTACCTATGTTCTGACTTCCATGAACGACTACCAGATGAACTTCAAGGCTAACCCGTATATCCGCACCAACGAGCCGGATTGCGTAAAGATCAAAACTCTGGTAAACAAATTTATCTCTGATAAAGACACAGCACTTTCTTCCTTACGAAGCGGTGATGTAGACTACTGCTACAGCATTAACTCCACCAAATACGATGTGGTAGAGGGTGATTCCAACTTAACCTTAAAGAAATTCCCGGGTATCCGTGTTTACATGCTTGGCTTCAACCTGCATGGCAACTCTGAGGTTTCCAATTCTGTAGATTTAAGAAAGGCAATCTCTTCTGCAATCAACTTTGAGGATGTAAAGGCTGTTCTGGCTGGCAATGCATACGAGTGCTACAGCTTTATGGCAAGCTGCCTTGACTGCGGCAACAAGGTTGACTGGAAACCGGGCGATACCGAGCGTTATCTGAGAGCTTACTTCGCAGAGAAGAAATAAGTGGGAAACCTGTTTTCAAACAAATACACGGTTCGTGCATTTGAAAGAAACAAAAACATATAGGTGATAGAACGGCTCTCCGTCGCTGGCAAGGCGGCGGGGAGCCTGTTCTTTTCAGGGAGATCCGCTAAGATGGCTCCCATATTTAGGAAATGACAGAAGGTTGAAGATATGGAAAAAATGGAACTGATGAATCAGGTTGAACAATACATCAGCGATCACCGTACCGAAATCCTGGAAGATTTAAAAACGCTGGTGCGGTTCCCAAGTGTCAGCAGGGAGGGGGCAGACGGTCTTCCGTTCGGCAAGGAATGTGCCAGAGTATTGGATAAGGCACTTGAGATGGCTAAAGAAAAGGGATTTCAAGTCAACAACCACGATTACTGGTATGGAACTGCTTTTCTTGGCAGTGAGCAGAATGATAAAGGTCTGATCGGTATTTTCTCCCACCTGGATGTAGTTGAGGCCGGAGATGGCTGGATCTATGATCCTTTTGAGCCGACCGAGGTCGATGGCTTTCTGATTGGCCGCGGAGCTGGCGATAACAAGAGCGGTGCAGTGATTGGCATGTATACCATGAAGATCCTGCAGGAACTGAATATTCCCTTAAAGAGTAGCGTGATGCTTTATTTTGGCTGCAATGAAGAGCATGGAATGAAGGATGCAGAGAAATTTGCAAAGGAACATCTGATGCCGGATTATTCCATGGTACCGGATCTATTTTTCCCGGTGTGCCATGGAGAAAAAGGAAATCTGAAGTTTAAGATTATGCCTAAGACTGGTTTTTCCACAGTCCGTTCTGTTTTTGCAGGTGATGCAGAAAATAAGATCCCGGGGCAGGCGGAAGCTCTGATCCCATTTGATGAGAATCTGTTTGCTGCATGTAAAATTCTGGTTGCGACACATCCGGATATCCGTGTAGAAGCAGCGGATGGAATGATCCGTATCACAGCACTGGGCAAAGGCGGACACAGTGCGATGCCGAAGGGCACCGTCAATGCAATCTGGCTGCTGATGCGATTCTTAAAAGAAGTGGATGGACTGCCGGATCATGACCGCGAAATTGCAGCCGCTTACGAAAAGCTGCTTTCCGATACCGATGGCATCGCACTTGGTATCGACTGGTCGGATGAGCCGTCAGGTTCTTTGGTATGTTCTGCGGTTATGGCAAGAACAGAGGGGAATGTCCCGAACATTTTGTTCAGTGCCCGTTATCCGGTTACGGACTTCAGGGAGAGAATTGAGAATGCACTGGAGGCAACGGTGGATTCACAGATGTTTGAGATCCGCATTGTATCCAACAATGATCCAATGTACATCCCGGAAGATGACCACTATGTTCAGACACTCATGAACGTTTACCAGGAGGTTACCGGCAATACGGATAGAAAACCGTATATCATTGACGGCGGAACCTATGCCCGCAAACTGAAAAATGCAGTTGGGTATGGCGGAGGCAATGGTGTGAGCGCAACCTTCCTTCCGGCAGGTCATGGACGGGTACATCAGCCGGATGAGGCGAGAAATATCCAGGGAATCCTGGAGGCGATCAAGATTTATGTTATGTCTGTGATCGAACTGGATCAGCTGATTCAGAAAGAAAAAGGGGCGCAGGCATGAATCTCATCGCAGAACTTGCAGAAAAGTATGAGCAGGATATCATTGAACTGAGAAGGTACTTTCATCAGCATCCGGAAACAGCGTGGGAGGAATTTGGTACGACAGACCGCATTGAGGAAGAACTGAGAAGTCTTGGTCTGACACCGCACCGTTTAAACGAAAATACCGGCTTATGGGTTGATATAAAAGGCGGAAAAGCGGATGGAAGCGAGGTTGTTCTGCTTCGTGCGGACATCGACGCACTTCCCATCCAGGAGATGACCGGCCTTCCTTATGCCAGCCAGACTCCCGGGAAAATGCATGCATGCGGGCATGACTGCCATGCGGCCATGCTTTTGGGGGCAGCAAAGATTTTTATGGAGATCCGGAAAGCAATTCCCGGAACCGTGCGCCTGTTATTCCAACCGGCAGAAGAGGGCGGAAAAGGCGCGCAGGCATGTATCAGACAAGGGGTTCTGGAAGAGGTCACGGCAGTTTACGGCTGCCATGTCGGAGCCGGTATTGAAGCACCGTATTTTAACCTGGAACCCGGTCCGCGAACAGCCAGTGCAGACGATCTGAATATCATCATTCACGGATATGCAGCGCATGCCAGCGCTCCGCACCGCGGACACGATGCAGTTCTTGCAGCCGGCAATGTACTCATGTGTCTGCAGACTCTGGTTTCCCGCCATAATGATCCGTTAAATCCCCTGGTCGTTACCATGGGCACGATAAACGGCGGTCAGAAGCGCAATATCATCGCAGATGAAGTACGGTTGGAAGGGACTGTCCGGACCTTTTCAAATGAATTGAGAAAGAAACTGCCAGATATGATTTCTTCAATCGTACAAAATGCAGCAGCCGTGTGCGGCTGTACGGCAGAAGTGGAGTATATTCCGAAAATCGGTGTAATCGTCCATGACGATCCAAAAACATTGCAGATTGGTCTGGAAGCAGCAAAAAAGCTTTATGGAGAGAATTTCCTGGTGAATGCCGGAAAGGTAACCGCAAGCGATGACTTCGCTGATTATCTGGAGCATGTACCTGGAATTTATCCATCCCTTGGAATCCGCAATGAGGAAAAAGGCTGCATCTATGGTCATCATAATGGAAAATTCTGTGTGGATGAGAGCGCTTTGAAACGGGGCGCGGCGATGTTTGTACAGTTTGCGATAGACTATCTTGCAGATTTGCAGAAAAATAGAAAATAAAAACGGAAAAGTTGGAAGTAAGCGGTGAGGCAGATTGTCTTGCCGCTTTTTTGTTTCATAGGAAATTGAAATTGCGTTCCACGAAACATAGTTTGAATTTAATCTGGCAGAAGCATGTAAGATTGACGAAGTTTCTTTTTTAAGAGTATAATGGAATTGGTTTATGAAAAAGAACACAAGTTTCTGAACTTTCTGTGATCGTGCAGCACAGGAATGAACGGATATGACAATCCCAGAAACGAAAATAAATGATGGAGAAACGATAAAAATGCCAAAATTATATTTCCGATACGGAGCGATGGGCAGCTCAAAATCTGCCAACATCCTGATGGTACGTTACAATTATGAAGAGCGCGGTCAATATGCCGTGCTGCTAAAATCAAGGACTGACAACAGAGATGGGGAGCGTGAGATCAAATCCCGTATGGGTCTTTCTGCTCCGGCCGAATATGTGGATGATTTTATAAAAGAAATTTCAGAAAACTGGAAACCGGAACATGAGGAACATTTGTATCATGGGAAAAAAGTGGATGCAGTTCTGGTGGATGAGGCGCAATTCCTTTCCGAGGGGGAAGTCGATATCCTGTCAGATCTCGTTGATTTTTATGGAATTCCGGTTCTCTGCTATGGTCTGCGGACAGACTTTTTAAACCATCTGTTTCCGGGTTCCCGGCGTCTTATGGAGATTGCAGATGTGATTGAGGAAGTCCCGACGGTCTGCTGGTGTGGAAGACGTGCCCAGTGCAATACCAGATATGCAAATGGAAAAATCGTAAGGGAAGGTGCGCAGATTATGATTGGTTCCAATGAAAGCTATGTGGCACTTTGCAGGAAGCATTATAAAGAGGGGAAGCTGTGGCCGGAGACGTAAGTGTCCTATTAGATTTTATGGAATATTGTAAAAGATGATAATCTGGGAGAGGAAAAGCAAATGAATCATAGTGTTGTAGCCAGGCCGGTCATTCGGCAAATTAGAGATAGCCGGGATTCTTTGGATTTCTTTGAAAACGTAGCGTTGGCAGAAGAAAACGAGAAAACGCAGGAAATTATCCGGGATTTTCCAACGGTGTATATTCATAATTGGCAGAAATCCGGTGATTTTGAAGTATATGTTGGGGAATCAAATGACATATTTAAAAGGACCCGTCAGCATTATGATGCAGCTTCAGATAAATCGAGATGGCAGAGTAAACTCATCGGGAAAGATGCCAGTTTATTTATCATTGGACATGAGCATTTTAATAAATCATTAACACTTGATGTAGAGAATCGCCTGATGCATTATATGATGAGCGTAGAACGTGTGAAGCAGGTACATAATCTGCGTGGCAATCCACAGACAAGTTACTATCCAATGGAAGAACTGGATGAGATATTTGGTAAAATATGGAGAGGTCTGCACAAGGAAAATAAGGACTTGTTTCCAACAGAAAGTTCAATAAAGGATTCGGCAATTTATAAGGCGTCACCACTGCATAAACTGACAAAAGAGCAGGAAAAGGCGCGGGAATTAATTATCGAAAAAGTGGTAAAAGCACTTGAAAATGGTGAAACCAGACAACTGATATTTATTGATGGGGAAGCTGGTACAGGAAAGACGGTTCTTAACAGCAGTACATTTTACGAGCTGTATTGCCAGGCAGAAGAAAATCATAAAGAATTGAACTGCTATTTGTTAGTGAATCATGACGAGCAGATCACGGTGTATGAGCAAATTGCAGAAAAACTGGGCTTGACGGAAAAGTATGGGAACATTATTAGTAAACCTACCACGTTTATTAATAATCATTCAGCGGACGATCCGGTAGATGTAGCATTTATTGATGAAGCGCACTTGCTGCTTACTCAGGGCAAACAATCATACAGGGGAGAAAATCAGCTGAAGGATATTATTGACAGGGCACGAGTGACCGTTGTAATGTTTGATGAAAATCAAATTCTTACAACAGAGCAGTTTTGGGAAGCGCAGACTCTGGAACGATACCGAAAACAGGCGAAAATGGCGCACAATTATATGGTATTGGATAAACAACTGCGTATGCAGGTAGATGCAAAAACCATGGATTGGATTGATTCGTTTACCAAAAAACAAGTATTAAAGAAGATACCAAATACGCCGGGTGGATATAGTATCTTAGTTTTTGATAAACCGGAATTGCTTGATCTGGAAATTAAAAAGAGGGCAAGTGAGAATGATTCCGCATTATCAAGAGTTATAGCAACATATGATTGGGAATATAGTAAGAATCACAAGCCGGAAGATCGCATGATGAAATATTGGGAAGTGTTTATAGGAAAATGGCACAAACCATGGAACAGGGAACTGGAGACCGGGCTTTCCAGAAAAGAAAAACAAAGTATAAAAGGATTAGCATGGGCAGAACAGCCACAGACAATTAATGAAGTGGGATCTACTTTTACGATTCAGGGATTTGACTTAAATTATGCGGGAGTAATTCTTGGACCTTCCGTAAAATACAGAAATGGAAAGATTGTATTTGATCCATCGGCCAGCCATAATGAAAAGGCAGTTCGAAACAGGACTTTATCGGATGGAACAAAACAGAAATTTGGTGAAACCCTGATTCAGCACGAAGTGAGAGTTCTCATGACACGTGGAGTAAATGGAATGTACATATATGCATGTGATCCGGAGCTTCGGGCAGCGCTGCTTTCTGCAGCAAAAGAAGAGGAGTATTTATGAAACAGGAGACGATAGAAAGAATCCGGAAATTTACAGAAGACCGGGACTGGGATCAGTTTCATTCACCGGCAAATCTGGCAAAATCAATCGTTATTGAAGCAGCAGAATTATTAGAGTGTTTTCAGTGGTCGGATGAGAAATATGATTTACAGCATGTCAAAGAGGAACTGGCTGACGTAATGGTGTACAGTCAGAATCTGCTGGATAAACTCGGTCTTGATGCAGATGAGATTGTGAATATGAAAATGACTCAGAATGAGACGAAGTATCCGGTAGAGAAGGCAAAAGGAAAAGCGGAAAAATACGATCAGTTGTAATAAAGAAAGAGGAAAGACAATGGAAGAAGATTTTGAAGGTGCTGAAGATGAGATAAGAAATGCTTATGAGAAAAGACGAAAAGGTGATAATAAAAATGCAATATTAGGAGTTGGCGGGAGTTATTGTAAATACCGAACATACCAGGCAGGCAATAACCAAGGACCAGATGAAAAAGTTTTTGAAGTTCGTCCATGATGATAATGTGTACTACAAATACTACGCTGTTTTCTATATTCTCTTCCATACAGGACTTACAAGAGAATGCTGCTCAGGTTATTCAGCAACTTGGGTGCGCAGATTATGCAGAATATAAAGTAATACCATACATGTGTATGAATAAGGTACTGATTTCAAGATATAAAAAAATAGCATTTCCTATCGTATCGTATCCAGAATTAGAGGAAATTATTTCTGGTGTCATAAGGGAATAATATTTTTACATATCAACTTATAAAAAACTGCACCCTCTATCTTTATAATCGTTAAAAGGTTCAAAAACCTCGGTAGTCTGCACCCCCCCTAAACTGACTACCAATTGACTACTACAGACTATTACACTTGGTCTCGAACTGCCGTATTTTGCCACTTTCACTACAGTTTCCGGAAAACTGTAACTCTTGAAGAAATCCAAAAAAGTGCGTAAAATAGGGCAAAACGAAGCATTTCAGGAGGAAAAATACAATGATAAAAGTCCTATTCATCTGCCACGGCAACATCTGCCGCTCCACAATGGCCCAGAGCCTTTTCACCCACCTCGTCACCCAGTCCGGTCTCGCCGATCAGTTCGAGATCGATTCCGCGGCTACCAGCCGCGAAGAAATCGGCAATCCGCCGCATTACGGCACGGTGGAGAAATTGCGTCAGAAACACATCCCGTTAATCCCGCACCATGCGCGTCAGATGACGGCGGAGGATTACCGGTATTACAATTATCTGATCGGTATGGACACGGCGAATATCCGAAATATGACACGGATTGCAGGTGGCACAGATAAAGACCAGAAGATTTATAAGCTTTTGACGTTTGCGGGAAGCGGGCGCGATGTGGCGGATCCGTGGTATACGGGTGATTTTGATGCGACATTTGAGGATGTTATGGCGGGATGCACCGGGTTACTGGAGAAAATCCGCAGAGAGGAACACATATAGATGGACAATAAGACAGCAGGAGTCAGAGAACAGGCAGAAAAGACAAGGCAGTTTCGGAGTGAGTTGAATCATCACCCCAAACGCATTGTCCTTTTCAATGATCTTCCCGGTTATGGAAAGGTGGCACTTGCGGCTATGGTGCCGCTTTTTTCCCGTATGGGTCATTTCCCATATCAGGTACCAACTGCAGTGGTCTCCAACACATTGGATTTTGGAAAGTTCCGTATTCAGGATATGACGGATTATATGCGGGATACGATCAAGGTGTGGGACGAGCTTGGGTTTGATCCGGATTGTATCTGTACTGGTTTTGTACTTTCTGAGGAGCAGGTAGAACTGATCGGGGATTATATCAAAAGTAGGAAGCCGAAGGAACGTCTGGTGATGGTGGATCCGATTATGGCAGATGGCGGAAAGTTGTATAATGGGATTGGCATGGAGCGTGTGGCTGCCATGCGAAAGCTGGTCAGCTATTCGGATGTGATGGTTCCGAACATGACGGAAGCTGGTTTCTTGACAGGAATTTGTCCGGGACGGGAGACTGCCACGGCGGGAGAATTGCAGGAACTGATGAATGGACTTCACCGACTTTCTGGAAAGTCCGTGGTGATTACCAGTGCGCAGGACTCGGAGACGGGAGAGCATCTGGTCTGCGGTTATGATCACAGGCTGAACCAGTATTTCCGTGTGTCGTTTATGTATCTTCCGGTGCGTGTTGCTGGAAGCGGGGATATTTTTTCTACGGTTATGACGGGAAAACTGTTAAATGGGAAAAGTTTGGAGACTGCAGTGCGGGAGGCAGTGCGTGTACTGACTGCATTGATCCGGGAAAATCAGGAACACCTGGATGAGTACAAGGGAATCCTGGTGGAGAAATACTGGGAATTACTGGAATCGTCAAATTAGTAATTAGCCATACCCAGGTAGAATAGGAAGCAAAGAAGCATAGAGCGGGAGGAATTAGGAGTGCTGAGAGAAGTGAGTCTGGAAGAAATTTCAGATGGAAGATTATACACATTAAATGATATGGCAAAGCTGGGATGTAATGACTGTGCTGGTTGTTCTTCCTGCTGCCGCGGCATGGGCAATACGATCGTGCTGGATCCGTATGATGTCTGGCGGCTGACGGGAGGTCTTGGTGTGTCTTTGCAGCAGCTTTTAGCGGGGCATCTGGAGCTGAATGTAGTGGATGGAATTATCCTGCCGAACTTAAAACTGGCTGGGGATTCGGAGCAGTGTACGTTTTTAAATGGGGAAGGCCGCTGCAGCATTCATCCGCACCGTCCGGGAATCTGCCGGCTGTTTCCGCTTGGCCGGTATTATGAGGAAGATGGATTCCACTATATTTTGCAGACGCACGAGTGCGAAAAGCAGAACCGTACAAAGGTAAAAATCCGAAAATGGATGGATACCCCGGATATGGAACGATATGATGCGTTTATTGTGGACTGGCACGCGTTTCTAAAAAAGCTGCGGGAACGCCTGCTGCCGGATACAGGTGCCGGACCGAAGCAGAGAGAGACCACGGAAGCAGCACCCAAAACATCAGAAACAGCTTCAGAGACCGACCGGGAAGCCCTGGCCAGGTCCATCAGCATGTACATTTTACAGCAGTTTTATCTGCTTCCTTATGACACCAGCCGGGACTTTTACAGGCAGTATGAGACCCGCATGGCAGCGGCAAAAGAATGGAGTGAGAAGTTATGAGCAGCAACCGTAATGACGATATGATAAAAACAGGACTGGTCCTGGAAGGCGGTGGCATGCGCGGCATGTATACGGATGGAATCCTGGATGTCTTTATGGACCACGGGATTTCTTTTGACGGAGTCATCGGTGTTTCAGCCGGGGCAATCCATGGCTCCAGCTTTGTGTCCGGACAGAAAGGGCGAAACATCCGCTATTACAAAAAATATATCCGTGATAACCGGTTTATCAGCATGAAAAATCTTATAAAGACCGGAGATATTGCGGAGGTTCAGTTCTGCTATCATGATCTGCCGGAAAAGCTGGATCTTTACGATTATGATGCATTTAACCGGTCGAAAACGGAGTTTTACGCAGTATGTAGCAATGTGGAGACGGGGCAGCCGGAGTATATCCGTATTACGGATATGAAGGGACAGATCGATGTGATCCGGGCTTCGGCATCGCTTCCATACGTTTCCAGATTGGTGGAGTATGATGGAATGAAGCTTCTGGACGGTGGCTGCACGGACAGCATTCCGCTCATGGAGTTTCGGAAGATGGGATTTTCCAAAAATGTGGTGATCCTGACCAGACCGAAGGGCTACCGGAAGGAACCAGAGCAGCTGGCTATGGCAAAAATCCGTTACCGGAAATATCCGGCTTTTGTGGAAGCGCTGTCTCATCGTCATGAGCGTTACAATGAAACGGTGGAGCAGATCGAACAGTTGGAGAAGGCTGGTGAGATTTTTGTGCTGCGGCCGGATAAGCCGTTGGAGATTGGCCGTCTGGAACGAAGCCCGGAAAAACTGCAGCAGGTATATGAGATTGGAAGGCGGGATGCGCTGATGAAATTGCGGGATTTGAAGTATTGGCTGCAGCAGGATGAAGCAGGAACAAAGCAGCCATTGCAATAACTGGTCATCAAGCCCTGCAGCACCAAAGAAGAAAATCTACAGCATCATAGTAGAAATAAGACTATAGCAAAACCTATAGCAAAAACCTATAGCTTTTATATTATATATAGTATTTTACAAATACTGAGAAAAGGTGCATAATAAAGCCATCGAAAGAAAAAGCCGGATGCAGGAAAGCTGGAAGCAAGATAGTGAAAAGCAGGATAGCGAACAGCAAGAGAGCTGAAACAGAAAGCATGAAAAGCCGGCTTGAAACTAAGAAACCACACATTACAGGAGGAGAGTTCGTATGGTTAAGTTACACGATGGCGGTGTTTATCTCGTAAACGGCGAGACCCTGGTTCCAGAGGCAGAGGCTGCAAAGGTTGAGCAGATGAGCGGCAAGCCAGTTGCAAAAGAAGAGGCAAAGAAAGGTACCATTGCGTATGGCATCATGAAGGCACATAACCAGTCTGAGAACATGGACAAGCTTCAGATCAAATTTGATGCTATGGTTTCCCACGATATCACATTTGTTGGGATCATCCAGACTGCACGTGCGTCAGGAATGGAGAAGTTCCCGCTTCCTTACGTTTTAACCTGCTGCCACAACTCTCTGTGTGCAGTTGGCGGTACCATCAACGATGATGACCATTACTTTGGTCTTTCCGCAGCAAAGAAATATGGTGGTCTCTTTGTTCCGCAGCACATTGCAGTATGCCACCAGTACATGCGTGAGTGTTTCGCAGGCGGCGGCAAGATGATCCTTGGTTCTGACTCCCACACCCGTTATGGTGCACTGGGTACCATGGCCATCGGTGAGGGCGGCGGTGAGCTGTCCAAGCAGCTGTTGAAGCAGACTTACGATGTTGCTTATCCGGGCGTGATCGCAATTTACTTAACCGGGAAGCCACAGCCGTTCGTAGGACCGCACGATATCGCACTCGCCATCTGCGGCGCTGTTTACAAGAATGGTTATGTAAAGAATAAAGTAATGGAGTTCGTTGGACCTGGCGTTTCTTCCATGACAACTGACTACCGTAACGGTGTGGATGTTATGACCACCGAGACCACCTGCCTGTCCTCTATTTGGAGAACCGATGATGATACCAAGGCATTCCTGGAGAAACATCACCGCGGGGATGAGTTTAAGGAGCTGAATCCGGAAGCAGTTGCTTATTACGATGGCTGTGTTGAAATCGATTTAAGCACCATCAAGCCGATGATCGCGCTTCCGTTCCATCCGTCCAATGCTTACGAGATCGATTACCTGTATGAGAACCTCGAAGACATCCTGCGCGAGACCGAGAAGGCTGCAGAGCAGGTTGCAGAGGGCAGAGCACATTTTACCTTACTTGACAAAATTACCAAAGATGGTAAACTTCAGGTACAGCAGGGTATCATCGCTGGCTGTGCTGGCGGTAACTACACCAACGTGGTAGAGGCTGCACATGCATTGAAGGGCAAGAACATTGGAGACGGTGAGTTCTACTTATCTGTATATCCTTCCTCCCAGCCGGTTTACACCGATCTGGACCGCAAGGGTCTGTTAGCTGACTTGATGGATGCTGGTGCGATCATCCGCTCCGCATTCTGTGGACCGTGCTTCGGCGCAGGCGATACCCCGGCTAACAATGCACTTTCCATCCGTCATACGACCAGAAACTTCCCGAACCGCGAAGGCTCCAAGCCGGGTAACGGACAGATGTCCGCAGTTGCCCTTATGGATGCACGTTCCATCGCAGCAACTGCAGCAAATGGCGGTAAGCTGACTTCCGCTGAGACCATGGATTGCTGGGGCGATATTCCGGAGTACAACTACGAGGATCGCGCGTACAAGGCGAGAGTATACAATGGTTACAACAAGGCAGAAGAGGATTCCGAGCTGCGCTTTGGTCCGAACATCAAAGACTGGCCGGAGATGGAGGCACTTTCCGACAATATCCTTCTGAAAGTTTCTTCCAAGATCCTGGATGAAGTAACCACCACCGATGAGCTGATCCCGTCTGGTGAGACTTCTTCCTACCGTTCCAATCCGCTTGGACTGGCTGAGTTCACCCTCTCCAGACGTGATCCGGAGTACGTAGGCCGTGCGAAGGCAGTCCAGGCTATGGAAAAGGAACGTCTTGCAGGTAAGGTAAATGCAGAGATCGCTGAGGTGATGAAGGTTGTCAATACCATTCCGGGTCAGGAGCAGGTAAAGGCAGAAGATGTTGAGATTGGTTCCAGCATTTATGCAAACAAGCCTGGCGATGGTTCTGCACGTGAGCAGGCCGCTTCCTGCCAGAGAGTCCTGGGTGCCCTTGCAAACATTACCCAGGAATACGCAACCAAGCGTTACCGTTCCAACTGCATGAACTGGGGTATGCTTCCGTTCCACTTAAAGGGCGAGCCGACCATGTTCGAGGTAGACGATTACATCTATGTTCCGAATGTGCGCACTGCATTAGAAGGTGATCTGGCTGACATTCCGGCTTATGTGATCAAGAATGGCAAGGCAGAGGAAATTCACCTCTACATCCAGCCGATGACAGAGAACGAGCGCAAGATCGTAAAGGCAGGCTGTCTCATCAACTTTAACAGAAACAAATAATCAGCAAGGATTCCTCATCTGATACAGATGGCGGAAGAAACAATAGACGAAAGAATGAAACGATAGAAACAGATAAGATTCCCACCGTTTTACGGCTTATCTGCTACTATAAAACTCCTTATGTAAGTGTAAGAACAAAATGGGGCTGTCTGGACAGGCAGCTCCGTTTTGTAGTTGGAGGAAACGATGGAATTAAGACAATTTACCTATGTCCGCCAGGTGGCGGAGTCTGGAAGTTTTACAAAAGCCGCTGCGAAGCTTTTCATCAGTCAGCCGGCGCTCAGCAATTATGTCAGTAAAGTAGAGGAAGACCTTGGCGTGAAGCTGTTTGACCGGTCTGCAAATCCGCTGAAACTGACTTACGCGGGAGAACAGTATGTAAAACGTGCCAAAGCAATCCTGGGGCAGATGGAAGAGATGAACCGGGAACTTAGGGACATCACCCATCATATGACAGGGCGTCTGCGGATCGGGTTTCCGAGTGAGCGGATCGTGTACATGCTGCCGCTTCTTTTAAAACCGTTAAAGGACCGCTATCCAGGCATTGATGTAGAAGTTTCTACGGGTCCTGGAAACCAGCTGATCGCGGACTTGAAAGCGGGCAATGTGGATTTTGTGTTTTTGCCGTATTGGACCCCGTTAAAAGATATCGTTCAGGTAGAAGTTTCGCAGGAAGAGCTGGTGCTGGTTGCCGCAAAAGAATATATGAACGAATCCTGTTTTCTGGACCGGGGAAAAAAGATCATTAACTGGAAAGAAGCAGCAAAACTGCCGCTTATTACCTTGAAAAAAGGACATGCACTGCGTTCGAGCGTAGATGTTTTGTATGCCAATGCGGAAGTGAAGCCAAACATTTTCTTTGAATCGCACAGCAATATGTTGTCCTACCGCCTGGCAGCCCAGGGGCTTGGCGTGGCAATCATTCCGGAGATTACGCTGGAACTGATGGAAGGTGGCATGGAGGCGGAGGTTTATCATCTTTCCGTTACACCGGTTCAGTGGCCGGTCATGGTATTGTACCGGGAAGGCTGCTATATCGGGGAAGTGGAACAGGCACTTCTGGACATCGCACGGGAGACCATGCAGGCTCATAAGAAAAAGCTATGGGCTTCATTTGCAAAATGAAATTTTACTTATAATCAGTACCCACTTATAATGAGCTCAGAAGTTGAGAATCAGTTACTGTTTGCGGTTGTATGAACAGTAACCAGAGTCATTTAAGGAGGGTACTTTTTTCATGGGAAAGAATCTGACAAGAAAAATCCTGGAGAGTCATCTGGCAAAGCCGTCTGCCATGAATCCGGGCGATGAGATCTATGTAAAGGTGGATCAGACTTTGACACACGACATCAATGCGGTGATGACGTATCTGGCGTTTGAGGCCATTGGTCTGGACCGGACGCAGGTGGAGACCAGCGTGAGCTATCTGGACCACAACCTGTTATATCTGGATAACAAGACGCCGGATGACCACATTTATCTGCAGTCTGTGGCAAAGCGTTATGGTGTGCATGTTTCCAGACCGGGCAACGGAATCTGCCATGCGGTACATGTAGCGAGATTTGGTGTTCCGGGCAAGCTGAGCATGGGTGGTGACAGCCACACACCGCACGGCGGTTCCATCGGTATGCTGTGCATCGGCGTGGGTGGTATGGACGTGGCAACGGCAATGACCGGTGTTCCGATGCGTCTGAAAATGCCGCAGATCATCAAAGTAAACTTGAAAGGTCATCTAAAACCGGGCTGCAATGCCAAGGAAATCATCCTGGAGATGCTTCGCCGGGTTGGCATCAAGGGCGGCCTTGGAAAAGTATTTGAGTATGTAGGAGAGGGTGCTGCAGGTTTGGAGGTTGCAGAGCGTGCGACTATCACGAACATGGGCGCAGAGATGGGTGCGACCACTTCCATTTTCCCAGCAGATGAGCAGGTGCGCAAATTTATGAGGGCACAGGGCCGGGAAGATCAGTATGTGGAGATGATTCCGGATGCAGATGCCGAATACGATGGCGAGATGGAGCTCAACCTGGATGAGCTGGAACCGCTGATCGCTTGCCCGCATCAGCCAGATAATGTGATGCCGTTAAAGGATGCGGAGAAGAAAAAAGTACAGCAGGTATTCATCGGAAGCTGTACGAATGCAAGTTATTCCGATATCGCGAAAGTTGCGCTGGTATTACGGGGCAGACATGTCAATGAGGATGTGAGCTGCACCTGCGCGGTTTCTTCCAAACAGGTATATAAGCAGCTGCTGCGTGACGGATATCTGGAGATGCTGATCGATGCCGGTGTGCGGATCCTGGAGACCGCCTGCGGCCCGTGCTGTGCAATCGGCCAGTCACCGGCTACCAAGGGCGTGGCTGTGCGAACCTCCAACCGGAACTTCAAGGGACGCGCCGGTAACCCGACTGCGGAGATTTATCTGGTAAGTCCGGAGAGTGCGGCAGCAACTGCCATTCTTGGAACCTTTGCAACCGCAGAAGATATTCTGGGCGAAGATGTCGCAAAACTGGCAGAGATTCATGAGCCGGAAGTCTATCCGGTCGATGATTCCATGATCATCAAACCGCTTCCGGAGGAAGAGGCAAAGAAAGTTGAAGTGGTAAAAGGGCCGAACATCAAATTCCTTCCGGTTCCGGAGCAGCCGGCCGAGCATCTGTGCGTTCCGGTCAGCTTAAAGACGGTGGACAACATCACGACCGACGATATTACTCCGGCCAGCGCAGAATTCTCCAGCATGCGCTCTAATATTCCGCTTATGAGCCAGTACTGTTATCACCGCTACGATCCGGAGTTTGCGGCAAGGGCAAAAGAGATGGGACAGAGCATCATCATCGGCGGCGAGAACTATGGTCAGGGATCTTCCCGCGAACACGCAGCCATCAACCCGATGTACTTAGGCGTACGTGCCGTGATCGCAAAGAGCATTGCGCGTATCCACAAGGGCAACTTGATCAATCATGGCATTATCCCGATGATCTTTGAGGATCCGGCAGATTACGACAAGATCGAGCAGGGAGACGAACTGGAAATCAACGGACTGTTAGAGCAGATGCAGACGAAAGAGGTGGAAGTGCGCGACAATACAAAGGGTGTGACATTCAAGGCGCGTCTGGAACTTTCTGATAGTGAGCTGGAGGTGATTTCCTGCGGCGGACAGCTGCGGTATCTGAAGAAGCAGTTGGGCAAGGAATAGAAGTTCTGTCTTTCTCATTGTTTTTTTCTGTATCCTGCGGTAAGATTGTTATATAGAAAAATTGACATCAGGAGGATACAAACATGGCTTGTACAACAATTCTTGTAGGAAAACATGCATCTTACGACGGTTCTACCATGATCGCCCGGAACGATGATTCCGGATCCGGTCATTTTACCCCGAAAAAATTTGCAGTCATTCATCCGGAGGAGCAGAAGCGGACTTACCGTTCTGTGTTGTCTCATGTGGAAGTGGAACTTCCAGAGCATCCGTACCAGTTTACAGCGGTTCCAAATGCAGTGGAAGGAAAAGGAATCTGGGCAGCCAGCGGCGTGAATGAAAAGAACGTGGCTATGACTGCCACTGAGACCATCACGTCCAATCCCCGGGTGCTTGGCGCAGATCCTCTGGTGGAATACCAGCCTGCGGAGGACGGGAAAGAGGAAGTGCCGGGCGGCATCGGTGAGGAGGATATCGTTTATCTGGTACTTCCTTACATAAACAGTGCCCGGGAAGGTGTACTTCGTCTGGGAAGCCTTTTGGAGACTTACGGAACCTATGAGAAGAATGGCATCGCATTCCAGGATCAGGATGAGATCTGGTGGCTGGAAACCATTGGCGGCCATCACTGGATCGCGAAGAAGGTTCCGGATGACCGGTATGTAGTGATGCCGAACCAGTTTGGCATGGATGAATTTGACCTGGAAGATGCGTTTGGTGCAAAAAAAGAACATCTCTGCTCTGCGGATTTGAGAGAGTTTATTGCAAAAAATCATCTGGATCTGAGGCTGGATGAGGAAAGTGTCTTTTGTCCGCGCGATGCATTTGGCAGTCACACGGATTCCGACCACGTTTATAACACGCCGCGCGCATGGTACATTGAGCGCTGCCTGAATCCACATACCTTTACCTGGGATGGGGCAGATGCCGAATATGGTCCAGAGTCGGATGATATCCCGTGGAGCCTGGTCCCGGAGAAGAAACTGACCGTGGAAGATGTGAAATATGTGCTTTCCACCCATTACCAGGGAACGCCATACGATCCGTATACGCACAGTGGAAATCTTTCTGAGCGGGGAAAATATCGTGCGGTTGGGATTAACCGGAATGACTTTGTATCTGTGATCCAGATGCGTCCGGATCAGCCGGGGGATGCGGCGGTGATTCAGTGGCTGGCCTTTGCCTCGAATGCGTTCAATGTGTTGGTGCCGTTTTATGCAGGTGTTTCGGAGACACCGGAGTATCTTGCCAATACGACCAAAGAAGTTTCTACCGATAATTTTTATTGGAACAGCCGCCTGATCGCAGCCATGACCGATGCTTCCTACGGAAAATCCATTGTCCATGTGGAGCGTTATCAGCTGGCAGTTCAGTCGGATGCGTATGCGATCCTGCACAAATATGATGCAGCTTTAAAGCAGACAGAGAATATGGAAGAACGACGGATCCTGCGGGAAGATGCAAACCGGGAGATTGCACAGATGTTAAAAGAAAAGACGGCAGACACCCTGGATAAGGTTCTGTTTGAATTGAGCAGTCAGATGAAGAATGCTTTTTCCAGATCGGATAACTAGTGTGCAAAGAAATCTTGTTTGGAGTGCAGGATCGAATGGGGGAAAAGTGTATGAATGAGAAAGAACTTCGCTATATGAAATGCATCGCAGAGGCAGGAAGTATCCAAAAAGCAGCGGTTCTGCTTCGGAAGAATCCTTCTTCCTTAAGTCGTGCGGTGCACCGTGTGGAGGAAGATATGGATATTATCCTTTTTAAGCGGACTCCAGAGGGGCTGCGGCCAACGCAGGAGGGAGAATTGTACCTTCAGGCGGCGGGAGAGATTCTTTCCATGTATGATGAGTTAAAAGAAAAATAGGATGATATAGCAAAAATAGATGGTGGCAGCAGTTCATCAAATGATTGAAAAGCAGATATCTGTAAAAAAATCCAGCAGGCGAAGTATTACACTTCGTCTGGCTGGATTTTTTGTTTCAGAAAACGGATAAATTCTTTTGCGCACCGGGAAAGCGGGCGTCCGTCCGGGTAGCCGATGACCAGCTTCCAGGATGCGTTCAATGCCGGATCCAGTGGATAGCAGGCGAGGTTTTCGACACCGGAAAAAAGATTCAAATAAGAATGCGGGAGAAAGGTGATCCCCATACCGACAGCAGCCAGGCGTTTGGCTGTTTCCATATTTTTTGTGGTATAGCGGATATTGGGTTTGATGGAGAGCTGGGACAGAATCGAGTCTGCCACCTGCCGCAGTTTTTGTCTGCTTGCTACCATGAGGAAAGGTTCTTGTTCCAACGCTTTCAGATCGTAGATGCTTAAAGTGCGGCAGTCTGGAAATTGGTATTTACGGGCAAGCGTAAGCGGCATGACCAGATAGAAGTCATCTTCGGCTAACAGATCATAGTGGATGGCTTCATTGGGTGTTTCGTAGTGCATGACAGAAAAATCGAGTTTTCCGGACAGCATCCGTTTGTCCAGTTCCGTGGAGTTGTTTTCTTTAAACTGTACGGTAATGTCCGGATAAATCTGCTGGAAGGCAGGAAGAATCCTCGGGAGAAGATAGGCGCCAAGATTGAAGGGAATGCCAAAAGTCAGGCTTCCCTTACGCAGCTGGCGGTATTCGTCCAGATCGGTTTCCAGCTTTCTGTATCGGTCCAGGATGTTTCTTGCGGTTTTCAGATAATGCGCTCCGAATGCAGTAGGAACCAGACCTTCCTGGGTACGCGAAAAGATCCGGGTGCCAAATTCCTGCTCGACTTTATTTAAAGATTCGCTGAGAGATGGCTGGGAGATAAAGAGCTCCTGTGCAGCCCTTGTGATAGTTCCGTGTTCTGCAATGGTAAGCATATAGAGCAGTTCGTTCTGTGTCATGGAGAAACCTCCGGATATTCTGGGATGATATGGCTGGCATATGGTGCGACAGCAGTGTATGGCCATGCTATAGTTTGTATAGTTCTATAGTTTAGTTTACCACACATCATGCAAAAATCCTATATGAGATATGCTGATTTATGTATTTTACCTATGAATAACTCCATGTTAAGATAAAGCCATAACAAACAACGAGATTGCAGTTCATATCCAATGTGGATCATGAGCGGCAACAGACGAATCATTCATGGAGGGAAAATCATGGAGAAGAATGTAGAGAACGTAAAAGCTGCACAGGAAAAATTCGGGGAATTGATCCAGTCTGAGTTTGAGCGCATCGAGCGCATGAAAGCAGACAACGAGGTGACCGACTTCGACAAACTGGAAAAGATCGTAATCGGTGTACTGCCGGGCGATGGCATTGGCCCGATCATCATGAAGCAGGCACTTCGCGTGTTAAACGATCTGCTTGCACCGGAGATTGCAAGCGGCCGTATTGAGATCCGCGAGATTGAGGGCATGACCATTGAAAACCGTGCCGCAAAGCTGCAGAGCCTTCCGGACGATGTATTTGAAGAAATCAAGAAATGTAATGTTCTGATTAAAGGACCGATGGTTACCCCGCGTGCCGGTGAGCCGTGGCCGAACCTGGTATCCGCAAACAGCCTCTTACGCCGTGGGCTGGAGCTGTTCGCAGCGGTCCGCCCGATCAAGATCCCGGAGAAGAACATCGACTGGACCTTCTTCCGTGAGAACATTGAGGGTGAGTATATCTGGGGCAATAAGGGCATTCAGGTGAATGATGACCTGGCAGTCGACTTCAAGGTTCAGACCAAACAGGGAAGTGAGCGTATCGCGAGAGCTGCTTTCGAGTTTGCAAGAAAGAACGGCAAGAAGAACGTGACCATCGTAACCAAGGCAAACATCGTAAAGCTGGCTGACGGCAATTTTATCAAAGCTGTCCGCAAGGTTGGCGAGGAATATCCGGAGATTGAAATCCAGGAGCGTCTGGTTGACGCAATGTGCGCAAAGATGCTGGATCCGGAATTCAACAAGGGTATTGAGGTTGTAGTTCTGCCGAACCTGTACGGCGATATCGTAACCGATGTAGCTGCAGAGCATCAGGGAGGTCTGGGAACCGCTTCTTCCTCCAACCTGGGCAACAAGTACGCGATGTTTGAGGCGATTCACGGAACTGCTCCGTTCCTGATCAACCACGGCAGAGGCGATTACGCAGATCCGTGTTCCCTGATTCGCGCAGCCGGCATGCTGATGGCGCACATCGGTTATGCGGACCGCAAAGAGATTCTGGAGAAGGCCCTGGACATCTGCACCATCACCGAGCGCAAGAAAGTGGTTACCACCGATGTAGATGGCGCAAGCGCAGCAGAGTTCACTGATTATCTGTTAGAGACCATCGACAAAATTAAATAATTGATACAGTTTCCCCTTCCTGGAAAGTCTGTCGCAGAAATGGCATGATGCCTGAACCTGCGGCGGGCTTTTCTGTGTTTTGACGTGAAAATCAGTGGAGCGTCTAGTTGTTTTATCCATTTCTTTTTTGCAGGAGCTGTGTTATAGTGTTTTAGAAAACAAGTTTGTAACGGTTTGCCTGGCGCGTGAACCGTTACGCAAATTTATATGAAATCGGAAGTGGACGGAATGAATGAAGCGCGGAATGCAACGTCGGTGATCTGTTCGGCCTATGACAGTTTTTTTGAGGCAGAGAAAAAGATCGCGGATTTTTTGATGGAACACAAGGCAGAGGCGGCAGGTATGACTGTCGGGGAGCTGGCCAAAGCAAGCCAGACCAGCGATGCAACGGTGTCACGCTTTTGCCGCAGATGCGGCTTTAAGGGCTTTCAGGATTTAAAGCTGGCTCTGACCAGGGAACTTTTGGAGGAAGAGCACCAGGAGCAGGAGGTTACGAATGAGATTGACCGGAATGATCTGGCGCAGTCACTGAAAAATATCCTGGCAAACAAGGTGGCGGAGCTGACGGAGACGTTTCGTATGATGAATCCGGAAAATCTGGAGCAGATATTAAGAAAACTGGAGCATGCAAAAACGGTACAGTTGGCGGCGGTAGGAAATACCTTGCCGGTTGCACTTGATGGCGCGTTTAAATTGAACCAGCTTGGAATCCCGGCTGTGGCAGGAACCATCTGGGAGGCACAGACGGCATATGCCCTGAATCTGGGACCGGAGGACGTGGTCCTTATGATTTCGAACTCCGGTACCTCCAACCGCCTGCAGATTTTGGCGGAGGGCTCGAAGGAGAACGGAGCAACCGTGATCCTGATCACGAATAACCCGGAATCGCCGCTCGCACAGATGGCAGATTACCGCATCATTACGGCAACGAGGGAAAAACTTTTCACGGAAGAATTCTGGTTCTCCCGTGTCGCGGCGACAGCGGTGATGGAGATGCTGTATCTGCTTCTGATGGCGGGAAAGAAAGATGCCCCGGAACATATCCGGCGTCATGAAAAAGCCATTTCCGCGGATAAACAGCAGGAAAAAAGGAAAGAATAATATCGGGATTTTCAACAAAAAAAGGCGGGATTTTCGAATAGAGACCCCGTCTTTTTATTTCATTTGACGAAAATCGATATGAAATAAACTTTCATATAAAACACTGTTGACGAAAACCAAAAATCATATTATGATGAATTCAACGATAAGAAATAAAATTTCTTAAAACCGAGGAGAGATGACATATGATTTACACAGTAACCTTTAATCCGGCCCTGGACTATGTGATCGCTGTGGATCATTTTGTACCGGGTCAGATCAACCGCACGAAGGAAGAAACGATGGTCTGCGGAGGAAAAGGCATCAACGTATCAGCCTTACTTGCCAATCTGGGGGTTGAGAGTACAGCTCTTGGATTTGTAGCTGGCTTTACCGGGGAAGAAATTGTACGCCGGTGTCAGAAGGCAGGGTTTCACTCAGATTTTATCCGCGTAAAAGAAGGCTTGTCCCGCATCAACGTGAAGATGAAATCGGATGAAGAGACCGAAATCAATGGAATGGGACCACGCATTACGGAAAAAAATGTGGAACTTCTGTTTGAACAGCTTGATTTCCTGAAAGCGGACGATGTTTTAGTGCTTTCCGGCAGCATTCCATCGAGTTTAAGCAGCAGCATCTACAAGGAAATCATGGAACGGCTTTCTGGCCGTGATATTCGGATTGTAGTCGATGCAGAAAAGCAGCTTCTCTTGGAAGTGCTTTCGCTTCACCCATTCCTCATTAAGCCAAACAACCAGGAACTGGAGACGATGGCGGGAAAAACACTTTCCACCAGGGAAGAAATTCTGGAGGCTGCGAAATGGCTGCAGGGTCAGGGGGCACGCAATGTACTGGTGTCGATGGCAAAGGATGGAGCTTTGCTTCTGACAGAAGATGGAGACGTTTACGAGGAAGGAGTATGCCGCGGAACAGTGGTCAACTCTGTGGGAGCTGGGGATTCCATGGTGGCAGGCTTCCTTGCCGGGTATTTTAAGACAGGAGATTATGGTTACGCATTAAAGCTTGGAACCGCCAGCGGCGGAGCGACTGCTTTTTCACATGGCATTGGCAGCCGGGAAAAAATTATAGAACTGTTGAAACAGCTGACTGAGAAACAGGGGGAGTAACGTATGCGTATTACAGAGTTGCTGAAAAAGGAAAGTATTGGACTGGGAGTATCCGTATCTACAAAAGAAGAAGCGATCGATAAGCTTGTTAATCTGATGGATGCGGGCGGCAGATTAAGGGATAAACAGGGGTATAAGGAAGGAATTCTGGCAAGGGAAGCACTTGGAAGCACGGGAATCGGCGGCGGAATCGCGATTCCGCATGCGAAGGTGGAAGCAGTAAAGGAGCCGGGACTGGCTGCCATGGTCGTGCCGGACGGTGTGGATTATGAAGCGTTTGACGGTTCCCTGGCACACATCCTGTTTATGATCGCGGCACCGGCAGAAGGGGCAGATGTGCATCTGGAAGCATTATCCAGACTGTCCACATTGTTGATGAATCTGGACTTTATGGAGGGATTATTGAAGGCGGATTCCAAAGAAGCATTTTTGAAGGTCATTGATGATGCGGAGACTGCAAGATTCGGAGTGGAAGAAGCAGAAGAAAAAGATGCTGAAAAAGATGCGGAAGGGAAGACCGTTGAAAATGCTGCAGAATCCGCAAAGAAAGAAAACACAAATTCTGCGGCAGTTTCTGCAAAAGATAGGGTAGAAGATAAAAAGTCTGGAGACCAAAAGTCAAAAGCGTCAGGTCAGAAGTCAGGTTACCGTGTTCTGGCAGTCACAGCTTGCCCGACCGGCATTGCCCACACCTATATGGCTGCGGAAAGTCTGGAAAACATGGCGAAAAAGCTTGGTATTTCCATCAAGGTTGAGACGGACGGCTCCGGCGGTGCCCAGAATGTGCTGACGAAAAAAGAAATTGAGGCAGCCGAGGCAATTATTGTTGCAGCGGATAAGAATGTTGGTATGGCACGCTTCCACGGAAAACCAGTAATTCAGGTTCCGGTTGCGGATGGCATTCACAAGGCAGAAGAACTCTTAACCCGTGCCGTGAGCGGCAATGTTCCGGTTTACCATCACACAGAGGATGGAGAACAGGCAGAAAAAACAGAAGGGGGAAAGGACAGCATCGGAAGAACCATTTACAAGCATCTGATGAATGGTGTGTCCCATATGCTTCCGTTCGTGATCGGCGGCGGCATCCTGATCGCACTGGCGTTTTTGCTGGATGATTATTCCATTGATCCTTCCAACTTTGGTAAAAACACACCGCTCGCAGCTTACTTAAAGACCATCGGAGAGCAGGCCTTTGGCATGATGCTTCCGATCCTTGCCGGTTTCATTGCCATGAGCATTGCAGACCGTCCGGGACTGGCGGTTGGTCTGGTTGCAGGTCTGATCGCAAAGATGGGCTGTACCTTTGCGAACCCGGCAGGCGGCGATGTGAATGCCGGATTCTTAGGCGCGCTGTTTGCCGGTTTTGCAGGCGGTTATCTGGTTCTTGGATTGAAGAAGCTGTTTTCGAAGCTGCCAAAATCCTTAGAGGGGATCAAACCGGTTCTTCTGTATCCGGTAATCGGTATTTTCCTGGCAGCAGTCGTAACAACCTTTATCAACCCGTACATGGGTATGATCAACAATGCACTGAGTAATTTCTTACATGGCATGGGCGGCACCAGCCGTATCGTGCTTGGCATGATCCTTGGCGGTATGATGTCCATCGATATGGGCGGTCCATTCAATAAGGCAGCTTACGTGTTTGGAACGGCGCAGCTTGCAGAAGGCAACTTTGAAGTCATGGCAGCCGTTATGGCAGGCGGTATGGTTCCGCCGATCGCAATCGCACTGTGCACTACCTTTTTCCCGAAGAAATTTACGGAGAAGGAACGTCAGTCTGGTCTGGTGAACTATGTCATGGGACTTTCCTTCATTACAGAAGGTGCCATTCCGTTTGCAGCACAGGATCCGCTGCGTGTGATTCCATCCTGTGCGATCGGTGCTGCGGCAGCAGGAGGACTTTCCATGGCATTTGGATGTACGCTCCGGGCACCGCATGGCGGCATGTTTGTGCTTCCTACCATCGGCAATCCGCTTATGTATCTGGCGGCGGTTGTGATCGGATCGGTGATCGGATGTGTGATTCTTGGATTTTTGAAGAAGAATATGGAAGACTAGGAGCTTGCACGGACTGGAAAAGAATGTTGTATGCGTGAAGAAAAACGACAGGAAAAGTATAAGGGAACTTGAACGGTTTTACCAATCGGTAAATGGGAGTATTTTGCAATAAATAGGAAAGGAAGGAATCCGGCTGAGGGGAGAAAAGTCGGATTCCTTCCTTTGTTTCATAGTCCGCAATTTCTTGTGAAACAAAAAGGATTCATCGGCTGTTTGCTAAAACAGGGAGAGGGAAAGTTGTGTTCATTCGTCAAAAATTGTCAACAATCTACAATAAACTATTTACAATCGAACCAATTAACGATAAAATAGGAGTACTTAGTAACTGTCGAGATATCAGATGGTTATATGATAAAAAACAAAGGAGAGGAATTATGTCAGACAAAAACAAGATCACATGGAGTGCGCTTGCTCTCATGGCATTTTCAACGGTATGGGGATTCGGAAACATTGTGAACGGCTTCGTGTATTTCAACGGAGTCCAGGTTATTTTCAGCTGGCTGTTAATGTTTGCGCTGTATTTTATCCCTTATGCGCTCATGGTAGGTGAACTGGGTTCTGCATTTAAGAGCACAAGCGGCGGCGTGAGCGGCTGGCTCTTTGAGACAACCGGAGCGAAGATCGCTTATTATGCAGGCTGGACCTATTGGGCATGCCACATCACCTACATTGCAAGTAAATCGAGCGGCGGCTTAAAGGCGTTAAGCTGGGCAGTGTTCCGCAATGCCGAGACCTACGACACACTTCCGACACACATGATTCAGATTGCAACCCTGATTGTATTCTTAATCGGCTGTTACGTAGCCAGCAAGGGCTTAAATCCGTTAAAAAAGATGCTTACCCTTGCGGGAACTACGACATTTATTATGTCTCTGCTTTACATCGTGATGATGCTCGCAGCACCAGCGATCAACCCGGCAGCAGAGTACACCCATGCGGATTTCTCATTAAAGGGTTTGATTCCGCAGTTCAATTTAGGCTATGTGACATCCATTTCTATTCTGGTATTTGCCGTGGGTGGATGTGAGAAGATTTCACCGTATGTAAATAAGGTAGAAAACCCAAGCAAGGGATTCCCGAAAGGCATGATCGCACTTGCCGGTATGGTGGTTGTCTGTGCAATTCTTGGTACTTTGGCTATGAGCCGTATGTTTGATCCGGCTGTGATCAATGCGAGTGAGGAAAGCTTCAATGCCTATGCGGCAAATGGTTCCTACTGGGCATTCCAGAAGCTTGGCCAGTATTATCATCTTGGCGATACCTTCCTGATCATTTATGCACTTTGCAACGTGATCAGTCAGTTTGCGGTTCTGGTACTCAGCATCGATGCACCGCTGCGAATGCTGTTAGACAATGAAAGCACCGCACAGTTTATCCCTTCTGCGTTAAAGAAAAAGAACCAGTACGGCGTATACAGCAATGGTATTAAGATGGTAGTTGTACTTTCCGGCGCGATCATTCTGGTACAGTCTTTTGTACCGGGAGCAGCAGCGGTTCTGCGTCAGCTGACCAAATTAAATTCTGTCTGCATGCCGATGCGTTATTTATGGGTGTTTGTTGCTTATATTGCTTTGCGCGGAGCCGTTGACAAGATTCCGGCCGAGTACCGCTTCGTGAAAAACCAGGCAGTAGCAAAGTTTTTCGGCGGCTGGTGTTTCTTTGTGACGGCAGCAAGCTGTCTTTTAGGTATGTATGATAAGAATCCATTCACCTTTGCATTGAATGTGATCACTCCGGTCGTTTTAACAGCACTGGGACTGGTCCTTCCGCAGATTGCAAAAAGAGAAAAAGAGAAGCAGGCTTAATGCCGAAATAAAAAGTAAAGTGGGATATCAGAAAAACATTCTGAGTTCCACTTTACTTGTTTAAAGTGCTATGGTACAATAGCAAAAACTGATACACGAAAACACAAATTGGAGGACAAGATCAAAGCATTATGGACACGCATTGCGTGGGTCCTGGCAGAAAACAAGAGGTAACATGGGCAGACTGGATTATCGGACATTAAGAGAAAACGTTGCAGACGAGATCAGAATGAAGATTATAAGCGGGGAACTTACTCCCGGCGCAAGAATTGTGGAGCAGGACCTGGCATCGGAATTCGGTGTCAGCAGAGGTCCCGTAAGGGAAGCATTGCGTCAGCTGGAGGAAGAGGGCCTGGTAGAATATACCCGTAATGCCGGCTGTTCTGTGCGTCAGATCGGCCCGGAGGATATTTACGAGATTTATTATATGCGGGCAAATTATGAGATGATGGCGGTAAAGCTTTACGGAAAGGCATTTCCGAAAGAAACATTAGAGCAGATGCAGCATATTTTAGACCAGATGACACAGCTGGACTGCAAGGCTTATCGGGAGGTCTTTGAGCTGGATAACCGTTTTCATGCACAGATCATGGATTTAGTTCCATTTAAACGTCTGAAAAAGGCCTGGGAAGATTTAAACTATGGGAATATCGTGATCGGTTATAATATGTTTGTAGACCGTCAGGATGTCACGGAAATCCAACACCGGATCCATGAAAAACTGTTGTCTGTCTGCAGAAATGGAAGTCTGGAGGAGATTGTGGAGGCCATTCAGTATCATTATCTGTACGGCCTCGAAAAGCTTATCCGGAAGATGAAACAGGAGACGGATGCGCAGAGCGCGTAAATCGCGGAAAATGGAAGAACGTGTAAGTAAAAATAAAAAAGTAAAAGTAAAATACAAAAAAACGAGAATACGCACAAAGACGTGTTCTCGTTTTTTTAAGTTTATGACCGGCTGGAACCGGCAACGATCACGCGGGAGCCGCCTTCGGTTCTGCTCTCCTGGGTGGTCTGCTTGTTTGCGGTGCTGTTGTTCTGTTGGTTTGCTTCCTCGCCGATGGTAAAGGAGTTTGCGGTATCAACATGGGTGGTGCAGGTACCATCTGCGTTGAAGGTATAAGAAACACCGCTTATGGTGCGGGTGGTCCCGGCATACATGACACCATTTGACGGGTCAAAGTAATAGGTGTTTCCATTGACGTTCTGGAAGCCGGTCTGCATCTTGCCGTCGGTTCCGAATAAGTACCAGCTGCCGCCGATTTCCATGGCAACGTTTAACGCACATTTTCCGGATTCCGGATAGAAATAGTAGCGGGAACCGCTTATGGTTCTCCAGCCGGTCCAGAGTGCGCCGTCATCATTCATATAGTAGTAATCCTGATCCAGGTGAAGCCAGCCGGTAACCAGGCTGCCGTCGGAGAGGGCATAGTAGTATTTGTCGGAAGCAGTATCATGGATCAGACCAGTACCCAGAGAACCGTCTGCCTGGTAGTAATAAAGCTTACCATTTGATTTGGTTACGCCTGCAGCGTATGCACTGAAGCAGCTTCCAAGCACCATGGTTCCTGCCAGTCCGGCAAGAAGTACAGTTTTTATCTTATGATTCTTTCTCATTTCTGAAATCCTCCATTTATGTAACATCTTTTTTGTTTCTATTATAAACCCTGGAATCGTTCTAGGGTCAAGTTTTTTCACCGATAGAAATTATTTCCCAAATTAGAATTGGATATTATAGAAACATTCCAAATAGTTATTGATAACGATAAAAATAGACCATTTTACTTTATGATATGGATAACGTATAGTAAAGATAACAAAAAACGAGCATGAAATCGGAAAGGAGTTGTCAGTTATGTATATGAAAAAGTATCCATGCGTGTATATGCGCGGCGGTACCAGCAAAGCCGTATTTTTCCATGAGAAAGACCTTCCGGAGGACAAAAGTCTCTGGGATGAAATTTTTCTGAAAGTGATGGGAACGCCGGATGTGAAGCAGATTGATGGAATGGGAGGTACCGTCTCTTCCACCAGTAAAGTCGCGATTATTTCCCCGTCAGACCGGGAGGACGTCGATGTAAACTATACTTTCAAGCAGGTTGATATCGTGATCCCGCGTGTGGATGGAAGCGCAAACTGTGGCAATATTTCTTCTGCAGTAGGACCATTTGCGATTGATGAGGGACTCGTCCCGGCAGTAGAACCGATTACAGTCGTGAGAGTATTAAACACCAACACCAACAAGATCATTGAAGAACATGTACGCGTGGAAGACGGACATGCCATGGTACACGGCGATGAGGTCATCAAGGGTGTTCCAGGAACCGGATCCCGCATCGATATGTACTTTGAAGATCCGGCTGGTTCCAAGACCGGAAAGCTGTTTCCGACCGGAAACAAGCGTGATATCTTCGATGTTCCGGGATATGGCGAGATTGAAGTGACCGTACTGGACTGCTCTAACCCGATGGTATTTATCCGGGCAAAGGATCTGGGAATCAAGGGAACGGAGCTGGTGGAATTAAACCAGAATCAAGATGTGATGGAGTACATTGAGCGGATCCGCTGTATCGCAGCGCAAAAATGTGGCTTTGTAGAGAACTGGGAGGATGCGAGAACGAAATCCACCTCTGCGCCGAAGGTTTCGATTATTTCCGAGCCGCAGAATTACATTGACATGGACAAAAATGAGGTCAAAGCAGAGTCCATGGATATCTGCTGCCGGGCTATTTCTGTAGGATCCCTGCATAAAGCTTACCCGATGACCGTTGCAGTCGGAACCGGGGCAGCCGCAAGAATTCCGGGAACCATTGTAAATGAGATCGCGAAACCGGCACCGGATCAGGATATCATCCGGATCGGCCATTCCAGCGGCGTGACAGAAGTGGATGTCAAGATGGACGGCGAGCGTGTCATTAAGGGCGGCGTGACCCGTACCGCAAGACGGATCATGGACGGCTGGGTTTACGTCAGAGACTGATGCAGCCCGAAGCACCGACAAAATCCATTACTGTATGCGTAATGTGTAAAAAATGCATTTGGAAAACGGAAAACCGGTCCACATTCGTTTGGAAAATGAGAGGAGAATATTCACATGGTAACCTTACATGAAGGAAAACATTACATTGTAAAGAATGATCATATCGCAACTGCAGAGGAGGCTGCAAAGCTTTCTGCCGAAGAGGGCAGGAAACAAACCCTGACCTATCAGGTGCTGGAAAAGCACAATCACTCTGATAACATGGAGCATCTGGAGATCAAATTTGATTCTATGGGCGTTTACGACAATACCTACGTTGGTATCTTGCAGACTGCATATGCAAGCGGACTGAAAGAATTCCCGATGCCGTGTGTCTTCACCAACTGCCATAACTGCCTGTGTGCAGTAGGCGGCACCATCAACACCGATGTACATAAATATGCAGAGTCTGCCTGCAAGAAGTCTGGCGGTATCTTTGTTCCGCCGCATGAAGCAGTCATTCACCAGTACATGCGTGAGATGATCGTCAAATCCGGTGATATGTCCATCGTATCCGATTCCCATACCCGTTATGGCACACAGGGTTCTGTATCCATCGGTGAGGGCGGTCCGGAGCTGGCAAAGGCAATGCTCGGAAAATATTATGAGATTGATTACCCGGAGGTGATCGGCGTATTCATGACCGGCGCACCGAAGCCGTGGGTAGGACCGATGGACGTGGCATTGAGCATCATCGGCAAGGTATTTAAGAACAACTTTGTAAAGAATAAAGTGCTGGAGTTCATCGGACCTGGCGTTGGCAGTCTGTCCATGGATTTCCGTAACGGCATTGACACCATGACCACCGAGTCTGCCTGCCTGTCCTCTGTATGGGCCACCGATGACAAGGTCAAAGAGTACTTCGAGATCCACAAGCGTCCGAATGATTTTAAGCGTATGCAGCAGGGTGACGCAGCTCTGTATGACGGCATCGTAGAGATCAATCTGGATACCATCGTTCCGATGATCGCATTGCCGTTCCATCCGAGCAATGCGTATCCGTTAGCAGATGTGATCGCAGATCCGGAAAAGTATCTGGGTATGGTAGAGAAAGAGGCAGAGCGTGTCTTCGAGAACAACAAAGACATCCACTTAGATCTGCGTTCCAAGATCCACAACGGAAAGATCAAGGTAGACCAGGCAGCGATCGCAGGCTGCGCAGCAGGCTCCTTTGAGAACATTTATGCGGTAGACCAGATCGCGAAGAGGTTAAATCACGGTCTTGGAACGTTCCCGTTAAACATCTACCCGGCATCCCAGCCGATCATGTATGAGTTAAACAAGATTGGTGTGCTGAATGACTTAATGAACTATGGTGCACGCGTGAAGACCGCATTCTGCGGACCGTGCTTCGGTGCTTCCGATGCTCCTGGCAACAACGATTTCTGTATCCGTCACAGCACCAGAAACTTCCCGAACCGCGAAGGTTCCAGCCCGGCAAACGGCCAGATCGCATCGGTAGCGCTGATGGATTCCAAGTCCATCGCGGCAACCGCATTCAACGGCGGCTACTTAACCTCTGCTGAGAGCTGTCCGGTTGAGTTCACAGTTCCGGCTTACGAGTTTAACAGCAACATTTACGATAACATCGTTTATAACGGTTATGGCAAGGCACAGCCGGAAACCGAGATCGTTTATGGCCCGTCCATCAAAGACTGGCCGCAGATGTCTGCCCTGACCGACAATCTGCTCCTTCAGGTGGCAAGTGTGATCCGTGATGAAGTAACCACCACCGATGAGCTGATCCCATCTGGTGAGACGGCATCCTACCGTTCCAATCCGTACAAGATCTCTGAGTTCACCCTGATCCGGAAAGATCCGGAGTACGTCGGCAAGGCAAAAGCCGTTCAGGTCTATGAGAAAGCCCGTGTGGCAGGCGATGCAGCAAAGACTGCGGAAGTTTACGAAGTTTTAAAGGCAGTTGGCGTCAACGCACCAACGGAAGAACTCATGAAGACCACTGGAATCGGTTCTGTTCTGTATGCAAAGCGTCCGGGCGATGGCTCTGCGCGTGAGTACGCAGCAAGCTGCCAGAAGGTACTGGGTGGTCTGGCAAACATCTGCATCGAGTATGCAACCAAGCGTTACCGCAGTAACTGTGTAAACTGGGGCATGCTGCCGTTCACCTACCCGGATGACAACATCAATCTGGAGGTTGGCGAGTATGTATACCTGCCGGGCATCCGCAAGGCGGTAGAAGATGGTGCAACCCGGTTTGAGGCAACCATCATCGGAAAAGACGGAAGCACCCGTACCATGGAGCTTCAGTTAAACGGTGTGACAGAGGCAGAGAAGAAAGTACTTCTGGCAGGCAGCCTGATCAACTCTTACAAAGCAGAATAGAAATGGGGGCGTGTGTATGTCGGATCTGCGGAAATTAGCACAATTTATTCATGACATCACATGGGACCAGCTGCCGGAGCGCGTGCGGGAAACTGCCGCGCTCCGCGTGCTTGATCTGGTCAGTGTGGCAGCCGGGGCGGCGAAAGATCCGCTGGTGGCAGCAGCGAAACAGGCACTGGGCGCGGTAAGCGGCTGTGGTAATGTTTCTGTCTGGGGCGATAGCCGGAAATATCCGCTGGCAACAGCCGCGATGTTAAATGCCATGCTGGCGCACACTCTGGAGCTGGACGATGTCCATACGGCATCTAAAACTCACGGCAGCGCAAGCCTGATCCCAGCCGCCTGGTCCTGTGCGGAGTATCTTGGGAAAAGCGGAAAAGAGTTCCTTCTGGCAGTGGTCTGCGGCTATGAGACTGTGAACCGGGTAGGCATGGCATTCGGAGTATCTGCGCATCGGAACCGGGGCTGGCATGCCACGGCAACCTGCGGCGTGTTTGGCTGCGCTGCTGCCTGCGCGAAGCTTCTGGATCTGAGCGTGGACCAGATCGTGTCAGCGCTTGGCATGGCGGGAACCCAGTCGAGTGGTGTCTGGGCTTTCCTGGGAGATGGAAGTAACTGCAAAATCCTGCATCCGGCGAGAGCTGCGGCAGACGGAATCGAGGCAGCATTTCTGGCAAAGGCAGGCATGACCGGCCCGGAGCATATTTTTGATGCGAAGGATGGCGGACTTTTGTTTGCCATGTCGGACGGCGGAGATGTTTCGAAACTCAGCCAGGGACTGGGGGAAGTTTATGAGATTTTAAATATGGATATGAAGCCTTATCCATGTTGCCGGAGCGCACACTGCGCGATCGATGCGGTTCTCGACATCCGCAGGCAGATGGAAGCGCACATGGGCCTTACGATCCAGACGGAAGGCGAGGCAGAGATTCTGGCAGAACAGATTCAGAAAATCGAGATCGATACTTATCTGGTGGGCTATAAACAGTGTGCGGTCAGCGATGGCTGTCTGCATCCAAAGACGATTCTGGATGCAAAATTTTCCACGCCATATTCCGTGGCAGCAGCATTTCTTTACGGAACCGTGGCAATGGGACAATTTGAACCGGAAGTTGTGGAGAAGAAAGCAGTTCAGGATCTGCTGGCAAAAGTTATCGTGCAGCCGTCAGACCGTTTTACGGAACAGTACCCGAAACATTGGGGCTGTTTTATGAAACTGACTATGCAGGATGGCACCTGCTATGAGACAGAGGTGGAAGATCCGTCAGGAAGTGTGGAACGTCCGTTAAGCAGAGCGCAGGCCAGAAACAAGGCAGAAGAATTTCTGTCGGTGGTATGTCCGGGACGTGAGCAGGAGACCATAGAGAAAATTTTAAATCTTGCGGGAAGCGAAAGGCTTCCGGTGATATAAGGAGGAAAAAGCATGTTAGTGAAGAAAGCTGCCATGGCAGGTACTCTGGAGTCCAGTGATGCCCAGGTTACTGTAGAGCCTGGAAATGGCACGGTAGAGCTTTCCATCGAGAGCAGTGTGATTCATCAGTTTGGAAAGCAGATCAAGGAAACGGTTCTGGAAACCTTAAACCGTCTGGAAGTAACCGATGCAAAGGTAACGGTGGTAGGCAAAGGAGCATTGGACTGCACCTTAAAGGCACGCGTTGAGTGTGCCGTATACCGCTCCAACGATATTACGGAAAAGAGTCCTGCAAGGGTGTCTTAAATGCCCTTGAGGTTTGCAAGTCTTCTGACCGACTGATCGGTATTGCTCTTTCCGGCGGTGACTACACCAAGGATCTGCAGACCGTGATCACCGGAACCGGTGTGGAGCTGCAGGGAGCAAGACAGCAGATGATCATCGCCGCAAGGGCAGCCGGTGTGCAGTGCTGGGATACCGTGTTCACCAACCTGGATGCTATGGATGTGTTCGAGGAAGAGGTCAAGATGATCAAGATGATGGGCTTCGATGGCAAATCCCTCGTAAACCCGCGTCAGATCGATGTTGTCCATAAGATCTTCACCCCGACCCAGAAGGAGATCATCTTCGCAGAGAAGGTCGTAAAAGAGATCGATGAGAAGAAGACACTGGGTATCGGCGTATTTACCGTAGACGGCAAGATGATCGATATCGCATTCTACGACGGCGCAAAGAGAACCATTGCATTAGCAAAAGCA
>NZ_QUEH01000009.1:0-106102 GCF_003477935.1 Clostridium sp. AF32-12BH | reverse complement strand
CAAATCCCTCGTAAACCCGCGTCAGATCGATGTTGTCCATAAGATCTTCACCCCGACCCAGAAGGAGATCATCTTCGCAGAGAAGGTCGTAAAAGAGATCGATGAGAAGAAGACACTGGGTATCGGCGTATTTACCGTAGACGGCAAGATGATCGATATCGCATTCTACGACGGCGCAAAGAGAACCATTGCATTAGCAAAAGCATCAGGCGTATATGAGGGGGATTTATAAGATGATCAATGCAGTAGGAAGAGAAATCCCGGAAGAGGTATTAAAGGCAACCGGTAAGGAAGCATTCAAGGGCGCTTACGCTTACGATAATCACGAGTATAAGAAAGCAGCTCCGAAGGCTCATGCCATGATGGACCCGAACAGAAGCAAGATCGTGGAGAACATTCATGAGGCACTGGTGAAGTGTGAGATCAAAGATGGCATGACCATTTCCTTCCACCATCATTTCCGCGAGGGCGACTACATCGTGAATATGGTCATGGAAGAGATTCATAAGATGGGAGTTAAGAATATTACGATCTGTGCAAGTTCTCTGGGAAAAGCACACGATCCGATTGTTCCGATGATTGAGGATGGTACGGTGACCGGAATTCGTTCCTCAGGAGTGCGTGGCAAGATTGGAGAGGCCATCTCCGCGGGCAAACTGAAAAATCTGGCAGTGATGTGCTCACACGGCGGACGTGTCAGAGCCATCGAGTCTGGCGAAGTCCACATCGATATCGCATTTATCGGCGCTCCGACTTGTGATGAATACGGCAACATGCGGGCAAACGGCGGGAAGAGCGACTGTGGCGTATTGTCCTATACCATGGCCGATGCCGAGTACGCAGACCGTGTGGTAGCAATCACCGATTGTCTGGTGCCGTTCCCAAACATCCCGGCAAGCATTTCCATGACTCAGGTAGACTTTGTCTGCGTGGTGAATGAGATCGGTAATCCGGCCAAGATTGCAACCGGCGCAGCAAAGCCGACCTCCGACATGAGAAAGCTGAGAATGGCAGATTACTGTACGCAGTTTGTCATCCGCACCCCGTATTTCAAAAATGGATTTTCTTATCAGACCGGAGTAGGAGGTGCCTCTATTGCATCGACGATCTCCCTTGCAGATGAGATGGAAAAGCGTGGTATCCGGATGAGCTTTGGTGTTGGTGGACTGACCAAACCTATGGCTGATCTGCTGGACCGTGACCTGACAGATCTTCTGGTAGACACGCAGGACTTTGATCTTGGGGCAGTAGAGTCTATTAAGAAGCACCCAGACCGTCACATTGAGATCAGTGCTTCCGAGTATGCAAACCCGTTTAACAAGGGCGCGTATGTGAATAAGCTTGATTTTGTTATTCTGGCCGCACTGGAAGTAGATGTAAATTTCAACTGCAATGTTGTAGTAGGGTCAGACGGAATCATTACCGGCGCCCAGGGTGGACATCCAGATACCGCCGCAGGCGCAAAGTGTACCATCGTTATTGCGCCGCTTCTGCAGGGAAGAATCCCGGCAATCTGCACGAATGTAACTACCGTGACGACTCCGGGTGAGACCGTAGATGTTGTCATCACCGATTATGGTATCGCAATCAACCCGCGCAGACAGGATCTCATCGACTGCATGAAAGACAGCGGTCTGCCCATCTGCACCATCGAGGAATTGCGAGATCAGGCTTATGCCATTACAGGTGCACCGGATCAGGTACAGTTTGGCGATAAGGTAGTTGGTATCATTGAAGCACGTGACGGCAGCATCATGGATGTAGTCCGCGAGGTAAAGGAGTATTCATTTTCTTGATTTCTTATTTCACCATGATGTCAGATGCGGGATTATTTGATCCGATCATCAATTTTCTGATTAAACGGGCAGGAAAGAATGTGGCAACCATTTTCATCGCAATTGTGCTTACCACTTTTGTGGCACATCTGGATGGCTCCGGGGCAACCACATTTCTGATCGTGGTTCCGGCATTTCTGCCAATCTGCAAGCGTATGGGAGTACGTCCGCAGGCACTTTTAGGAGCTATGTGCGGTGCATACGGCGTGATGAACCTGGTTCCGTGGGGCGGTCCGACCATGCGTGCGGCAAGTGTGGCAGGCGTAGAGGCCGGAGACCTGTATGGCTTTATGATTCCAGGTGTTGTATGCCTGGCAATCGCAGCGTTTGGCATTGCAATCGTAGTTTCCATGATTGAGAAAAAAACGGAGCGGAAGCTGGAATTCATGTACAGGAACTGGCGAATGCGAATGGGGAGAAGAAAGAAACAAAGAAGAGCATTTATTATTTCAACCTCGTGCTGACTCTGGTGATGTAAGTATTGCTGTTTAGAGACCTTCCGGTTCCGCTGTATTCCATTTTTATGGTAGCATTTGCAATCGGTCTGATCGTAAACTTCCCGAATGCAAAACAGCAGAACAAGAAGATCAAAGAGTATGGCACCAATGCCATGGTTATGACCATGACCCTGTTTTCCGTTGGTATCTTCATGGGTGTCATCAAAGATTCCGGCATGGTAGAAGCGATGGCAAACGCAATTGTTGCTGTGCTTCCGTCAGCAATCGCTCCGCACATGCACTGGTTCATGTGTCTGTTCTCCGTACCGCTTCTGATGATCCTTGGTACCGATGCATTTTACTATGCACTGCTTCCGATCATCATCGGTGTGGTTGAGCCGTTTGGCGTAGCACAGGAGACTGTGGCAGCAGCATTTCTGCTGACTGCAACCATGGGAACTCCGGTCAGCCCGTCTGTAGCAGCAACTTATGTAGGCCTTGGTCTTGCAGATGTATCAATTGGTGAGCACATCCAATATTCCTTGAGACTGGTGTGGCCGGCAAGCATTGCGGTGCTGATTATGGCTACCGTGATCGGTGTGATCAAATTCTAAAATTTTATCAAATCAAATCAATCATTTCTGCCAAAGCAGAGACTTGTGTGAAAGGATGCAGGTCTCTGCTTTTTTGTTGCCATGTATCCGGAGGAAGATTAAAACTTATTTTCGGAAACGGAACTGCCGAGCAGTGCATCCAGAAACAGTTTTACCTGCGGGAGTTCGGCATACTGATGCTTGTAAAGCACAAAGGTATTTCGGAGGAATGGAGAACCATCTTCCATATAAAGTTCTTCGATATAGCCATCAAAATCATCCAGACAGATGCGTGGCAAAATGCACCAGCCAAGGCCGTAGCGCGCCATTTCCTTGCAGGTATCAATGCTGTCAATCCACATATGCGGACGGATCTGGGCAAGATCGTGTGCAGTCAGCCATCGGTCAATCCGGGCGGATAAGTCTGAGTCTGTGTGGCGGCCAATGTAGGAATATTCGCTTAAAGACCGTCCCTGGTTTTCTTTGCTGCAGACGAAGCACATCGGTTCGGAAGAGATAAGCTGTATGGCTTCATCCCAGACATACCGTCCCCGCATGATCGCAATGGCAATTTCATCCCGGTTTAATAACTGGAAGAGATGCTTGCTCTGTCCGGTCGTGATCTGTACGTCCACGAGCGGATACTGGTCGGTGTAAGCCTTGATAATTCTGGGGAGCCGGTAGTGGGAGAAGTTTAAAGAAGAACCGAGGCGGAGTGTGCCGCAGACCTGATTCTGACAGGCAGAAACCTGTTCCTTTAACTTCCGGCTGTTTGCCAGGATTTCAGAAGCATAGGGAAGAATCTGTTCTCCGGCAGGTGTAAATAAAATCCCCTTTTTGGAGCGCAGAAACAGGGTACACTGAAGTTCTTCCTCCATTTTCTGAATCCGTTTGGTGATGGCAGGCTGTGTCATATACAGTTTTTGCGCTGCTTTTGTGATATTTTTTGACTCATTTAATTCTAATAACAGTTCATAATCTTTTTCATCCATGGTGAGCATGCCTTTCTGAAAACATTCCAATAGGTTATTGATATTGATAAAATTATACCATTGTACTTTATGATAAGCAACTGAAGGTAGCCATCAAGGGACCGATGAGTGTAGAAAAAATGAAAGGACGGTTTGTATATCAGCGAAAAGACGGAAGCAGCCATATTTATCCATCCAACAACAATGTGATACGGCAGGAACTGGATTGCTTTGCATGCCCGAGACCGGCAAAAGGAATTCCGGGAATTTCCGGTAAAAATGCAGACATGGATGTTGTAGTGATCCGGGAAATTTCGGAAGGAATTTATTCTGCGATCGAACATCGGATTGGCGGAGATACTGCCTCGGAAGCTGTAAAACTGATCACGAAAAAAGGGGCAGAACGGATTGCAAATTATGCGTTTGAATACGCATTAAAGTATGGAAGGAAAAAGGTAACCTGTGTCCACAAGGCAAATGCAATCATTCTGACAGATGGCCTCTTTTTGGAAACATTCCGCAGAGTAGCAAAGAATTATCCACAGATCGAATCGGATGATCTGATGGTTGATGCAACAGCCTTTTATCTTGCTACGGATCCGACGCGTTTTGACGTGATCGTTACCATGAATCAGTATGGAGACATTTTATCGGATCTGTGTGCAGGTCTTGTTGGCAGTCTGGGACTGGGGGCTGGCGCAAATATTGGTGATCAGTGTTCTGTTTTTGAAGCCTGTCATGGTTCTGCCCCGGATATTGCCGGGAAAAATATTGCAAATCCAACATCTCTGCTTCTGTCCGGCGCTATGATGCTTCGCTATATGGACCTTAAAAAGTGGGGAGATTTGGTAGAGGAAAGTGTAAGAGCCGTTCTGACAGAAGAAACATGCATTACCAGGGATGTAGGCGGAACTGCGTCAACGGATGAGTTTACGGATACAGTGATCACGAAGCTTCTGGAAAAGAAAAAGGAAATCTGAGTGGAGAAATTTTATGGCCATTTTGGGATGTGTCGCAGATGATTTTACGGGAGCAGCCGGTATGGCCTCTTTTTTGAAAAAAGGAGGCATGCGGACACTCTTGCTAGATGGTACACCAGAAGAAATGCAGGAAACCGATCAGGCAGACGCGATCGTGATCGCATTGAAAACCAGGACGCAGGAAACAGAGAAAGCGGTCAGCCTCTCTCTGGAGGCGTTACAGTGGCTTAAACATCAAGGATGCAGTCATTTTTATATCAAATACTGTTCTACGTTCGATTCGACTCCGAAGGGAAATATTGGTCCGGTGTGCGATGTTGCTATGGATTTTTTACAGGTAAAAAGCGCTTTGATCTGTCCTGCATTGCCGGTAAACGGAAGGACAGTAGAACAGGGCAACCTGTATGTGAATGGTACTTTGCTGCAGGACAGTTCCATGAAAGACCATCCGCTTACACCGATGAGGGATTCCAACCTGAAAAGACTGATGGAGGCGCAAAGCCGGTATTTCTGCCTGGAAATTGGAACTTCTTTTTCGGATTCTGATCGAAGCGGGAAAGAAATTCAGACGCCGCATTATCTGATACCAGATTGCCGGACAGAGGAAGACGCAAAGAAAATTGCGGAAACCTTTGGCAGCCTGAAGCTTCTGACAGGGGGAAGTGGAATTGCAGAACCGCTTGCGCGGTATTTGCTTCGGTATTATCAAAAAGAAAACCGAAGTATGTATCCGCTCCTGCTTGCCGGGAGCTGCAGTGTCGCGACAAGAGGACAAATTGCGCAATATCAGAAAAAGGGTGGAAAAAGTATTCAGATCACACCTGCGATGCTTTGCGGACACGACTGGAACATCGTGGAATTTTGGGAAAGTATCAAATCAGATTTATCATCCGGCCCTGTTTTGGTTTATTCCAGCGCCGCACCGGAACAGGTAAAACAGGACCGGGCACTATATGGCGATGTATCCGGACAAATTGAAAAAACGATGGCAGCACTGGCCCGACTGGCTGTAGAGTCAGGAGTTACCGGAATCATATCTGCGGGCGGAGAAACCAGTGGGGCAGTGACGAAAACATTGAATCAGAAAGCATTTTGGATCAACGAAAGCGTAGCACCGGGTGTTCCGGTTATGACTCCAGTGGGAAACAGGTGTTTGCGCCTGATTCTGAAATCAGGAAATTTTGGAAATCAGGACTTTTTTGAACAGGCGCTTGGCATGATTGAAGAAAGGAATTTATGGACGAACTATTAAAACAGAAGTTAGAACAGGCAGTCTGGGCAGCACATGTGCTATTCGAGCGTGGAACCGTGAAAGGAAATACCGGAAATATCAGTGTCCGGCACGAAGATAAGATTTATATCAGTGCATCCGGCACCTGTTTTGGAACGTTGCGCCCATCTGATTTTGCAGTGATGGATATCGAAGGCAACCTGCTTGAGAAAAAAGCAAGCAAGGAATGGCCCCTGCACCTTGCTGTATATCGGCATAAGCCAGAGGTACGGGGAGTGATTCATACGCACAGCACCTATGCGGTTTTATGGGGAATGCAATGCGTGCCGGGTACTTTAGATGTAATGCCGGATATTACACCTTACCTTCGCATGAAACTGGGAACTGTGGGGTGTGTGGAGTATGCCATGCCCGGCTCAAAAGAATTATTTGATGCGTTTGAAAAAGAAGCCGACCACAGTGACGGATGGCTTCTTATGCGCCATGGAACCGTCGTTCCGGGGAAGACGATATTAGATGCGTTTTACGCGCAGGAGGAGTTGGAGGAGACGGCGAAGATCCTGTTGGAGATGCAGGGGAAGTAACGTTAGCAGAAAGAATGTGTTGATAGGATAACAGAAAACTGGAAAATAACGGAGCAATCGGAAACGGGTTGCTTCGTTATTTTTTACCTGTATTATAGAAAAAAGTGTATAAGGAACATGTAAAATCATGTATTTTACTTATGATAATCCATGCGTTACAATCAAATCATAAAACGGAAGGGGAATACATATGGATACTTTGATAAAAAAAGCACAATTCACCCGTCCGCCGAAAGACCTGATCGAACGGCTGCGGGCATTTACCACTCCGGAACTTTGCGACGGGGCGGGATTATATCATTCCATGGATTACCGGATCAAACCCTGGATCGGCAGAAAGAAGATCGTGGGTCCGGCGGTAACGGTCGATGTGCCAAGTGGAGAAGGAAGTATCGTCGCAGATGCAATCCTTGCGCTGGAAGAAGGAGACGTGCTGGTTATTGCAGGGAAAGGCAACTGCGACTGTTCCTACTGGGGAGATCACCGGAGTATTTGCGCGAACCTTATGAAAGCAGAGGGCGTGGTGATCGATGGTGCTTTCCGGGATCTGGAAGGATGTGAGGAAGCAGGCTTTCCGGTCTATGCGAAAGGTCTAACCTGTGGTACAGCGGCAAAAAGCGGGGCAGGAGCCATCAACGTTCCGGTCAGCTGTGGAGGCGTCTGCGTAAGACCGGGTGATATTGTGATCGGGGATGTCAATGGTGTCTGTGTGCTTACCCGGGAAGAGGCGGAGGGTGTTATAGAACGCGCATTGAAAAAGATAGAAAACCAGCGCTATACCATCGCTGAGATGGAGCGTACCGGTGAGGTTTATACAAAATTGTTGAAAAAATAAAAGCAAACAGAGAAAAAGGAGCGTATTCACATGGGAATGAACATTACAAAAAAGATTCTTTCTGCACATCTTGCGGCACCTTCTGAGATGAAGCCGGGAGAGGAAATCCTTCTGAAGGTGGATCAGACTCTGACCCACGATATCAACGCGGTTATGACTTATCTGGCATTTGAGCAGGTTGGTCTGGACCGCATCCGTACAGAATGCAGTGTCAGCTATCTGGACCACAACCTGTTATATCTGGATAACAAGACTCCAGACGACCATATTTACCTGCAGTCTGTCGCAAAACGCTATGGTGTTCATGTTTCCAGACAGGGAAACGGAATCTGCCACGCAGTACAGGTCGCACGGTTTGGTGTTCCCGGAAAGCTGTTAATGGGCGGCGACAGTCATACTCCGCATGGCGGCTCGATCGGCATGCTTTGCATTGGCGTGGGCGGCATGGACGTGGCAACTGCGATGACTGGTGTTCCGATGCATCTGAAAATGCCGCAGATCATCAGGGTGAATCTGACTGGCCATCTGCAGCCGGGCTGTAATGCAAAAGAGGTAATCCTGGAAATGCTGCGCCGCGTTGGTATTAAGGGTGGTCTTGGCAAGGTATTTGAGTATGTCGGACCGGGCGCTGCAACCTTAAGCGTTTCGGAACGTGCCAGCATCACCAACATGGGGGCAGAGATGGGGGCAACTACTTCGATCTTCCCGGCAGATGAGCGTGTACGTGAGTTTTTGAGAGCGGAGCAAAGAGAAAAAGACTTTACAGAAATCCTTCCGGATGAGGATGCGGAGTATGACGGTGAGATGGAGCTGAACTTAAGCGAGCTCGTTCCGCTTTGCGCATGCCCGCATCAGCCGGACAATGTGATCCCGTTAAAGGATGTGGAAAAGAAAAAAGTACAGCAGGTATTTATTGGAAGCTGTACCAACTCCAGCTATTCGGATATCGCGAAAGCAGCACTGGTATTCAAAGGCAGACATGTGCATGAGGATGTGAGCTGTACCTGCGCAATTTCTTCCAAGCAGATTTACAAACTTCTGATGCGGGATGGCTATATCGATATCCTTCTGGATGCAGGGGTAAGACTTCTGGAGCTTGCCTGCGGACCGTGCTGCGCCATCGGTCAGTCACCGGCTACCAAAGGTGTGGCCGTTCGTACCTCAAACCGGAACTTTAAAGGCCGTGCAGGCAATCCGACGGCAGAAATTTATCTGGTGAGCCCGGAGAGTGCGGCTGCAACCGCGATTACCGGTACCTTTGCAAGTGCAGAGGATATTCTTGGAAGTGATCTGTCCGTATTGGCAGAAGTGAAAGAGCCGGCAGAGTTTCCGGTAGACGATTCCATGATTATCGAACCGCTTCCGGAAGAAGAAGCAAAGAAGGTCGAGATTGTGCGCGGCCCGAACATTCAGCCGCTCCCGGTCCCGGACGCTCCGGAACAGTATTTAAAGGCACAGATCAGCTTAAAGACGGTAGATAACATTACGACCGACGATATCACCCCGGCCAGCGCGGAGTTTTCGAGTATGCGTTCCAATATTCCGCTCATGAGCCAGTATTGCTACCACCGCTACGATCCGGAGTTTGCAGCACGCGCGAAAGCCATGGGCAGGAGCATTATCATCGGCGGTGAAAACTATGGTCAGGGATCTTCCCGCGAGCATGCTGCCATTAACCCGATGTATCTGGGGGTCAAAATGGTGATTGCAAAGAGTATTGCCCGCATCCACAAAGGAAATCTGATCAACCACGGCATCATCCCAATGGTATTTGCGGATCCTGCAGATTACGACAAACTGGATCTGCTGGATGAGCTGGAGGTTGAAGGTCTCCTTGATCAGATGAAAACGAGAGAAGTAACCATCAAAGACCTGACAAAGGGGATTTCTTTCAAGGCAAAGCTGGAGCTTTCGGATAATGAGCTGGAGGTAATCCTTTCCGGAGGCCAGCTGCGTCACCTTCAAAAGCAGTTAAAAGAAATGGAAACTGCAAAAAATAGGGAAATGTCAGAACAAAAAGAAAGGAATGGTCAGTATGAGAACTTTTAAAACGGTATTTATGCGTGGCGGCACCAGTAAGGGTTGTATGTTTCATAAAGAGGATCTTCCGGAAAACCGGGATGAGTGGGACAGCATTTTTCTTCAGGCCATGGGTGACCCGGATCCAAAACAGATTGACGGGCTTGGCGGAACGGTTTCTTCTAATAATAAGATTGTAATCGTCTGGAAGAGTGAGGAGCCGGGGATTGATGTAGAGTATCTGGTGGGACAGGTCATTGTTGGAAAGAGTCAGGTGGATTATAAGTCTAACTGCGGAAATATGACCGCGGCAGTTGGTCCGTATGCGGTAGAAGAGGGGATGGTTGCCATTACCGAGCCGGTGACCACGGTCCACATGTTAAACCGGAATACAGATAAATACATTGATGTGACGGTTCCGATCGATCCAGAGACAAAAACATTCGCCCAGGAAGGAGACTGTGCCATTGCAGGTGTGGATGGAACAGCAGCGGAATTGAATGTAAAATTTCTGAATCCGGCAGGAGCGAAGACTGGAAAGCTCCTTCCGACCGGGACCTGCGTAGAGACTTTGGAGATTCCTGATTTTGGTCCGGTCGAGGCCACCATTCTGGATGTGTCCAACCCCATGGTGCTGGTAAAGGCTGAGGATATCGGCATGACCGGTACGGAACTTCCGGAGGAAATAAACAGCAATCAGGAAGTTTGTGCGCTCCTGGAGAAGATCCGCGGTGTTGCCTGCTGCAAGATGGGCTTTGCAAAAGATCTGCAGGATGCCACAAAGAACAGTCCGGCGGTGCCGAAGGTCGGCTTTGTGACGGTGCCGAAATCCTATACCGATATTGCCGGACAGCAGGTGAAGGCAGAGGATATGGATGTTTGTGCCCGTGTCATTTCGGTATTCAAATGCCATAAGGCATGTCCGCTGACTTCTGCAAGTGCCATCAGCGTGGCAGCAGCCATGAAGGGATCTGTAGTAGAGAAGGTGCTTCGCAGTTCTGGCAATGCGGGAAGTGTCCGTATCGGTCATCCGAGTGGTATCATGACGATGGTGCCGGAACTGATAAAAGAACATGGAGAGCTGAAGTTTCCGAGTGTAGGGGTCCAGAGAACGGCACGCCGCATTATGGATGGAACATTGTATATCCGCAGGTAAATGAAAATGCGATGAATATTTGACAGACTGCCGCAAGGTGTCCATGGTGGCATTTTGCGGCAGTTTCCTATTTTTTATAAAAGACATTTTGTGACAGACGCAAGATGTTCTGAATTGGAGGAGATTGAAATGGTAAGATTAACCGGTCATGGAGTTGTGCTTACAGCTGACGGCAATTTTATAAAAGCAGGAAATGCAGCAGAACAGGCGGAAGGAAAAACAAAGACAATGGCATATGGAATCCTGAAAGCCCACAATCACAGCGGCAATATGGATCAGCTTCAGCTGAAATTTGATGCTCTGGTATCTCCAGATAATAACTATGTGAATATTTTACAGACAGCCCGGGCGAGCGGGATCCAAAAATTCCCGGTCCCGTATGTGCTTTCCAACTGTCACCATACACTCTGTGCGGTGGGCGGTACGATCAATGAGGATGACCATGTATTTGGCCTTGGAAATGTGAAGAAATACGGCGGCATTTTCGTTCCGCCGTACCGGGCAGTCCTTCATCAGTATATGCGGGAAATGATGGCTGGGTGCGGAAAGATGATCCTCGGGTCAGACAGTCATTCCCGTTATGGTGCCCTGGGTACGATGGGTATCGGAGAGGGCGGCGGTGAGGTGGCAAAACAGCTGCTTGGGCGCACTTATGATATTGCCTACCCGCCGGTGTTGGCTGTGAACCTGACCGGGACTCCAAGACCGGGCGTTGGTCCGCAGGATGTGGCGCTGGCCCTGATCGCGGCAACATTCCAGAATCATTTCAACAAAAATAAGGTGTTGGAGTTTGTGGGAGAGGGCATACAAAATTTAAGCATGGAATACCGTATGGGAATCGATGTTATGACAACGGAGAGTGCAGCGCTTTCCAGTGTCTGGTGTACCGATGAAAAAACGGAAGAATTTCTGACCGGACACGGACGTGGCGATGCCTACCGGAAAATGCAGCCAGAGAGCGGAGCGTACTACGACGGTCTTATTGAGATTGACCTTTCCAGCGTGGAGTGCATGATCGCACTGCCGTTTCACCCAAGCAATGCCATGTCAATCCGCGAGTTCAAGGAACGGATGCCGGAAGTGATCAAAGAGGTGGAAGAAGCAGGAAACAGGATCAAGGGAGACCATGGTGAGCCGTTTTCTATCCAGTCTCACTTGAAAAATGGGGAATTCTATGTAGACCAGGCACTTGTCAGTGGCTGTAGCGGCGGTCTGTTTGAAAATATTGTCGCTATGGCGGATATCCTAAAGGGGTATGGAATCCCGGGAAGCGGTCTGAATCTTGGCATGAATCCGGCCAGTCTCCCGGTCATGGCAGATCTGATGGAACAGGGGATTGCCGGGGAACTGGCAGTCAGTGGTGTAACTCTTCGTCCGTGCATCTGCGGTCCCTGCTTTGGCGTGACGGATGTACCGGCAAACAACCAGGTCAGCATCCGCCACATGACCAGAAATTATCCGAACCGGGAAGGCTCAAAACCGGGACAGGGGCAGATGGCCTGTGCCTGCCTGATGGATGCCCGCTCGATTGCAGCAACTGTCCGGAATGGCGGAAGACTGACTGCAGCAACGGAACTGGATGTGGAGTACCGCAATTTAAAGCATCATTTTGACCCGAAGATCTATGAAAACCAGGTGTTTGATAATTTTGGAAAAGGCGATGATTCCGTGGAACTGACGATGGGACCGAACATTGCAGATTGGCCGCAGATGCGGCCGTTAACGAAACATCTGTTATTAAAAACAGCAGGTTCTTACCATGGATCGGTAACTACGGATGAACTGGTTCCATCCGGCGAGGCATCATCTTTCCGGTCCAATCCTGAAAAGATTTCTGAATATACCATGATCAGCCGCGATCCAGAGTACGTTGGCAGGGCCAAAGAAGTACGGAAACTGGAGCAAAGCCGGAGAGAGCAGATCTGCAAAGCGGAAACTTTGGCGGGAACAGGATCCGCTACAGAACAGAGAGATGCAGTACATACAGACGCAGTACATACAGGCGATGCAGCGTTTGACCATCTTCTGAAAAAGCTTACCGGTGAACTCCATTGCAGCGTTTCTGATATTACCCTTGGAAGCCTGATGGTCAGCGATCAGATTGGTGATGGCTCGTCCAGGGAACAGGCAGCCAGCTGCCAGAAGGTTTTAGGTGGCTTTGCAAACCTTGCGAATGAGTATGCTACGAAACGATATCGTTCCAATCTGATCAACTGGGGCATTCTGCCGCTCCGGACAGAGGAAGCGCTGGAAATTCCGGTGGGAAGCTATCTGCTGATCCGGAATGTGCGGGATGTGGTGGCTGCGTGCAAAAATCCAGTTACCGTACAGGTTCTGGATTCGGAAGCAGGAACGGTGCAGTCAGAAATCACATGCACACTGGATGCATTGACGGAGGAGGAACGAAAGATTCTGTTATCAGGTTGCCTGATCAATTATTACAGAGGCTAAAGAGGGAATGTAAGCCAGCTGTTACTGTCTGTAGAAGGAATAAACGGTAACGTGCAGGCAGAAGAAAAGGAGAAGCCGCATGGATTTCAAGCAATACCAGTATGTGTTAAAAGTTGCGGAACTACAGAACATGACAAAAGCAGCAAATGAGCTTTATGTCTCGCAGCCTGCACTCAGTCATTACATCGCAAAGGTAGAGGATGAGATTGGGGCGGTTTTGTTTAACCGGAACACGACACCAATTTCCCTGACGACGGCGGGGGAACGGTATGTGGAGACGGCCCGGATGATCCTGTCGCTCAATGACCGGCTGCGGCATGACATTTCCGATATCAATGATCAGAAGAAGGGGCGCGTGATCGTGGGGATTTCCCATGCACGCGCATCTTTCTTTCTGCCATATGTGCTGCCGCAGTTTCAGTGTCAGTATCCAGGAATTGAGGTGCAGACCGTAGAGGTGCGTTCGGATAAGATCGAGGAATATGTGTCGAAGGGCAAGTGTGATATTGGTGTGCTGCCGCTGCCGTTGACCGGAAACTTTTGGTCAAATCCAGCGCATTATACTTACCGGCTATTATTGCCGGAGTAATTGGTTCCATTCTTTTTGGTGCGCTTGGTGGAATTCTGTTTGGAAAAGATCCGGTGCAGGTTGTTATGGCTTATGTATTGCCGATCATGGGCGGCGGAGCTGGAGCCGGCGCAATTCCAATGGCCCAGGTTTACGCAGACGTAACCGGTGAAGATCCGGCCGGATATCTTTCTTTTGCACTTGCGATTCTGGCAGTCGGCAACATTGTATCCGTAGCGTTTGCGGCCATTTTGCAGACCGTTGGAATTCTGGTTCCGAAATTATCCGGCAACGGCGAATTGGTTTGTGATTCAGCGAAAAAAGTGGAAACGGAAAAGAAAGAATCTGTTAATGTGAGTATGGACGATCTTGGCGCAGGCATCTTTTTGACCGGTGGTTTCTTTATTCTGGCACAGCTTTTTGCCAAAAAGATTCTTCCGTCTGTTGCAGGCGTATCCATTCCAAACTTTGCCTATCTGATTATTTTTGCAGCACTGGCAAACGTCTTTAACCTGATTCCTGAGCATTTGAAAGCAGGAGCACAGAAATGCCAGCAGTTCTGCGCAAACAAACTTGTCTGGATTCAGATGGTTGGTGTCGGTATTGTTATGATTAACTTCAGCGAGATGCTGGAGGTGCTTTCCCTGGCAAATCTCGTGATTGTCATTCTGATCGTTCTGGGTGCTGTACTCGGTTCTGCAATCTTTGGATGGGCTGTAGGATTCTTCCCGATTGAGAGTGCCATTACTGCAGGTCTTTGTATGGCAAATATGGGAGGAGCAGGAGACCTTGCCGTGCTCGGCGCAGCGAAGCGCATGAACCTTATCAGTTATGCACAGATATCTTCCAGAATCGGAGGTGCCATGATCCTTCTATTGTCCAGTATTGTATTTTCTGTTTTCGCATAAATATTGAGATGACACCGGTAGTATATCCGTTGATTTCATTGGAATTGTCAAAGCACATACGTTCTTATGATTGCGAATGGTTGGGGAAAAGGATATAATGAGATTGAAGATGGAAAAAAGAAAGAATTTCCCCATATCAGGAGGAGACGTATGGATTTTCGCGAAATGCTTTATATCACAACGGTTGCTGACTGCCGCAGCATCACGGCTGCGGCACGCAAGCTTTATATATCCCAGCCATCACTCAGCCACATTGTATCCAAAGTAGAGCAGGATGTCGGCGTGAAACTGTTTGACCGTGGAACTTCTCCACTGACAGTTACCTATGCGGGCGAAAAATATGTGGAGACAGCCAGGAAAATTCTGCTGATGAGCGATAACCTGCGGAAAGAGCTGATTGATGCGGGACTTGGCGAGAAGGGACGCATTACCTTTGGCATGCCGACGGAGCGCACCGGATATATGCTTCCGGCAGTGATCCCGGATTTTAAGCAGCAGTATCCGGGAATTGAACTGCAGGTGCGGGAAGCGAAGTCCGATGAACTGCTTCAGGCCATCATGCGAGATGATATCAGCTTTTACGTGATTCCCCGCGACCAGGGAGAACTTCCGGTGGGGCTGAAGGCGGAACTCATTTACCGGGAACATTTGGTTCTGGTGGCAGATTCGTCCATGATTCGGGCAGACATGCTGATGGAGACGGAACGTGCAGATGCTGTGCAGATGCAGATCCCGGCTGACCCGGGCAAAGAGACCGCGAAAACAATGCAGAAGGCGGGGGCCGCAGCTGTCCTTCCCCGCGTCAATCTGTCTGCCATGAAGGACGTTCCCTTCATTATGTTAAAAAAGGGCCATGCCATTCGTCAAAAAACCGACACGGTACTCCGACAGTATGACATAGACCCTAAGATTATGATTGAACTATCCAGCTGTATTTCCGCCGTCCAGCTTGCGGCTTCCGGCCTTGGTGTTGCCATTGTGCCCCAGCGGGCCGTGGAGGTGCTTGGCGGAATGGAGCGGTTCCATTGTTATGACTTTTCGGCAATGCCGGAATACTGGAATGTCAACGCGGTTTACAAAGAAACCATGTATCTTGGCCGGGCAGAGCGGTTCCTGATCGACCTGATGAAGAAGAAGTTCAGCTGCTAAACACTATCCGCGAAGCTTCATCAGCCGTTCCTGAACCGTGGCAATGAACACCAGTCCGGTGACAACATGCGGATTCTTTATTGTAGTTACCTTTTTCAGATCAGCAGTCATGATGCCGCCCTCCACGGTTTTCACGGCTGCTTCTTTTAACTGGCGGCCAAAAGTTTCCAGCTCTTTGTTCTGATCCAGCTCACCGCGTTTCTCAAGGGCGCTGGCCAGCATATCACTCATGAAAATGTCTTTGAAAATCTCACAGAAATTCCGGTCGTAGACCTTGGAAATCGTATCTTTTGCGGAAAAGATCAGATCCTGTTTTGCGTCCAGGGCGTAGGCCATGCAGCAGCGGGCGAAGCTTCGGATGGAGGAATCCAGGTTGTGAATGCCTTGGGCAATACCCGGGGAGGTAAAGTTGTGGATCAGTTCCCGGGTTTCTTTCCACAGGATTGCAGCCATCTCATCGCCGTCCATCTCGACGAGCGGCGTCGTCATTTTGATTTTTTCCATAATCTTTTCTCCTCTGAGTGCCAGACACTATGTTTTCCTTTGCCACAACTATTTACTTTTGAAAATCCGCATTGTATACTTAACGTTAGTTTCATTTAATACACGGGACAACATGGCAAAGCGTTGTGCTTCGAAACGACTAAGGAGAAAAATAACATGGAGAAAATGAAAGATCTGGCATATTACAATGGCAAAATCACCCGGATTGACGACATGATGATCCCGGCCAACGACCGTGGATTTTATTTTGGAGATGGAATTTATGAGGCAGCGATGGTGTTTGATTATAAGATTTACGCGCTGCAGGATCATCTGGACCGCATGTTCAACAGCGCGGCTATGCTCCGCATTGAGCTTCCATACACAAAGGAAGAAGTCGGCGCGTTGCTTAATAGTATGGTGCAGAAGCTGGAGAGCGGCTGCCAGTTTCTGTACTGGCAGGTGACCCGAGGAACCTCTCCGAGAAATCACCTGTTCCCGGGGGAGGGTGTTTCCAGTAACCTGTATGTATACAGCAAGCCGTGGAAGGGTGTGCAGATGTCCGATGAGTACCGCCTCATCAGCATTCCGGATACCCGTTTCTACCACTGCAATATCAAGACCCTGAATCTGATTCCAAATGTGATGGCCGCCCAGCAGGCATCCGAGTCAGGCTGTAACGAGACGGTCTTTGTCCGGGACGGATATGTGACCGAGTGCTCCCATTCCAATATTTCCATGGTGAAGGACGGCGTATTTATCACCCATCCGTTAGATAACCTGATCCTTCCGGGAACCGAGCGGAAACACGTCATCCGCTGGTGCGGCGAGCTTGGCATTCCGGTGGAGGAGCGTGCGTTTACCCTGGAGGAGCTTTATACGGCAGATGAGATCCTGGTGACCAGCACCAGCCACCCGAGCATGCGTGCCATGGAACTGAACCAGAAGGCCGTTGGCATGAAGAATCCGGAACTGATCCAGAAGCTGCGTGACAAATATTTCAGCGAGATCGGAAAATAAAACGAAAAACAAGAGGAATTCAGACATGGAGAGAAAACGAATCCGGGACTTCGGTATCGTGCCGGGGCGCCTGGAGACTGGAAAACGAAATAAGATTACGGATGTGCCTGGCGTAAAAGTCGGGCATTGCACCGTGAAAACCGAAGAAAACCATACCGGTGTGACGGTGATTCTGCCGGGAGAGGATAATGCCTTTGCAAAGAAATATACGGCAGCAGCCTATGTCCACAACGGCTTTGGGAAAAGTGCCGGCCTGGTGCAGGTGGAAGAGCTTGGAACCCTGGAAACGCCGATTGCCCTGACCAATACCTTAAATGTAGGAAAGGTATGGGACGCCATGGTAGATATTGTGGTGGAACAGTGTGAACAGGATGGACTGGAACCTATGAGCATCAATCCAGTGGTGGGAGAGTGCAATGACAGCCGCATCAACCAGATTCAGAAGCGGGCGGTGGGAGCGGACGAGGTGCGTCAGGCTTTTGTGTCAGCTTCTGAGGAGTTTGAGGAAGGAGATGTGGGGGCCGGAACCGGAACCATTTGCTATGGCATGAAGGGTGGCATTGGTTCTGCCTCCCGCGTGATCCAGATCGGAGAGAAGACATATACCATCGGCGTGCTGGTGCAGTCCAATTTTGGCGCAACAGAGGATTTTGTATTAAATGGTGAACCGGTTGGGGAAACGATTCTGGACTGGAAACAGGAGAAAGATGATATGGCGGCTTCAGAAGAAGACAAAGGATCGATCATGAGTATCCTTGCCACGGATCTTCCGCTGACCAGCCGCCAGTTAAGACGTGTTCTTCGGAGAACCGGTGTTGGCATTGCCCGCACCGGCGGCTACACCGGACATGGAAGCGGTGAGGTCATGATCGGATTTACCACAGCCAACCGGATCCCGTCCGGTGCGGATGAAGAATTGCTGCTGCTTCAGGCCATCCCGGAGCATGTCATCAACCGGGCTTTTCTTGCGGCTGCGGAGGCAGAGCAGGAAGCCATCTTAAATTCCATGACGGCAGCAGAGCAGACCCGCGGACGGGCGGGAGAACGATATTACAGTTTGTCGGAATATCTGGAAGATGGACAGAGCTCATGACGCAGAAAAAAAGTGGATTGCAGGATGAGAGCAAATGCTCTGTCTGCAATCCACTTTTTTATTTGTTAGCGGCTTTTCTGGCTGCCTCGATCAGCCCGGTAAAGACCGGAAGCATGTCATCGGATGCCACCAGCATGGCTTCTGGGTGCCACTGGATGCCAAGACCGTAGGGATAATCGATCAGCTCAATGGCCTCCACGATGCCGTCATCGGCGGTACCGGCGATCATTAAGCCATCACCCAGCTTTTTCACGCTCTGGTGATGGTAGCTGTTGGTCCAGACCCGCTCGCCGAACATGTTATAGAGGGTAGTGCCCGGTTTCAGTGTGACCTGATGGCTTACATCGCCCCGGTCATCCTTGATCATGTGTCTTGCGGTGCCTTGTCCGTGCAGGCTGTTGTCCTGGTACAGGGTTCCGCCGCAGGCTACGTTTAAGACCTGGTGTCCGCGGCAGATGGCCAGGAACGGTTTTCTTGCCTTGATGACGCGGCGGATCAGCCCGATCTGGCTGCGGTCCAGCTTCAGGCTGGTGTCGCCTACCAGCGGATGGGCCATCTCTCCGTAGCAGCATGGGGTAATATCGGCTCCACCGCTGAAGATAAAGCCATCGCAGGCATCCACCATGGCATCTAGCTGATCTTCATTGGTAATGGAGGGCAGCAGGAACGGAACCCCGCCGCCCTTTGTGACTGCATCGTTGTAGGTCCAGCCATTGGTGGAAAGCGGTGCGCCGGATACCGGATTTTTTGTATTTATTGTGGTAATTCCAATCTTTGGTAACAGCATAAAGTACCTCTCTTTATCAGATTCAAACGGCTGTTAGTATACCATCAATGCCGGATGGATGCAAGACCCAGCTCGGTGATCTCGCAGCCGCTGCGGGTGCGTCCGACCCGGATCAGCCCTTCCTCAGCAAGCTCTTTTAAGAGACCGCGCAGCTTTCCATCGCTGACTGTGATCTCTTTTTTTGTCAGGGCGGCCATGATGGTGCCGCGCCCAATCCGAGGGGTTTGTGCGATCAGGGAAAGCACCTCGTTTTTCAATACGCTGCTTTCGCTGACCGGCTGGTTCACCCGGCTCCGGATATAGGAGGGAAGCTGGGAAAGCACCAGGGGATGGGCGGAGTACAGAGAGAAGAAATACCGGCTTAAGTTGAATAGTTCCTGAATATTTCCGGGGTAATCGTAGTTTGTCAGGAAATTCATCAGGCTGGAGGAGATCAGATCTTTCAGCCGGATATTTGGGTCATGGAACAGTTCCCGGAAAAAATGTTCCATCAGAACCGGGATGTCTTCCCGCCGCTCTCGCAGGGGGATGGTATCGATGGAGGCCGCGTTTAAAAAGAAGAAAAGCTCTTCCCGGAAACGCCCGTCCAGGACATCCTGATACAGATCTTGGCTGGTGGTGGCGATAATACGGATATCCAGATCGTCTATGGTGTTCTGCAGAATGCTGATGAGGGTATCCTGGGTGGAGAGTGGAAGACGCTCTACGCCATCAATCAGCAGCGTACCGGTATCGGCCAGCTTTAACTGGTCTGCAGCTTCCAGGCCGGTATACAGGGAGTTGAAAATGATCAGCGGGTTCTGCCTGCGGCTGGAGGTCTTGTGTATGGCCGTGGCAATTTTCTTTTTCTGGGTGCCGTTTTCACCCTGGATCAGTACCGGAAAATCGTAGAGTGCCAGGCGGCGGGCATACTCCAGCATGTTCAGCACGCGGCCGGAAACCGACAGGATACTGTCAAAACCGCTGTTGAGCCGGTAGAAATCTGAGGAAGGATCCCGTATATCGACTGGGGTAATGTCAGGGGCCGGGGAGGAGGATACAGGCTGGCTGCTCAGCAGGTAAAGCGGTTTGTGGCCGGGCAGGGAAAGCTGCAGGACACTGAGCTGCCTGCGCAGGCCGCTGCGGCTGACCAGCTGGTAGTCCGCGCTCTGGCAGAAATTGTGGGAAGCATACTGGGAAGGCAGCCAGGAGGAAAACAGACTGTTCATGCATTCATTTTCCAGAATGTCCCAGTCCTGGCAGAAGGAGCGATTCACCATGCTGATGCGGCCTTCGTCTGTCATGAGGCAGAGACTGACGTTTAAATTGCTCATAACGGCCTGCAGGAGTTGTTTGGAAAATACATAGTTGGTGTAATGGGTTCCGGTTAACTGGATGATCTGCAGAATCCGGTTCACATAGGTCCGCGTGATCTGGTTGGTTAAGCTGGACGGAAGCTGAAAGCAGGTGCATAGATCGTGAATCGTGGAAATATCAATGATCCGGTTCCCGATATTGATAATATTGGGGACATGGTGCGGAACCAGCTGAGGCTCGCCCAGGGTGATGGCATACTGGATGGACTCATCGGTCTGGGTACAGCCCTGATAAAAAGGAACAAAGTGGTATTGGGTGATACCGGCATCTTTGAGTTGTCCGAGAATATCCAGAACGGAATCCTGCGTGTCATTGACCAGATAGACAGAGGAACCTTGTGGAATCCGGATGATCTGGTCCAGGAAAGCAGGGTTAAAGGTGCGGGTACAGATCAACTGGGTGATGTGTTCCGGAATGGAAACCGGAAATGCATCCCTGGTGCGGCTGCTGGCGAACAAAACACAGGAATAGGGATCAAGCTGTGCCGGATCATGGATCTGGTAGGGATCCATGATATCGAAGCGGATATATTCTCCGAGAAGAGTCGAGAGATATTCCTGAAATTCACGGCGGATCGGCGGGTGAAGGCAGATGATCAGTACTCCCGGTTTTTGAAATTCCATAACGGGCAGTTCGGAATAGGACATGTTTTTACTCCTCCTGATTTATGAAAAAAATATTGGGTTAATTATAAAATAAATATGCATATAAAACAACCTAAACTATTAAAAAAATAAAGAACTGTAAATATTTATCAAAAAATAGCATTTTCTATTTGACATTGTAATGTGGTAAAGTGTAGAATGGAAAACATGCAAGGGTGCATACACGGGAAGGGAAACGTATGCTCCATGCTTTTTTTATATACATGGAGCGTAAAGAACGTGTAAAGATTCCTGAAAGAAGAGGAGGATCAATTTATGAAGAAGACAAAAACAAAGCTTCTGGCTGTGCTCCTTACTGCAGCCATGGGCGCACTGACCGCATGCGGCGGTTCTGGTTCTTCTGAGACCACTGCAGCAGCTTCCGGCGAGTCACAGGCAGCAGAAACTACCGCAGCTGTAGAGCTGGCAGAGGGCGAGTCCGTATCCCAGGATACCGACATCACCGCAGCTATGCTGGTAGATTTCACCACCATGGATCCGATGGATACCAGCGATACCTTATCCGGCGGTATTCAGAGACTGATGATGGACGGTCTGTTCGGCTTCGATGATGATATGAAGATCATCCCGATGCTGGCTACCGACTACGAAGCAAACGACGACGCTACCGAGTTCACCATTCACTTAAGAGAGGGCATCCAGTTCTCCGATGGTACTCCGTGGAACGCAGAGGCAGCAAAGGCAAACTTTGACCGCTGGGGTGATAAGAACCTTGGCTTAAAGAGAACGACCTTACTGTGCAATGTATTAAAAGAGACAGAGATTGTTGATGATTACACTGTAAAAGTAACCCTTCAGAGCCCATTTGGCGCATTCATCCCAACCCTGGCCCATCCGGCCTGTGTTGTTATGAGCCCGGCTGTGATCGCAAAGGGCAATGAAGAGTGTGCAAAGAACCCGGTGGGTACCGGCCAGTACACCTTCGTAGAGTGGGTAGCAGGTGAGCACGCTACCATCGCTTTAAACAAAGACTGGTGGGGCTATAACGCAGATATCTGCGGCGGCACCGCTTTAGTAGACCCGGATGCCGGTTTCAAAACCATTACCTTCAAGCCGGTATCTGAGAACGCAACCCGTGTCGCAATGCTGCAGTCCGGCGACGCTCAGTTCATCTGGCCGGTTCCGACTGAGAGCATTGAGACTCTGCGTGGCGACAGCAATGTAGCAGTTGGCCAGGAAGAGGGTATCGTAGTACGTTACCTGATGATGAACAACCAGAAAGCACCGTTTAACGATGTGAGAGTCCGTCAGGCCATCAACTACGCGATCAACAAGGATGCTTACTGCGCAGTTGTTAAGAACGGTGTGGCAACTCCGGCAACCTCCATCATCGGACCGAACGTCCAGTTCTACAAGGGCAACGATGTATATGCATATGACATCGAGAAGGCGAAATCCTTACTGGCTGAGGCCGGTTATCCGGATGGCTTCAAGACCAGCATCATGTGTGCTTCTACTACTGCAAACTTAAAGCAGTGTGAGTTTTTACAGCAGCAGCTGGCTCAGGTCGGCATCGACGTTGAGATCAACGCTCTTGAGAGCGCGGTGGTAAACCAGAAGATCCAGGATGTGAATGTTCCTGGCTCTGAGGCAGAGGTTGATATGTATGTGATCGGCTGGTCCCCGTCTACCGGTGATGCGGACTGGGGTATCCGTCCGCTGATGGCGATTGAATCTGAGCCGCCGGCAAGCTACAATATCTGCTACTATGAGAACGAAGAGGTTGACCAGCTCTTAAAAGACGCATTATCTACCGCGGATGATGCCAAGAGAGCTGAGGCTTACGCAAAAGCCCAGGATATCATCTGGGAGGAGAGCCCGCTTGTATGTCTGGCAAACGACAACAACACCTGGGCCAGCTCCGCAAAGATGGTGGACGCAAAGGTCTTCCCGGATAACTGCCTGAACTTAAGAAACGCTAAGCTGGCAAAGTAATCCATATTTAGCTAAGAAACAGATCTGACAGAATGATATACTGTAAAACAGGTGGTCTGGCGGAAATCTGATCCGCCGGACCATTTTTGCAGGAAAAAGAATCCGATTAACAGGGGGTACTCCCCAAAAAGAATGAAAGGTGTTGAGTGTATGTTAAGGTACATAGGTAAAAGAATCATTGGAGTGATACCTACCCTGATTATTGTGGTAACCTTCGTATTTTTCTTCGTACGGCTGATCCCGGGTGATCCGGCACGTCTGGTAGCCGGTCCGCAGGCAACGCTGGAAGATGTACAGGTAGTTAGAGAAGAACTGGGTCTGGATAAACCAATCCATGAACAGTATATTACATATGTAACAGGTCTGCTGAAAGGTGACCTTGGTACATCTCTCCGGACCAAGCGTCCGGTTGCGGTGGAGGTTTCCAACCGCTATGCCAATACGGCAAAACTGACCCTGCTGGCCCTCGCATGGAGCACCATCGTGGGTGTGCTTCTCGGCGTATGGTCCGGAAGACACAGAAGCCGCTGGCAGGATTACACAGGAATGACACTGGCTGTGTCCGGCATATCGCTTCCTTCTTTCTGGGTTGGCTTTATGCTGATCATGGTATTTTCCGTGAATCTGAAATGGTTCCCGACCACGGGTGCGGATTCACTGAAGAGTCTCGTATTACCTTCGATCGCACTGGGATCCAGTATCGCGGCAATCATTGCCCGCTTTACCAGATCCTCTATTATAGAAGTATTAAAAGATGATTATATCCGTACTGCGCGCGCAAAGGGCTTAAGAGAGCGCGTTGTTGTATGGAAGCATGCGTTCCGCAACGCGATGATCTCCGTGGTTACCGTAGTCGGCCTGCAGTTTGGTTTCCTGCTTGGCGGTTCCGTAGTAACCGAGTCTGTATTCGCGTTCCCGGGCCTTGGTTCTCTGCTGGTTGAGTCTGTAAACTATCGTGACTATCCGGCGATCCAGTCCCTGATCCTGATCTTTTCATTGCATTTCGTTGTGATCAACCTGATTGTAGATGTGCTTTATGCTGTACTCAATCCGGAAATCCAGCTTGACTAAGAAAGGAGGAGTTTAAGATGGCAAAAGAGAAAAAAGTAAATCAGGACGAAGAGACCCTGAACGAAAAAACGGACATCAGCACTCCGCTTTCTGAGTTTGTCCGTAAATTTAAAAAACAGAAGACCGCCATTGTGGCCCTGGTTTTCATCCTATTTTTAGTAGTGCTTTCCTTTACTGCAAAATTCATTGCTCCGTATGGGATTAACGATTTCGATTACAACGCGATCATGCAGGCACCGACCGCGGCACACTGGTTCGGAACCGATGAGTTTGGACGGGATCTGTTCTCCCGTATCATCTGCGGTACCGGAATTTCCTTAAGTGTCGGCCTGTTCTCTGTCAGCATCGCGGCTGTGATCGGCTCTTTCCTGGGTCTGATCGGCGGTTACTACGGCGGCATCATTGATTCCATTATCATGCGTATCTGTGACGCGCTGTTCGCGTTCCCTGGCATCATTCTGGCCATCGCGATCGTAGCGATCCTTGGCAGCGGCATGACCAATGTTATCATTGCGGTAGCGGTGTTCAACATTCCGAAATTTGCGCGTCTGGTACGAGGCAACACCCTGGCAACCAAGAACAGCGTGTTCGTACAGGCAGCAAAGAACATCGGCGCGGATGATAAGCGTATCCTGTTCTACCACATCCTGCCGAGCGCGATCCCGGACATCATCGTGCAGTACAGTATGTCCATCGGATCTTCCATTCTGACTGCGTCTTCCTTAAGTTTCTTAGGCATGGGTGCCCAGCCGCCGACACCGGAGTGGGGCCTGCTTTTAAGCAACGGACGTACTTACATGATGAACAGCTGGCATATCACCCTGTTCCCGGGTCTTGCGATCTTCTTAACCGTACTCAGCTTCAACCTGCTGGGCGATGGACTCAGAGACGCACTCGATCCGAAGCTGACTGATTAAGGAGGTGCAGGAATATGAGCGAAACAATCAAAGTGGAGACAACGAAAGATGCCTCCGGCAAAAATATTCTGGAAATCAAAAACATGCACACCTGGTTCCACATGGACAGCGGTATTGTCAAGTCCGTGGATGGTGTTGACATTGAGTTAAAAGAGGGTTCCACCCTTGGTATCGTAGGTGAGTCCGGAAGCGGAAAGAGCGTAACCGCCCTGTCCGTTATGGGCCTGCTAATGGGAACCACCGGTAAGATTGAGGAGGGCGAGATCCTCTTAGACGGCAAGGACATTGTTCACATCAGCAATGAGGAGCGCAGGAAGCTGCGTGGAAGCAAGATCTCCATGATCTTCCAGGAGCCTATGACCAGCTTGAATCCGGTCATGAAGATCGGTGACCAGATCATGGAAGCCATTCTCATGCATCAGAAGGTGAGCAAGAAGGAAGCAGAGGAGAAAGCCATTGAGATGCTTCGCATGACAGGGCTTCCCCGTGTGGAAAAGATGATGAAGGAGTATCCGTTCCAGCTTTCTGGCGGCCAGCGCCAGCGTGTCATGATCGCGATGGCTCTGGTATGCAACCCGGAAATCCTGATTGCGGATGAGCCGACCACGGCCCTGGATGTAACCATTCAGGCACAGATCCTGGACCTGATGAACAAGTTAAAGAAAGAGATCGGAACTTCCATTCTCTTCATCACCCATGACCTTGGCGTGGTGGCAGAGGTCTGTGACCAGGTGGTTGTCATGTACTGCGGCCGCGTGGTTGAGAAAGGTTCCGTCTATGACATTTTCGATAACCCGTCCCATCCGTACACGGAGGGCCTGTTAAATTCCATCCCGAAGCTGGGTGAGCACGTGGAAGAGTTGGAATCCATTCCGGGCAACGTGCCGAACCCGAAATACATGCCGAAGGGCTGTAAATTTGCTCCGCGCTGCAAATATGCGTTTGACCGCTGTCGCGAGGAAGAACCGGGATTTACCGATCTCGGAAACGGACACCAGAGCCGCTGCTGGCGCTGCGTGAAAGAAGGGGGTAAGGACTGATGGCAGACAATTTATTAGTTGTCCGGGGACTGAAGCAGTATTACCCGGTAAAGGGCGGACTTGGAAAAGAGCCGTCCTATGTGAAAGCAGTCGATAATGTGGATTTTGAGGTAAGACGCGGGGAGGTATTCGGAATCGTAGGAGAGTCCGGATGCGGAAAGTCTACCCTTGGAAAAAGTATCTGTAAGCTGATCGAACCGACGGAAGGCTCCATCGTATTAGACGGAGAGGAAATCTCCAAATACACACCGAAGCAGATGCGCCCGATCCGCAAGAAAGTCCAGATGGTATTCCAGGATCCGTATGCATCCTTAAACCCGCGTATGTCTGTCCGTGATATCGTGGCAGAGCCGCTCATCATTCACGGCCTGACAAAAACCCGTGAGGAGACGGATAAAAAGGTCGTAGAGCTTCTGCGCCGTGTTGGTCTGGACGATTACCATGCAAACCGTTATCCTCATGAGTTCTCCGGCGGCCAGCGTCAGCGTGTCGGCATTGCGAGGGCATTGGCGGTACAGCCGCAGCTGATCATTGCCGATGAGCCGGTTTCTGCACTGGATGTTTCTATTCAGTCCCAGGTATTAAACCTGATGAATCAGTTAAAGCGCGACATGAACCTGACCTACATCTTCGTAGCCCACGACTTGAGCGTTGTGGAGCACATCAGCGACCGTGTCGGTGTTATGTATCTGGGCAACTTTGTGGAGGAGGGCGACAAGTACAGCCTGTACCAGAACCCGCTCCACCCGTACACCCAGGCCCTTCTTTCCGCGGTTCCGATCCCGGATCCGAAGGCAAAGAAGGAGCGGATCATTCTGGAAGGCAACATTCCTTCCGCGCTGAATCCGCCGACTGGATGCAAATTCCACACCCGCTGTCCGAAGTGCATGGAGCGCTGCAAAACCGAGGCTCCGCAGAAGTACCAGGTAGGTGACGATCATTTCGTATACTGTCACCTGTACGATACCGAGGAAGCGAAGAAGAATGCAAAGGCTGCAGAGAACGCAGTTACGCATCAGTAATGGAATCTAAATAGCAATTGCATGGCATAGGAGCCGGTTTCATGACGAAATGCCATGAACCGGCTTCTTTTCCGCTTTTTGAGAAAAAGATGCAATAAAAATTTTCATAAAAAGAGAGGCACGAACAATGAAACTGTTTATCAGTGCAGATATTGAAGGCTGTGCCGGAACAACCCTCAATTATGAAACCCACAAAGACGAACCGGCTTACCAGAAATACGCGAAGCAGATGACCGATGAAGTTGTTGCTGTCTGTGAGGCAGCCCTGGCTGCAGGCGTGGATGAGATCGTAGTGAAGGACGGACACGGGGATGCCACCAATATTGATGTGATGGCCATGCCGGAGCATGTTACTCTGATCCGCGGGAAGAGCGGTCATCCAATCAACATGATGTATGGTCTGGATGAGACGTATGATGCGGTGTTTTACGTTGGATACCATGCGCCGGCCGGCGATCCGGGAAGTCCCCTCAGTCACACATCTACAGGCGCCAGCAACTTCATTGAGCTGAATGGAAAACGCATGAGTGAGTTTATGCTGAACACCTACACGGCAGCCATGTACGGTGTGCCGGTCCTGTTCTTATCCGGCGATGAGCGGATCTGTGAACTTTCAAAGGAGCTGGTTCCGCAGATTACGACCGTGGCATCCAAGAAGGGTGTGGGCGGAAGTGCCTGGAACGTATCTCCGAAGACTGTGATCGCGGATCTGAAAGCCGCTGTCACCGAGGCGCTTTCCGGCGATGTAAAGGCAAAGCTTGCAGCATGTAAGATCGCGCTTCCGGAGCAGTTTACCTATGAGGTGAACTATAAGGATTTAAAGAAGTCTTACCAGATGTCCTTCTATCCGGGTATGGAGTCTGTAGACGCGCGCACCAACCGTCTGACCAGCAAAAACTGGATGGACATCGTGACTGCGCATTCATTTGTAGTATATTAAAGCATATAGGGAGGAAATGAGAGATGGCAGATTTAAAGACAATTGCGGATTTGACCAATGCCTTTGGCCCGAGCGGTTTTGAGGAAGAGGTTGTAAAGGCAGTGCAGAAGCACTGTGAGGGACTGAACTTAAGAAACGATGCAATGTATAACGTGTATGCCACCATGCCGGATGCAAAGGGAAACCGCCCGGTATTCATGCTGGATGCGCATACCGATGAGTGCGGATTCATGGTACAGAACGTAGAGGATAACGGTTTGTTGAGCATCATCACCCTGGGTGGATTTCACATGACAAGTCTTCCTGCCCACACTGTGATCGTGCGTAACAGCAAAGGCGAGAAGATCAAGGGCATCATCACCTCCAAGCCGGTACATTTCTTAACTGCAGCGCAGAAAGCAGATAATTCCCTTACCATCGAGGAGCTAAAGGTGGATGTGGGAGCAAGCAGCAAACAGGAAGTAGAAGAAGATTACGGCATTCACATTGGTGATCCGATCATGCCGGATGTAACCTTCTCCTACGACGAGAAGCATGGCATCTGTTCCGGTAAGGCTTTTGATAACCGTCTTGGTTGTGTCTGCATCATCGAGACCATGAAAGCCCTGATGAAGGAGACCGACAGTCTGGCCGTTGATGTAGTCGGAGCCTTTGCTTCCCAGGAGGAAGTCGGCATGCGCGGCGCTACTGTAACAGCCCAACAGGTAAAGCCGGACCTGGCCATTGTATTTGAGGGATCCCCGGCAGACGATTTCTACTACCGTACCGGTGTAGCACAGGGCTGTTTAAGAAAGGGCGTTCAGATCCGCCATATGGATAACAGCTATGTGGCCAATGACGCGTTTATGGCTTATGCTCATGAGATTGCGGACAAGTATGGAATTAAATGCCAGGATGCAGTGAGACGCGGCGGCAGCACCAATGCCGGTAAGATCCATCTGACTCATCAGGCGGTTCCGGTACTGGTACTGGGCATTCCGTCCCGTTACGTGCATACTCACTACAACTTCTGTGCGAAGGAAGACATTGAGTCTACCATTAACATGGCAGTTGAGGTCATTCGCGGCTTAAATGAGGAACGCATCCGCCATATCATGCGCCAGGATGTGCTGTAATTACAAAATTGAAGAAAAACCTGTTCAGGCCAGCTCTTCCTTTGCGATGCGGATGAAGAGCTGGTCTGCTTTTGAGAGAAAGCCGTCTTTTAAGGTGGTAATGCAGGTCTCCCAGTACGCGTGATATTTTTCATCAATGCTCAGAAGAACCGGCGGGAAGCCGGATGGGGTGATACTGGAATATTCCATTGGAACGAGAGCCAGCCCCATGCCTTTTGCGGCCAGAAGCTGGGTCGTTTCAAAGTTCCGCAGAGTCATGGCAATGCGTGGTCGTGTAATTCCGGCACGGCGCAGTACATCATCGGTGATCTGGCGGATGCGCTGGGAGGAATGCAGCATCAAAAAGGGTTCTTTTGCTGCAAGGCGGATGTCCAGAACCGGGTGAGGGTATCCTTCCCGGGTTTCTGCCAGGGCGGTTAACGGATGATCTGGTGCGATGGCCAGAACAAAGGGGTCCCGCTTCATGATGTCGTAATGGAACTGCGGATGCTGGGTCGGATCAGATGGCGCATGCATCAGGGCGAAGTCCAGCTCGCCGGACAGAAGAAGCTGTTCTAGCACAGTTGTGTTTTCTTCCCTGATGTTCAGTTCGATATTGGCGCAGAGGCCGTGGAAACGGGGAAGAACCTTGGGAAGTACCAGGGTTCCCAGATGGTTGGTAGTGCCCAGATGGATGCGGCCGGTTTTTAAGTTATTGATGTCGCTGATCTCCATCTCGAAATCCTGGTACAGCTTTAAAACCTGGATTGCCATGTGGTAGTAGCGTTCCCCGGCAAAGGTCAGGGTCAGGCCGCCGGATGTCCGGTTGAAAAGCTCGGTTCCAACGGATTCCTCAATACGCTGGATGGACTGGCTTAAGGAAGGCTGTGCGATAAAAAGCTTTTTTGCAGCCCGGGAAATGTTTTTTTCATCTGCCACGGTTTTAACATAGAGAAGTTCTTTGGTAGTCATGGGATCCTCTTTTCTGCTTGGTTTCTGCATTGCGTGATAAATGGATTATAATACAAAAACGGAAAAAATACAAAGACCGGGCCGTGCGCGGTTGACTTGCTTCCCGGACTGAGATAGAATGGAGCCGGTTTTTACAAATTGAGAAGGGGTTTTACAATGGAACAGCAAAACGATAAAATAAGTTTTCTTGCGGGACTGCGTGATGGCGTACCCATTGGACTGGGCTATTTTGCCGTGGCGTTCACCCTTGGCATTACAGCGGGAAAAGCGGGCATGAACGCACTGCAGTCATCCCTGATGTCTGCGCTGATGCTAGCGTCGGCAGGAGAGTTCGCAGCCATCAGCATGATCGGATCAGGAGCCGGTTTCATGGAGATGATCATTACCACGGTGGTTATTAACATGCGGTATCTCCTGATGTCCAGCGCATTGTCCCAGAAGGTACAGCAGAATCGGCCGTTTCTTCACCGCATTTTCATGTCTTATGCGGTCACCGATGAGATTTTTGGAATTTCCATGGCGGTTCCGGGAAAGCTGAATCCATTTTACCAGTATGGCGCGACCTGTGTGGCAGCTCCGGGCTGGGTGCTTGGTACATTCCTCGGCGCCGTGGTTGGCATGATCCTTCCGGCACCGGTTATGAGTGCCATGAGCGTGGCCATTTACGGCATGTTTCTTGCGGTGGTGATTCCGCCGGCAAGAAAGGACAAAATCATTGCCGCAGTGGTTGCGATTTCCATGACCGTGAGCTTTTTATTCCAGAGCATTCCGGGACTTAAGAACATTTCATCGGGTTTTCAGATCATTCTGCTGACGGTGCTGATCTCAGCCGTGGCAGCGGTATTATTCCCGGTAAAGGAGGAGCAGCATGAATCATAATATTTACGCATCCATTCTGGTCATGTTTCTGACGATCTATGCCGTGCGGGCCCTGCCGCTGACACTGATCCGGAAGGAAATCAAAAATCCGTTTATTCAGTCTTTTCTATATTATGTACCCTATGTGAGTCTGTCCGTCATGACATTTCCGTCCATTCTCTCCGCAACTGGAAACCAAATCACGGGAATAGTCGGATTTGCGGCAGGCGTGATCCTGGCCTGGATCGATGGCAATCTATTCCGGGTTTCCATCGGTGCCTGTGTGGCTGTGTATATAGCGGAGATGATCGTGAACGCTCTGCACTAAAATGGAAACAAGCGAGCTTTGCCCCCTGGAAACAAGCGGAAAACATTGACAAAAACAGGAAAGAGATTTATAATTCCCTCATCGTCTGTCTAAAAACGGGCGGTGGGGAGCAATCCATAATTGGAATCGAATGAGGAGGATAAGAACTATGGCAACAAGAAGAAACGCAGCTAAGGCAGCAGCAAAAGCGGCACCGAAGACTGAGTCCGTAAAGGCAGAAGTTAAGACCACTGCAGCAGAGGTTAAAGCAGAGGCTCCGGTAAAGGCAGTTGTTGAAGCACCGGCAGCAAAGCCAGTCGAGACCACCAAAAAAGCACCAGCAAAGAAAGCTCCTGCAAAGAAGGCAGACCCGAAGGCTTGCGTAGTTATTGAGTTCGCTGGCAAGCAGACCGTAGTAAAAGACGTTCTGGATAAGGCAGTGAAGGCATATGAAGAGGCTCATAAGGGCGCAGAGATCAAAACCATTGAAGTTTATGTAAAACCGGAAGAAAATGTTGCTTACTATGTAGTAAACGGAGAAGGTTCTGACGATTATAAGGTAACCTTATAATTCAGGAATCTCAGTTGTATCTGTACACTTTGTGAAGAGTGGAGTGAGGCTTTGGTTCAAAGCCTCACTCATTTGTTTTATAGATTTACAGGAAAAGGAGAGACACGATGGAACAGCAGGAAACCTGGAAACTTCCGGAAGCCTTTGTGACAAGAATGAGAATTATGCTGGGAGAGGAATGTGATGCCTTTCTTGCAAGCTATGAGAAAGAACGGGCTCTTGGCCTCCGGGTCAACACCATGAAGGTTCCGGCAGCAGAATTTGCCGGAAAAAACCAGGCCGAGTTTTCCCTGCGCCCGGTTTCCTGGTGCCCGGAAGGCTTCTATTATGCTCGGGAAAGCCGTCCGGGACGCCATCCTTACCATGAGGCAGGTGTTTATTATATCCAGGAACCTAGCGCCATGGCGGTAGTGTCCCTGCTGGATCCGAAACCTGAAGATAAAGTTCTGGATTTGTGTGCGGCTCCGGGCGGAAAGACCACTCATATTGCGTCCCACCTGAAGGGAAAAGGGTTTCTGGTCAGCAACGAGATCCACCCGGCCCGGGCAAAAATCCTCTCCCAGAACGTGGAGCGCATGGGCATTGGCAATGTCATTGTGACCAATGAGGATTCCGGTACTCTGGCAAACTTTTTCCCGGAGTTCTTTGACTGCATGGTGGTGGACGCGCCATGCTCCGGCGAAGGTATGTTCCGGAAAGATGAGCAGGCCAGAAATGAGTGGAGCGAGGCCAATGTAAAGCTGTGTGCAGAGCGTCAGCAGGAAATTCTGGACAATGCGGCGGAGATGTTAAAACCGGGCGGCAGAATGGTCTATTCCACCTGCACCTTTGCGCCAGAGGAAGATGAGGACGGCATCGCTGTTTTCCTGGAGCGCCATCCGGAATTTTCCGTGGTATGTGTGGGCGCTGATGAAATGCCGGTGGGGTTATCCTGTGGGCATCCAGAGTGGAGTCACAACAAAAATCAGGAGCTTCAGGACACCTTTCGCATCTGGCCCCATAAGTCAGAGGGAGAAGGGCATTATCTGGCACTTCTTCGCAAGGCGGGAACGTGGGCCGTGGAAGATGGAAGAAAGCGGAAACAGCCGAAATACTGGAATGAAAAGGCAGGACGTTCCTATGTGGAAGAATTTCTGAAAAAGTCACTGACTGCGACCGGCCATGATGTACTGGAGACCGGTATGGACCGACTGATTCTTTTTGGAGACCAGTTATACCAGCTGCCGGAGGGAACACCGGCGTTAGACCGGCTGCGGGTTCTGCGTCCGGGACTGCACCTTGGTGCCTTCAAGACCAAACGGTTTGAGCCGTCCCACGCACTTTCCCATTACCTGAAGCCGGAGCAGGCTGTATCGGTCTTAAGGCTTGAGCGGGATGACACACAGGTACTGGCTTATTTGAAAGGAAATACAGTAAACGGCCCGGCTGATCTGTCCGGCTGGACCTTAGTCTGCATGGAGGATTATCCTCTGGGCTGGGGAAAGGCAGTTTCCGGAACTGTGAAGAATCATTATCCAAAAGGGCTCCGCATACAGGGTTAAACCTGTGTGCGAAGCCCTTTCGTGCCGTTATAATTTTAATCGTGGGTCTTAAAGGTCTCAACGATTGCGATCATATCTTCTTTGTGCAGCTTTTTGTTGTTCATAAAGTCTCTTGTCTTCGGAATGTAATGTTCCAGGATCGGCAGAAGGATCAGGGCGGTAATGCCACTGGTGAAACCTCCGTTGTAAAGCACCAGTCCGCCGTGAAGGGCACTGGTTGCCGTGCACATAGACGCGCACATAAAACCGGCCGCGATGCCTGCGCGTCTGCCATACCGTCCGGAAATCGGGCAGAGGCCGGTGGCGAATGCCACACCGTTTATGTATCCCTGGGTGGTGATGGTCCAGCTGATCTCCCGGCCATTGATGTAACAGATGGTCAGAGTGAACAGGTAAAGCAGCTGGTATCCGGCAAGAATTGGCCAGATGTTTTTCGGATGCTGTCCCATGCAGGTAAAAGTCAGGGCAGCAAGGATCACACCGATGGTGGCACCGGTAAAGCCGGCTCCCTCTGTGTAGACCATGATAATGTCTAAATAGAACAAAAAGAACATACCGACGGTACCGATGTTGATGAGGCAGACCGGCATGCTGTATTTGGTGGCAAAGTCAGTCTGGTATCCGGTGTCCCGGGTCAGCTCTTCGTAGCCGGAAAAGCTCTTTCCGTTTAAGAGGAAGCCGGCCAGGATGCAGATGCCAAAAACAATCAGAAAAAAGCAGTTGGCATAGAGCTGGAAGGAATGACCGAAATGCTCATATACCGGATTGAAACGTGTCAGCTTGGCAGATGCGTCTACTCCCATGGTGTTGTAGAAAAAGTTAAACAGGAAGAAGCCGAAAAGGCCAAAGGCCAGGCCGCCGTTGTACAGGTTGTAGCCTTTGTGCCATGCATGGGCACCGGGCAGGATGGCCGGTACGATGAAGCCAAGCATAATTGAAAATGCGATGGTTAAAAATACGCCGCTTACGGTAAGGGTTGGATGTTCGAAAACAAAATTGTCCTGGGTGTAGCGGAATAGCAGTTCTCCGATAAATGGCCCGAATGAAGTGGTAAACATGCAGACATGGAGGTTGCTCTTAAAGTCGAGCTTTTTTAACTGCAGATAAAGAAATGGGGCCAGAAAACAAGGCCACATGGTTAAAAAGTTCAGGCCGTAAAAGCAGTGGGCTACAACAAGAAAGTAGCCAGCCAGCGTGCTGGGGCGGGAGTCGCCTTTCAATCCCACCATAAAAATCCAGCAGGCCAGACCGCAGGCTCCGGCGTTTAACATGGCGCTGGGCAGTCCACCGATTTCCAGATAATCGGTAACCAGAGGGCTGGGCGAGGTCATGATAAGATACCAGCCATGAAGAATATTGCCAGTTTCGTGTGTGTATACAGCTGCAATCAGCGAAGAAATCAGAAACGCAACAGAAAAACCAAGAGCAACCCCATTGATGAGGGTGCTGTTGGTTATTTTTTTAGTCTCCATACTTAAATCCCCTGTATCAGTATTTAATTTTTGCTTTTATTGTAATGATTTTGAGTAGTAGTGTTCTAATTCTCAATTATAGAGCAGGAAACTGTCTATTTCAACATGATTTCTTAATAGAATTTGTATGGAATTAAATGCAAAATGGTGCTGTGTGCGGCAGGGAAGGAAGAAACTGTTTCATGTCCGCCGGGAGTGGAGCTGTAAAGTGCAGGGGGATACCGGTGATCGGGTGTGGAAAGGACAGTTTCCAGGAATGAAGGCTCTGGCGGTTTAAGTACCGGTAGTCCGGATTGTAAAGAAAATCTCCGTACAGTGGATGACCGATGTATTTCATATGGACACGGATCTGGTGTGTGCGTCCGGTTTCAAGACGGATTTCAAGAAGGGAAGAATCCGTTTCATGGGAGTAGGAGATGAGCCGGTAATGTGTTATGGCAGATTCCCCATGCAGCGGATCCGCCATACGTTCGATGGTCGATCCGGGAACTCGGGCAATCGGAACAGTAATAGTACCCTCCGGTGCGCCGGAAAGATCGCCGGTTACGGCAGCGAGATAGGTACGGTGGATTTTATGCTGTTTTACCATATCGGACAGAATGCAGCCGCTCAGGGCATGTCTGGCGATAATGAGCAGGCCGGTAGTATCGCGGTCGAGACGGTTGATGGCGCGGAAAACAAATGGCTCCTGCCTGTTTTCAAAATACCATGCCAGTCCGTTGGCGAGGGAATTGTCAAAATGTCCCTGGGAAGGGTGGATAGGGACATTAGCTGCTTTGTTAATAACCATAAGATCGTCATCCTCGTAAAGGATGGAAAGGGGCATTGGCACTGGAATAATGTGTTCAGAGGATACGTCTTCGGAAAATGTGACAGAAAGAATATCCCCGGCCATAAGTTTTCTGGTGGTGTAGACTTTTTCCCCGCAAAGCAGGAGCCCATCACTGGTCAGTTTGATACGGTTGATGAGACTTTTGGAATAACCGTGTTCTTTTAAAAGAGATTCTACAGTCTGGCCGTCTGTGTGAGCCGTGTAGGTGTAATGCAGTGTCTTCATGAAGGGGCCTCCTTTTTGTTCTGGCGGGATGAGGCGTGCAGGTGTTTCTGGCGGCTTACTGCATGTTCGGTGGGTGCGTCTTCTCTCAGAAAGCTGGCACGCTGTACGCTGTCAACTCCGAATCGTCCGCGTATGGCATCTACCGCTTTTTTCCATGGCCCGCATTTTCTTTGCGTGTTCGTCTTCAAACAGGCTCATCTGTTCAAAGGCATCTTCCTGGATCTGTGTAGTGCGCAGACCTGGTGAGTAGTTATCTGGCTTCTATCATAGCAGAATATCCGAAAATTTACCAGAATAGGATAGAGAGACAGTGTGATAACAAGCGGGGTGTATGGATTGAAGAGAAAAGAAAAGAGAAACCGGATCATCGGTCTGATGACCGGAATCAGCATTGGCTTTGCGGTGTGGGGGAGTGAGCACCCGCAGCCGGATCCATGGAGGGCAGCTGGAAATGTACAGGTGGTGCAAAGCGGAATGCCTGCGGCACAGGAAACAGGGCAAGCAGTGCAGAACGGTGCCGGGGAGAATATACATGCGTTTTCCCTGCATGCCCAGAGTGCAGTGCTGATGGATGCGGACAGCGGCCGCATTTTATATGGAAAGGACGAGCATCAGATCCGGCCTATGGCCAGCACCACCAAGATCATGACCTGCATTCTTGCGCTAGAACTTGGGAATCCGGAGGATTTCTGCGAGGTTTCAAAACGGGCGGCCGGACAGCCGAAAGTCAGGCTGGGAGCACCGGCCGGAAGTATGCTGAAGCTTCAGGATCTTTTGTATTCCCTGATGCTGGAGTCTCACAATGATTCTGCGGTGGTGATTGCGGAGCACATCAGCGGAAACGTGGAAGCATTTGCGGAAGAGATGAACCGCAAGGCCCGGGAAATCGGCTGCAGGAATACCGTGTTTCTGACACCAAACGGGCTGGATGAAGAGAAAAAGGCAGCGGACGGAGAAGTGATCCGGCACAGCACGACGGCGGAAGAACTGGCAAAGATCATGCGGTACTGTACCGAATTATCGCCAAAGCATGATGAATTCTTAACGATAACGCGCTGCAAAACCCATGTTTTTTCGGATCGGGCAAAACGGAACTCCTATCATTGTATAAACCATAACGCACTGCTGGATATGACGGCAGAGGCTGTGAGCGGAAAGACTGGTTTTACAGGCGGAGCCGGATACTGTTATGTGACAGAGCTGTCGGACGGGGAGCGAAAATTTATTATCTCGCTTCTGGGCTGCGGCTGGCCTCCGCATAAAACCTGGAAGTGGGAGGATGTAAGACGGCTGTATCGCTATGGAAAGGAGCAGTATTTCTACCGGGAATTTGCGTTTGAGGAAAAGCAGATCCGAGTCCCTTTGGAAAATGGTGCCGGAAAAGACTGGATTTATGCGGTTTCTGACAGCCCCAGGCAGAAGAAAACGTTTCGGCTTCTGGTAGCGGAGAATGAACAGCCTGAAGCAGAATATGTCTTAAAACAGGCACTGGAAGCTCCGGTGAAGGCAGGGGATGGAATTGGAAATGTGTATTACAGCCTGAATGGAATCCGAATTGGACAGAGCAGCTACCGGGCAAAGGACGGAGCAGACGCCTGGAATTTGTATTACTGCCTGAGCCAGGTTATAAAATTCTGGTCCATGCATGCTTTGTAAAAAAAAATTCAAAAATACTTGAATTTTATTCGATGACATTATATTATTATAATCGGCAGAAATTGGATTTACTAAACGATAGTTTGTCTTTCTCTTAACAATACAAAAGAGGAGGAAAAGCGATCGTCAAATATTTCAAAATGGAGGATTGCAAAATGAGTAATCAAACATCAGCAAGTAACAGAATCAACGCATTACTTGATGAGAACAGTTTTGTTGAAGTTGGCGCTTACATTACAGCAAGAAGCACTGATTTTAACATGGCTGCTAAGGAGACTCCGGCAGATGGCGTAATCACCGGTTACGGTACCATCGAAGGAAACCTTGTGTATGTGTACAGCCAGGACGCTTCCGTACTGGGCGGTTCCTTAGGCGAGATGCACGCAAAGAAAATTTCCAACATCTATTCCATGGCAGTAAAGATGGGCGCACCGGTCATCGGACTGGTTGACTGTGCAGGTCTTCGCCTGCAGGAAGCAACCGACGCTTTAAACGGCTTTGGCGAGATGTATTTAAGCCAGACCCTGGCATCCGGCGTAGTTCCGCAGATCTCCGCTATCTTTGGTACCTGCGGCGGCGGTATGGCAGTTGCATCTGCTATGTCTGACTTTATTTTTATGGAAGAGAAGAACGCAAAATTATTTGTAAATTCTCCGAACGCAATCGATGGAAACCGTGTTGAGAAGTGCGACACTTCCAGCGCAGCATTCCAGAGCGAGGAAACCGGCCTTGTGGACTTTACCGGAAGCGAGGAGGATATCTTATCCCAGATCCGTGCCCTGGTAACCATTCTTCCGGCAAACAACGAGGACGACATGTCCTACAGCGAGTGCACCGACGATTTAAACCGTGTATGCTCCGATCTTGAGAACTGTGCAGGCGCTACCGACCTGGCACTGGCACAGATCTCTGACGATAACTTCTTCTTAGAGGTTAAGAAAAACTATGATAAGTCTATGGTAACCGGCTTCATCCGTCTGAACGGAACCACCGTAGGCTGCGTTGCAAACCGCACTGCTGTTTACGCAGCAGACGGCGTGAAGGAAGACGAGTTTGACGCAGTTCTTTCCGCTAATGGCGCTGAGAAAGCTGCAAAGTTTGTTTCCTTCTGTGACGCATTCAACATCCCGCTCTTAACCCTGGTGAACGTAAAGGGCTACAAGGCATGCAAGTGCACCGAGCGCCGCATCGCAAAGAGCGCAGGCCGCTTAACCTATGCTTTCGCAAATGCAAGCGTTCCGAAGGTAACCGTTGTTGTCGGCGAGGCATATGGTACTGCTTACCTGACCATGAACTCCAAGTCCATCGGTGCAGATGTGGTTTATGCATGGCCGAACGCTTCCATCGGCATGATGGACGCTTCTGCAGCAGCAAAGATCATGTATGCAGACGAGATCGCAAAAGCAGAGGATTCCGTTGCACTCATCAATGAGAAGGCGGCTGAATACCGCGAGATGCAGTCCAGCGCACTGGCAGCGGCAAAGAGAGGATATGTAGACGATATCATCGAGGCATGTGACACCAGAAAACGTGTGATCGCAGCATTCGAGATGCTGTTTACCAAAAGAGAGGATCGTCCGGACAGAAAACATGGAACGGTTTAGAATGAGGTGACAAATATATGAAACAGTATATGAAACGAGTTTTGTTAGTGTTAAGCATGGTAGTCAGCCTCTTTGCTCTGTCCGCATGCTCCAACAAGAATGCTGCTGAGGCAGAAACTATGGATCCGCAGACAGCTTCCTACATTTCTCAGATCTCGGAAAACCTGCTCCAGACCATTGCCGAGATGGACGAGGCCACAGCAGAGGAGTCTGAGACCGGCCTGATCAAACAGGGTGAGGATGGCCTTGCGAGCGGCCTGACTTCCTGGATCGGTGTTATGAAAGACACCGGCGCATTCGTAAGCATCCTTTCCTCTGACACCGAGCTTGGTGAGGATGACCAGTATGTATGTGTGGTTCAGGCACAGTTTGAGAACCGCAATGTAGAGTTCAAAGCATTCTACACCATGGATCCGCAGAGCCAGAACTTAAACCCGGTCAGCCTGACCTTCAGCCCGGAATACACCGTAGGCGAGAACATGGCAAAAGCAGGCATGAATACTTTACTTGGTATGGGTACTGTATTCCTGGTACTGATCTTCATCAGCATCCTGATCAGCTGCTTCAAGTTCATCAGCGTTTTTGAAAACAAGGTGAAAGCAAAGAACACAGCTCCGGCACCGGCAGCAGCTCCTGTGGCAGCACCGGCAGCAGAAGAGGAAGAGCTTGTGGATGATCTGGAACTGGTGGCTGTCATCACTGCGGCTATCGCAGCATCAACCAACTCATCAACCGACTCCCTGGTAGTACGCTCCATCAAACGTGCACCGGGCGCAAAATGGAAAAGAGCATAAGCGAATAGGAGGATTCTTATCATGAAAAATTACACAATTACTGTGAATGGCAATGTATACAATGTAACTGTTGAAGAAGGAACCACTGCAGGCGTAGTTCAGGCACCGGTTGCAGCAGCACCGAAGGCAGCTTCTGCAGCACCGAAGGCAGCAGCTCCGGCTGGCGCTCAGGGTTCTGTAGTTGTAACCGCTCCGATGCCGGGTAAGATTCTGGCAGTAAAGGCTAACGCCGGACAGGCTGTAAAGAAAGGCGACGTGATCATGGTTCTCGAGGCTATGAAGATGGAGAACGATATCGTAGCTCCTCAGGATGGAACCGTTGCAAGCATTAATGCAGCAGCAGGCGACGCAGTAGAAGCTGGCGCAACTCTTGCTACATTAAACTAATAGCTTGCCAAAAAGCAAGTTCCACATGGAGGGATTAAAATGGATTATATTGGATCTACTTTGGCCAATCTTCTTCAGCAGACCGCATTCTTCAATCTGACCTTTGGAAACTTTATCATGATCCTGGTGGCATTCGTGTTCCTGTATCTGGCAATCAGAAAAGGATTCGAGCCGCTCTTACTGGTTCCGATTGCGTTTGGTATGCTGTTAGTTAATATCTACCCGGATATTATGGCTAACCCGGAAGATATGTCCAATGGCGTAGGCGGACTTCTTCACTACTTCTTCATTCTGGATGAGTGGAGTATCCTTCCGTCTCTGATTTTCATGGGTGTCGGCGCAATGACCGATTTCGGCCCGCTGATCGCAAACCCGAAGAGCTTCCTGCTTGGCGCAGCAGCTCAGTTTGGTATCTACAGTGCATATTTCCTTGCAATTTTCATGGGCTTCAATGATAAGGCAGCAGCAGCTATCTCCATCATTGGTGGAGCAGACGGCCCGACTTCCATCTTCCTTGCAGGTAAGCTTGGACAGTCTGAGTTCATGGGACCGATCGCAGTAGCAGCTTACTCCTACATGGCGCTGGTTCCGATCATCCAGCCGCCGATCATGAAGGCTCTGACCACAGAAGAAGAGCGTAAGATCAAGATGGATCAGCTTCGTCCGGTTTCCAAGCTGGAGAAGATCCTGTTCCCGGTTATCGTAACCGTAGTAGTCTGCCTGATTCTGCCGACTACCGCACCGCTTGTTGGTATGTTAATGCTTGGTAACCTGTTCCGTGAGTCTGGCGTTGTAAAACAGCTGTCCGAGACCGCAAGCAATGCCCTGATGTACATCGTAGTTATCCTGCTTGGTACTTCCGTAGGCGCATCCACCAGTGCAGAGGCTTTCTTAAAGGTAACCACCTTAAAGATCGTTGCCCTGGGTCTGGTAGCATTTGCAGTAGGTACCGCAGCCGGCGTTATCTTCGGTAAGATCATGTGCAAGCTTACAGGCGGTAAGGTAAACCCGTTAATCGGTTCCGCAGGTGTATCTGCAGTGCCGATGGCAGCCCGTGTATCCCAGAAGGTTGGTTCTGAGGCAGACCCGACGAACTTCCTGCTGATGCATGCAATGGGCCCGAACGTAGCAGGTGTTATCGGTACTGCAGTTGCAGCCGGTACATTCATGGCAATTTTCGGCGTTTAAAATTCAATCATTTCTTGCTGCAGCAATATAAAGTTGCCGCAACATATAAATTTGGAGGTAAAGAATCATGGCTGAGATTCAGAAAAAACCGGTTAAGATCGTTGAGACTGTCCTGCGTGACGCTCATCAGTCCCTGATCGCAACCAGAATGAGCACCGAGCAGATGCTTCCGATCATCGATAAAATGGATAAGATTGGCTATTATGCAGTAGAGTGCTGGGGCGGCGCTACCTTCGATGCTTCCCTTCGTTTCCTGAAAGAGGATCCGTGGGAGAGACTGAGAAAGTTAAGAGCCGGATTTAAAAACACAAAATTACAGATGCTGTTCCGTGGCCAGAACATTCTGGGTTACAACCACTATGCAGATGACGTAGTAGAGTACTTTGTGCAGAAATCCGTTGCAAACGGTATCGATATCATCCGTATTTTCGACTGCTTAAACGACCTGCGCAACCTGCAGACCGCTGTAAAGGCAGCAAACAAAGAGAAGGCACACGCTCAGATCGCACTGTGCTACACCCTGGGTGATGCTTACACCCTGGATTACTGGAAAGACATCGCAAAGAGAATCGAAGATATGGGTGCAGATTCCATCTGTATCAAGGATATGGCTGGTCTGTTAACCCCGTATGCAGCACAGGAGCTGGTTGGCGCATTAAAAGAGTCTACCGAGCTGCCGATCGACCTGCATACCCACTACACCTCCGGTGTAGCTTCCATGACTTACTTAAAGGCTGTAGAGGCAGGCTGCGACATCATCGATACCGCAATGTCTCCGCTGGCACTTGGTACCAGCCAGCCGGCAACCGAGGTTATGGTAGAGACCTTCAAGGGAACTCCGTACGATACCGGCTTATCCCAGGACAAGCTTGCTGAGATCACCGATTACTTCGCACCGATTCGGGAAGAGGCTCTGAAAACCGGTCTGTTAAACCCGAAGGTACTGGGCGTTAATATCAAGACCCTTCGTTATCAGGTTCCGGGCGGTATGCTGTCCAACCTGGTTAGTCAGTTAAAAGAGGCTGGTAAGGAAGATAAATACCAGGAGGTTCTGGAGGAGATCCCGCGCGTTCGTAAGGACTTCGGTGAGCCGCCGCTTGTTACCCCGTCTTCCCAGATCGTTGGTACCCAGGCTGTTATGAACGTTATCTCCGGCGAGCGCTACAAACTGGTTCCGAAGGAGTCCAAGAAGATCATGCTTGGCGAGTTCGGTCAGACTGTAAAACCGTTCAATCCGGAAGTACAGAAGAAGATCATCGGTGACGAGACCCCAATCACCTGCAGACCTGCAGACCTGATTGCTCCGCAGCTGCCGCAGTTTGAGAAAGAGTGTGCTCAGTGGAAGCAGCAGGATGAGGATGTCCTTTCCTACGCTCTGTTCCCGAAGGTAGCAGAAGAGTTCTTCAAATACAGAGAGGCTCAGCAGACCAAGGTTGACGCTACCGTAGCAGATACCGAGAGCAAAGCATACCCGGTTTAATATAATATTTATTTACTGGACATGGATACATGAACAGTAATGATTGATTTCAGACAGGCCCGGAAACTGCGAAAACGGTTTTTGGGTCTGTCTTTGTCTTTAATTCTTACAATTTTTTGCGATTCTTTGAAGTTTCTGTGCTTTCCGTTGACTAGGGCGGATTTTGTCATTATAATGTAATGTAGCGTAAATTTGCCGGTTATGATTTGTGATTTTTGAAAACAGGCAAAAAGCGATACTAAGGAGATTATCAAATGAAAAAACAAACCTTGAAAAAAGGTCTGGCTGCGGTATTGGGCCTTGCGCTTTGCGTGCAGATGCCTTCTGTGAACCAGCTGCTGCAGTTTTCCTCATATGCACAGGAACGTTCTGCTACGATCAATGCTTCCAGCTTAAATGTCCGCAGCGGAGCGGGAACTTCCTATTCTTCTATTGGAAAATTAGGAAAAGGTTCTGCGGTCACGGTAGTGGGGGAGCAGGCGGCTTCTGACGGAAAAACCTGGTACCAGATCCGCTTTACAAACGGAGGTACCACACAGATCGGATATGTTTTGAGCACTTATGTGAAATTTCCGGTGTCATACAGCCACGATTCCGGCTTTGAATCACAGCTTTCGGCACAGGGGTTTCCGGAGTCTTATAAAACTGGATTGCGGCAGATTCATGCCCAGTATCCAAACTGGACGTTTACTGCAGTAAAAACCGGACTTGACTGGAACACCGTCATTCAGAATGAAGGAGTTCTCGGACGAAATCTGGTACATACCAACAGCATTTCTTCCTATAAATCACTGGCGGATGGAGCCTATAACTGGGATTCCGGAACCTGGACCGGCTTTGACGGAAGCACCTGGGTAGCTGCTTCTACGGAGATTATCAGTTATTACATGGATCCCCGGAACTTTTTGGATGAAGTGAATGTATTCCAGTTTCTGGATCAAAGCTATAATTCGTCCCTTCACACAAAAGACGGCCTTCAGTCTATGCTGACCGGAACTTTTATGGAAGGAAATATCCGCACTGGAGCGTCGGCGTCAGGAAGTAGTTCTTCCGGAAATAACACGTCGGGAAGCAGTTCTTCTTCGGGTTCTTCCAATGTGATTACGGTTGGGCCGGGAGTGTCCGGCGGAAAAACTTCCGGAACAACCTCATCTTCTCCGGGTACAGGAAGTTCTGGCGCCAGTGCAGCTGCTGGAACTGGAAATTCCGGAATCACTTCTGCGTCACCGGGAAGCAGCAGTTCTGGAAATAGCAGTCAGTCATCCGGAACGAGCAGTGCTCCGCAGGTCCGTCTGGAAGGTCCGAGCGCATCCATCACGAAAAATAAGGCAGAACTTGTGGCATCCAGTGTTGTAATTGGCGTGGCACCGGGAAGCGCAGCTTCTGGTAATGCAGGAAGTTCTTCTGCTGCAAATGTTTCGGGATCTGCACAGCCATCCCAAACAGCAGGAAGTCCGCAGACATCTGGGACATCCCAGGCAGCACAGACACCTTCCTCTTCGGGAAGCCAGGCTTCCTCTGGCGTCAGCTATACAGATGCGATCATGAGCGCGGCGCAGAGTTCCGGTGTCAGCCCTTATGTGATCGCGGCCATGATCATTCAGGAGCAGGGCAGAAATGGAACCGGAAATTCTATTTCCGGAAATTACGCCGGATACACCGGTTATTACAATTACTTCAATGTAGGTGCTTATGCTTCGGATGGTATGGGCGCCGTGCAGAGAGGTTTATGGTATGCATCCCAGAGCGGAACTTACGGCAGACCGTGGACGACACCGGAAAGCTCGATTGCCGGTGGTGCCCAGTTCTATGGGACGAACTACGTGAAAGCCGGACAGGATACGCTTTATCTGAAAAAGTATAATGTTCAGGGATCCAACATCTACAAACACCAGTATATGACCAATGTAGATGGCGCAGCTTCCGAAGGATCTATTTTTGCAGAAGGTTTTACAGCCAAACAGAAGAGTACGGCTTTGAACTTTAAAATTCCGGTCTACAACAATATGCCGGATACTCCGTGTCCGCAGCCTACCTTAAGCGGCAGCCCGAATAACAAGCTGAATGGTCTGGGTGTGGAAGGCTTCACTTTAACTCCGACCTTTAACCGTGATACGTACTCCTACGATCTGATCGTGGATCATTCCGTATCCAATGTTACGGTAAGTGCGTCGGCAATCGATTCCAAGGCATCGGTACGCGGCAATGGTAATGTTTCCCTTTCCAGTGGTATCAATGAGATATCTGTTGTGGTAAGGGCAGAAAATGGTGCAGAACGCACCTACACGATCCATGTTGTCCGTCAGGCCGGTGGTCCGACCTACAACAGCGGACTAGGAAGCGGCATTTCCAGCGGTTCCTCCAGTGTAACGGTTGGAGGACCTGGAAGCAGTTCAGCAGGCACTTCCGGTGGAAGTACTTCTTCCGGTGTGATCACTGCAGGACCAAGCGGAACCTCGAGCGGTCAGGCAGCCGGTGCTTCCCCGAATTCCGGTTCTTCTTCCGGTACAGGAGTTGTAACATTTTCAAGTCCGGGAGGCAATTAGTGTCACTGTACACGGGTAGGATTTTTCAGGTGACCGGAAGGGCTGTTTGCCGTAAAGCGGGAACCGTAACATATGAAAACATGGGAATGAGCGACCAGGATGGTTTGGGACGCTCATTCCTGAAATGAAAACAGGAGATAGCAGACAATTATGAATAAAAATTGGAAACAGATCTGGATCCGGTTTGCCATGGTACTTATGCTTGCTGTAGCGATACCATTCCAGAGTTTTGCGGGAAATGCGAGAATTGCGTTTTCCGATCCTACCGCCGAGGTGGGAAGTGAATTTACTGTAAATGTAAAATTTACCTGTACAACAGGGGAAAAGATTGGCAAGACGGTTGTAATGCTTTCTTATGATTCCAGTGCGATGGAATTTGTGGGCGGTGAGCCGGATGTAAGCGGTGGAAACGGTGCCATTCGTGTGCTTGGAAGTGTCAGTGGGACCAGTGAATCTGCCTCAACATTACATTTTAAGGCATTGAAAGCAGGAAGCAGTAAGATCCAGGTAACGGATTACGAGGGATACGATGCGGATGAACAGCTTTTGGATATTACCCAGCTCGGAAGTTCTTCCGTAACCATCAATGCCGGAAGCACGGCAGCATCCGCTTCCACCGATGCTTCCCTGTCTTCTTTGCAGATTTCCCCGGGAACCTTAAGTCCGGCATTCAGTGCAGATGTGGACAGCTACAGTGCATCTGTAAGTCTGGATACGGAAAAACTTACTGTAAGTGCAGTTCCGGCAAGTGATAAGGCAACGGTAGCATTAAGCGGAACAGAACTTCAGGATGGCGAAAATACCGTAACCTGCACGGTTACCGCAGAAGACGGTTCCACGACCCGTACCTATACGATCTTAGTAAACCGTATAGAGGGCGGAGAGAGCCTTGCAGAGGGCGGACAGACAGAAGAAACAACAGCGGCAGAAAACCTGGAGGTCCTTGCAGAACTTGAAGCATCCAGAACCCCGCTCAAGATCGGCATCGCAGCACTTCCGGCCGATGTAGCGGTTCCGTATGGCATGAAGGAGACTTCGATCACGATCGGCGAGACGAAAGTACAGGGATGGGTTCCGGATACACAGGGAAGCCAGCCGGAGTATTGCATTTTCTACGGTGTAAGTGAGAATGGAACTGTCAGCTTCTACCGCTATGACCTGACTGACAAGACCATTCAGCGCTACTTCGAGCAGAGTTCTGAGGGCAATGCACAGAGTCTGGAACTGCAGGATGTAACAACCCGTTATAATGCGCTGGTAGACGATTACAACATGGCAAGAATGGCTCTGATCGCAGTTGCCGTAGTGGCTGTGATTCTTCTGATTCTGCTTCTGGTCAGCCGGAGAGGAAAAGGAAACAGATCCATGCAGAAGAACGGATATGATTCTTCTGATTATGATGATCAGGAAGAAGAGCCGGAAAAGAAGAGTCGAAAATCTGGTAAAGAAATCCACAAAGGCGGACACAAACCAAGCAAAGAAGAGCGTTACATGATGGGCGAAGAGGATGAATACGAGGAAGATTACGGTCCGGAAGACGACGAACTGGAAATTTCCGATGCAGAAGAGTATCTCCCGGATCCCCAAAAAGACGCAGACGTACAGCTGGATCAGGTAAAGAAACAGCTTGCAGCAAGTGTAGCTGAGACAGACGAATCGGCTCAGAGTGAAAAACAGGAACCGGCAAAGGATCAGGCTGCAGAAGATGACGACTTTGAAGTGTTTGACCTGGATGATGAACTTTAAAAATCCTGAGATTTCGGATGCAAAAAAAGCGGTGTATTGACTTCGCCGCTTTTTTTGCTATAATACTGTTATATAATTTCTATAACAGAGAATGCGAAAGATGGTGAATACATGATCATTAAGATTGATTTTGAAAGTGACGAGGCAATTTACATCCAGCTCAGGAATCAGATTATTATGGGCATTGCCACAGACCGGATTCATGAGGGGGATTCCCTGCCGTCCGTCCGCCAGCTTGCGGATAATATTGGAATTAATATGCATACAGTAAATAAAGCCTACACGGTATTAAAACAGGAGGGCTTTATCAAGCTGGACCGTCGGCGGGGAGCGGTGATCGCGCTGGATATCGATAAGATCCGGTCGATTGAACGTCTGCGGGAGGAACTTTCTGTGCTCCTGGCACGGAGTGTCTGTAAAAATATTTCCAGGGAAGAAGTTCATGATCTGGTAGATGAAATCTATGACTGCTATACACAGGGCAGTGAAACGTAAGGAATCTGTTTATGAAACAAATATGGAGGAAGTGCCATGTTATGTGAGCGTTGTAAAATAAGAGAAGCAAATATTCAGTATACAGAAATTGCAAACGGAGTGCGCACGGAGCATAACTATTGCGCCCAGTGCGCAAAGGAAATGGACTTTGGACCGTATTCCGCTATTTTTGAGGGGGAGTTTCCATTAGGAAAACTGTTGTCCGGACTTTTGGGCGTTCCCGGCGGAGCGGATGAGGAAGAGAAAACCAGTCAGATTGTCTGTCCGACGTGCGGCACCAGTTACGATGATTTTGTGAAAAACAGCCGCTTTGGCTGCGCGGATTGTTACAGTGTTTTTGATCTTCTGATCAACGATAAAATAAAACAACTGCAGGGAAATGTCCGCCATACCGGAAAACATCCCAAATTCCAGAAGATCAAGGCAGATCCATTTCATCTGACTTCATCCGACCAGTCTGAAGAGGGTAAGGAACGGGTGGAAGAAAAAACAGGGCTCTTTGCTGGTGAAACGGAAATGAAAGCAGAAACAGGTGCGGAATCTGCAGCAGAAATGCAGCTCCGGCAGCTGGAATCCAAACTACGTGAAGCAGTGCGAAGGGAAGAGTATGAAGAAGCAGCGAAATACCGCGATCAGATCCGGGCATTGAAGGAGGCGCAGGCATGATGAAATGGTTTGAGAAAGTAAACCTTGCGAGACCAGCCGTGATCTGCAGCCGCGTGCGTCTGGTCCGGAACCTGGAAGATTACGCGTTCCCATCCAGATTGACGGAAAAACAGGCAGATGAAATGATCGGACGGCTTGAGGACGGCTTAAAGGATCTGGGAAGTGCCGATGGACGTCATTATGAACAGGCAAGACTTCAGGAGTTAAGTGATCTGGACCGCAGGGCACTTCGGGAAAGACGTGTGTTTAATGCAACGATCGCTTCCGGAAAAGCACCGGCAGGCGTTATGGTATCGGACGATGAGAAAGTGGGAATTGTACTGAATGGTACCGACCATGTCCGTATCCAGCTGTTTGCATCGGGACTTCATCTGGATGAACTCTGGAAACAGGCAGATCAGATCGATGATTATTTAAATGAGCGTTTTCCCTACGCGTACGACGAAAAGTATGGCTATCTGACGTCATTTCCAACCAGTGTCGGAACCGGTCTTCGCGCGTCGGTGGTGCTGCACCTGCCGCTATTGTCCCAGAGCAAGCGGTTTAATGGCATGGTGACAGAGATGACCCGGTTCGGTGCATCGGTAAAAGGAATGTATGGGGAAGGCGAAGAAAACTGTGGAGCGCTTTTTGAAGTCAGCAACCAGAAAACGCTTGGCATGACAGAAAAAGAAATTCTGGATATGGTCGCGAAGGTGGCACTGCAGCTGACAACGCAGGAGGAGCAGATGCGAAAACTTGCGCTGGATAAAAACCGCACATCCCGGGAGGACGATGCCTGCCGTGCCTATGGTATTTTAAAGTATGCCAGAAAGCTGACCATGAAAGAAGCCATGATTCTTCTGTCACGCCTTATGGCAGGATGCGCAGACGGGGTAATCCGCATGGAAGAACCCTGTGCCGTGTATCGTCTGATGTTAGGAATCCAGCCGGCAAACCTTCAGAAACTTTCTACCAGGCCACTGGGAAGAGAAGAACTGGAAATGGCAAGAGCGTCTTACCTGAGGTCGGAACTGCCAAAACTGCTTCCATAAAAACAGTTACAGGATATGGGTTTCTATACTGCAAGAAATTCTGTTGCTGCCTGCGCAATACGTAAACAGTAACAAAGCGATAGATCTAGATACAAGGAGGACCTGAATTTGATAGACAGAAATCGTTTTACGGAACAGGCCTGGAATGCCATTGCGCTGTCTACCCAGGCAGCGAATGAGCTTGGGCATAATTATGTGGGAACAGAGCATCTTCTCGTCGGCCTTCTCATGGAGGGGGAAGGCGTCGCTGCAAGAGTCCTGGAGGCAAATGATGTCAAAGCCGAGAAGGTGAAGGAACTGATCAGTCAGCTGATCTTTCCCAATCAGAATGTTGGGACCATCGGAGAGACAGTATATACTCCGGGTGCAGTGCGGGTGCTGAATCAGAGCTACCGGGAAGCCGTCCGTTTTAAAGCACCGCTTATCGGAACCGAACATCTGCTGATCGCGATGATCCGGGAAAGTGACTGCGCTGCAGTCCGTCTGCTCAATACCATGGATGTAAGCCTGCAGAAGCTTTATGTGGATCTGTGCAGTGCCATGGGCGAAGACGGGGCGGACGCGAAGGAAGAACTTCAGTCATCCAGAAGCGGAAAAGACAGCAGTTCTTCTACACCGGTTTTAAACAGTTTTAGCCGCGATTTGACGAAGCTTGCCAGAGAAGGAAAGCTGGATCCAGTGATCGGACGGGAACAGGAAATCCAGCGCGTGGTTCAGATTTTAAGCAGAAGAACCAAGAACAATCCATGTCTGATCGGTGAACCTGGTGTCGGTAAGACTGCTGTAGTAGAAGGGCTGGCGCAGATGATCGCTGGCGGCAGTGTTCCGGAAACCATTGCGGATAAGCGTGTTATGACGTTAGATCTTTCTGGAATGGTGGCTGGTTCCAAGTACCGCGGAGAGTTTGAGGAACGCATTAAAAAGGTCATTTCCGAGGTGACAGAAGATGGCAATGTGCTGTTGTTCCTGGATGAGATCCATACGATCATTGGTGCAGGCGGAGCAGAGGGAGCGATCGATGCTTCCAATATTTTAAAACCGTCCCTTGCGCGCGGAGAGATCCAGCTGATCGGTGCAACGACCAGAGAAGAATATCGCAAATACATCGAGAAGGATGCAGCACTGGAGCGCCGCTTCCAGCCGGTTGTGGTAGAGGAACCGACGGAAGAACAGTCCATTGAGATCTTAAAGGGACTGCGCCCGAAATATGAGGAGCATCACAGAGTTACCATTACCGATGAAGCCCTGACTGCAGCCGTGCGTCTTTCCGCGCGCTATATCAGTGACCGCTTCCTTCCGGATAAAGCCATTGATTTAATCGATGAAGCAGCTTCCAAAATCCGTCTGACTACCTATGTGGAGCCGGCTGAGATCAAAACCCTGACAGAGGATATTGAAAAACTGGAAACGCAGAAGGAGCAGGCAATTAAGGCAGAGGCTTACGAAAAGGCCGGCGATATCAAAAAACGTCAGCAGAAAAAACGGGAAAAAATCGAAAAGATCCGGGAAAAATGGCAGAAGGAAAAAACATCCAAAAAGCTGATCGTCGGGGAAGGTGAGATTGCGGATGTGGTTTCCGGATGGACGAAGATCCCGGTGCGCAAGCTGGCAGAAGAGGAATCGGAACGGCTCAGAAAGCTGGAATCCATTCTGCATGAGCGGGTGGTTGGTCAGAAAGAAGCCGTGACGGCAGTTGCGAAAGCAATCCGCCGCGGAAGAGTCGGTTTAAAAGATCCGAAGCGTCCGATCGGTTCCTTCTTATTCCTGGGACCGACCGGTGTCGGAAAAACAGAGCTTTGCAAGGCTTTGGCAGAAGCGATGTTCGGTACGGAGAACGCATTGATCCGGGTTGATATGTCGGAGTATATGGAGAAACACAGTGTCTCCAAGATGATCGGGTCCCCGCCAGGATATGTCGGATATGAGGAAGGCGGTCAGCTCAGCGAAAAAGTGCGGAGGAATCCGTACTCCGTTATTCTGTTCGATGAGATTGAAAAAGCACATCCGGATGTATTCAATATTCTGCTTCAGGTGCTGGATGATGGTCACATTACCGATGCCCAGGGCAGGAAGATCGATTTTAAGAATACGGTACTCATCATGACTTCCAATGCAGGTGCGGAGAACATCATTGCTCCGAAGCGGCTTGGTTTTGCATCCAATGACGATGCGAAGGAACGCTACCGTTTCATGAAAGAGCGTGTCATGGAAGAAGTCAAGCGAATGTTCAAACCGGAATTTTTGAACCGGATTGACGAGATCATCGTATTCCACCAGCTGTCCCAGGATCATATGAAAGAGATCGTGGATATTATGCTGAAAGGCATCTGCAGACGGACCCTGACCCAGATGAACTTAAAGCTGACTGTCGATGACGCTGCAAAAGCGTATCTGGTAGAAAAAGGTTACGATGAGAAATATGGTGCACGTCCGCTGCGCCGTGCGATCCAGAATCTTTTAGAGGATGGTCTTGCAGAAGCAGTTCTGGACGGACAGGTAAAAGCAGGCGACGAGGTGACGATCACCAAAGGGGAAGAGGGTCTGAAATTTTTATCGGCAGAACTGATAAAAAACTAGATTAATTTCCATGGTTGTTGTATAATTCTATGAGAAGTGGCACTGCCGGGCAGTGCCACAAGTTACTGCTCACGCGCTGCGTGTCCGGTAACTGCCGCATTTTTACAGCAGCAAAATGCAAAATGAAAATACCAGGAGGGCAAACACATGCCAGTAATCGAATCTTTAATCCGCTCTGAGGCAGATGGAACCATCAGCTTCGGTAATTACAAATTAGACACCAAGAGCAAACTTGACAATTTTGAACATGCGGGAGATTTATATAAGATCAAAACCTTTTATGAGATCACAAAATTAGAGCGCAACGGTTCTTTTGTTTATGAGTCTGTGCCGGGAACTGCAGTGGAGCATTTCTCCGCAAAACACGATGGTGTGGAATTTACCGTATCTGGCGATAAGGACGCACAGATCACCGTACAGCTGGAAGATGACACCGAGTATGAGGTTTACGTGGACGGTGTTGCTGTTGGCGGCATGAAGACGAACATGAGCGGCAAGCTTGTTGTAAGCGTAGAGCTGAATGAGGGTGTTGCCTGCCAGGTGAAGGTTGTAAAGCGTTAAGACCTGAATCAGGAAGGAAACTACATATATGGCAAAAGCAAAGACAACCGTATTTTTCTGTAAAGAATGCGGTTTCGAGTCCAGCAAATGGCTTGGTCAGTGTCCGGCATGCAAGGAATGGAATACCCTGGTGGAAGAACCGGTGGCAAAGAAAACACCTGCCGGTCGTGTAAGCGCGGTTTCACAACGTGCGATGACAAAGCCTGTCAAACTGGATGAAGTGTCCATAGAAGAACAGGACCGGATCTCTACCGGATATCCGGAACTGGACCGTGTACTGGGGAGCGGCATTGTTGCCGGCTCCCTGGTTTTAGTTGGAGGCGATCCGGGTATCGGAAAGTCGACCCTGCTTCTTCAGATGTGCCGGAACCTGGCACGGGACGGTCACAGGGTATTGTATATCTCCGGTGAGGAATCCTTAAAACAGATCAAGATGCGTGCCAGCCGCATTGGCACGATCAGCGGAGAACTGTTATTTTTATGCGAAACAAACCTGGATACCATCGAGGAGGCAATCCGGGAGACCAAACCGGAAGTTGTGATCATCGACTCCATCCAGACCATGTTCCGGGAAGATGTGGCATCAGCTCCGGGCAGTGTGAGTCAGGTGCGCGAATCCACGAATGTCCTGATGCAGATCGCAAAAGGCATGGGAATTTCTGTGTTTATTGTTGGCCATGTGACAAAAGAAGGTGTGGTAGCAGGTCCCCGTGTGCTGGAGCATATGGTGGATACGGTGCTGTATTTTGAGGGAGAGCGCAATGCCTCTTACCGGATTTTGCGCGGCGTCAAAAACCGTTTCGGTTCGACCAACGAGATCGGGGTTTTTGAAATGCAGGAGAATGGTCTGGAAGAGGTTGAGAATCCTTCGGAATATCTGCTGAGCGGAAGACCAGAGGAAGCCTCCGGTGCGGTAGTTGCCTGTTCGATCGAAGGAACCAGGCCGATCCTTCTGGAGGTTCAGGCACTGGTTACCCAGACGAACTTTGGTATGCCGAGACGGACTGCAGCAGGAACAGACTTTAACCGTGTCAATCTGCTTATGGCAGTTCTGGAAAAGCGCTGCCGCTATGAGATGTCCCGTTACGATGCTTATGTGAACATCGCGGGCGGTATGCGGATGAACGAACCGGCCCTGGATTTAGCGATTATCCTGGCGCTGGTATCAAGCATGAAAGACAAGCCGGTCAATCCAAAGTGCATTATATTTGGAGAGGTAGGACTGGCAGGAGAGGTGCGTGCGGTATCCCAGGCGGAGCAGCGTGTTCATGAAGCAATCAAATTAGGTTTTGAATCCTGCATCCTGCCGCAGGTATCCCTGGATAAAATGAAAAAGACCGACAAGATCACCCTGTACGGAGTCAGCAACGTGCGGGAGGCAATCCGTCTGATCTGATTCGTTTATCATGCCTATGCTGGAAGGCAGAACGCCAGGAATGCATGTTTCTGACGTTCTGTTTTTCGCATAAAATCAGGGTTTCGTATCAAAAATATATTTTTTTCAAAAAAATTAAAAAATTTGTTGACAGATACAGGAATCCGTGCTATTATAAATGAGCGTTGAGGGAAACGAAAAACAAAAAGCTCAACGAAAACAACATAGGGGATTAGTTCAATGGTAGAGCACCGGTCTCCAAAACCGTCGATGGGGGTTCGAGCCCCTCATCCCCTGCTTGATTTAAGCGATAAGGTCGATTGATCTTATCGCTTTTTTCGTTTCATAGAGAATTGAGCATATACAAAACGCGATAGGAGGAGTTCAGCATGAGTGCTGACCAGAAAACAATCCGCATTTCCGTCCGCAACCTTGTAGAATTTGTCATGCGCAGCGGCGATATCGACAATCGCCGGACTTCGGCAGCAGAAAAGGATGCCATGCAGGCCGGGAGCCGCATGCACCGGAAAATCCAGAAGCGGCAGGGTGCCGATTACCACGCAGAAGTAGCGATGAAACACATCGTGGAGCAGGAAGATTACCGGATTTTGGTGGAAGGCCGCGCAGACGGTGTGATCGAAGCAGTTTCCGGTGTGACCATCGACGAAATCAAATGCATCTATCTGGATCTTCATCTGCTGGAGAAACCGGCAATGGTCCATCTGGCGCAGGCCTTCTGCTACGCGTACATGTATTGCTGTGACCATGAACATCTGGGTACGATCACGGTTCAGATCACTTATTGCAATCTGGAAACAGAGGAAATCCGCCGCTTCCGGCAGGACAAGAGCAGGGAAGAACTTACCGAATGGTTTGAGGGACTGATCCATGAGTATGTGAAATGGGCGGAATATTTATACCGGCACACCATGCGGAGAAATGAATCCCTGCGGGATCTGGCATTCCCATATGCATACCGGACCGGCCAGAAAGAACTGGCTGTGTCTGTGTACCGTGCCCTGATCCGAAAACGCAATCTGTTCATTCAGGCACCGACCGGAATCGGAAAAACACTGTCTGTAGTATATCCGGCATTGAAATCCATGGGAAATGAAAATGGAGAAAAGCTGTTTTACCTGACAGCCAAAACCATTACACGCAGTGTGGCAGAAACTTGTTTTTCCCTGCTCCGGGAACAGGGAATGTGCTTTACAACGGTCACGATCACGGCGAAAGAGAAATTTTGTCCATTGGAAAAGCCAGAATGCAATCCGGATGCATGTCCTTACGCAAAGGGACATTTTGACCGGGTGAATGATGCGGTCTATGATATCATTCATGAACAGCATGGAATTACCAGGGATATCATTCTGGAATATGCAAAAAACTACCAGGTCTGCCCGTTTGAGTTCTGCCTGGATATCAGCAGCTGGGCGGACGGGATTATCTGTGATTATAATTATGTGTTCGATCCCAATGCAAAGCTAAAGCGATATTTTGCGGATGGAAACCAGGGGGATTATCTGTTTTTGATCGATGAGGCCCATAATCTGGTAAACCGGGCCAGGGAGATGTTTAGTGCCTGTCTGGTAAAGGAAGATATTTTGCAGGTAAAGCGGATTATAAAGGCGAAGGCGCCCCGCCTGGAACGTGCGCTGGAACGCTGCAACCGCAATCTGCTGGAATGGAAGCGGGAGTCAGCCGGATATCAGATTCTGCCGGATGCGAATCTTCTGGTATCGAATTTATTAACGGTAATGGGAGAATTTGAGCCGTTTCTTGACGAACACCGGGAGTTCCCGGAACGTGATATGGTGCTGCAGTTTTATTTCGACCTGCGTCATTTCTTAAATATGTACGATGGACTGGATGATCATTACCGGATCTATACGGAACTGGAGGCAGATGGAAAATTTTGCCTGTATCTGTTTTGCATTGATCCGTCCCGGTGTTTGAATGCGTGTCTTAAGCAGGGAATTGCCGGTATTTTCTTTTCTGCTACCATGATTCCCGTGACATACTATAAGAAACTGCTCAGCGGAAATTCAGAGGATTATGCAATTTATGCCAATTCCCCATTTGACGGCAGAAAACGACAGATCCTGATTGCAAAGGATGTCAGCAGCCGCTATACCAGGAGAAACCGTACGGAATTTGGAAAAGTGGCAGAGTATATCACCAAACTGGCACATAGTCATATCGGAAATTATATGGTGTTCTTTCCTTCCTATAATTATATGGAAGCGGTAGAACAGATCCTGGACGAACAATACGATGGGACGTTTCGATGGCAGATGCAGACAAACCGCATGACCGAAGAAGAACGGGAACAGTTTCTGGAACAATTTGAAGAGCAGAAAAAACAATCATTTGTGGGGCTTTGTGTACTTGGAGGAATCTTTTCAGAGGGAATTGACTTAAAGGCAGAACGTCTGGAAGGAACGATCATTGTAGGCACGGGTCTTCCCATGGTGTGCAGCGAACAGGAAATTCTGATGCAGTATTTTGATGAACAGGGGGAAAATGGATACGATTATGCTTATCAGTATCCGGGAATGAACAAGGTATTGCAGGCAGCAGGCCGGGTTATCCGGACAGCCAAAGACCGGGGCGTGATCCTGCTTTTGGATGACCGGTTTCTGCGAAGAGAGATTCAGGAACTGTTCCCGCGCGAGTGGACCGAGTATGGCATTGTGACCCGGGAAACAGTGGACGGGTGGCTTCAAAATTTCTGGGAGACGGTTTCCTGATCCGCGGAGTGCTGTATGCTTTGTTTTGCAGAATGCAATTTTTACGAAACAGACAATTTTCTGTGGAACAAGAACGTTTTATGAAACAGAAATGGAGATGCTACAGCATCTCCATAAATTGTTTTGCGGCCTGGGAAATCGGCAGATTTTCATTGCTTGCGACAACCAGCTGACGGGTTGGGAGTTCTTCCTCGATCTGAACACGGAAGAGACTGCGCTCATTTTCTGAAATACAGTAATCCGGAACGAAAGCGACACCAAGACCAATGCGTGCAAGGTCGATCAGCAGATCGTTGCTGGAAAGTTCAATCTCCGGTACCAGATCCAGCTGATGGCGCTGGAACATGCTGTGCAGGAATTCGCTGGTAGTGCTCTTGCGGTCCAGCATGAGGATTGGGAATTGCTTTAAGTCTTTCAGACTGACGGTTTTCCCTTTTAATTCCTTATATTCTTCGTTTGCGACAAAGAGATCTTTGAATTCCCGGATGATCCGCACGTTCTGTGTGTTGGAAAGACCGGAGTTCGGATAATTGGTGATGGCAAAATCGACCTGACCGGACTCCAGAAGCTTTGCACAGGCAATGGATGTCTGATTGGTAACTTTGATATGCACGTTTGGATAGCGGCGGTGGAATTCCTTTAAGTATGGAACCAGATAGTAGCGGCAGATGGTGTCGCTGGCTCCGATACGCAACTGACCGCCGTTTAACGTGTTGGCTTCCAGAAGCTGGTTCTCACCCTGCCGGATTAAGTTCATGGCAGGTTCAATATGCTTAAGGAGAATCTCGCCTTCTGGTGTCAGTTGGACCCGTTTTGTGCTGCGGATAAAAAGCGGCTGGTTCAGCTTCTTTTCCAGAACCTTGATGGACTGGCTGACTGCAGACTGGGAAATAAACAGCTGTTTTGAGGCCTCCGAGAAACTTAAGGTGTTTGCTACGTGGTAAAATACTTTATAAAGTTCATAATTGATATCCAATATTAGTCCTCCTTATAAAACCATGGCTATTTTATCACGCTGCTGATGGGTTTGTAAAGAGGAAAATCAAATTGACAAGATATGCAAACAGGTGTATAGTTTCAGTAAATACGCGGATGTGCACCGGTGCATCTGCAATATGTACTGCAAGTAAAGGCGCTTGAGATGAAATTCAGGCGCCTGTTTTCTCGGGCGCATAGAACAAAACAGACAAAGAGTCATTCCTGTTTGAACATGCCTGAATAGCAGACAATTTATATAAAGGTGGAAGAAACGTGAAACAAGACGATACGATAAAAGTCGTAACAGAAGTAGGACTTGCTGTAGATGAAAAGCTCCGGATCTTGAAACATGTGATCGAACCGGAGCAAAAAAACGGAAAGGAAAAACGGATCTGTATTGTGACCGGCACGCATGGAGACGAACTGGAGGGTCAGTATGTGTGTTATGAGATCAACCGGATCCTGAAAGAACAAAAAGAACATTTAAAGGGAATCGTAGAGATCTATCCCGCATTAAATCCCCTGGGCGTGGATTCCATATCCCGGGGAATTCCTATGTTTGACCTGGATATGAACCGGATCTTTCCGGGAAGCGAGGAAGGCTCCGTGGCGGAGCATGTGGCAGCAAAAATTGTGGAGGATATCGCCGGTGCAGACCTTTGCATCGATATTCACGCCAGCAATATTTTCCTGAGGGAAATTCCGCAGGCGCGTGTCAATGTCAATACCAAAGAGACGCTTCTGCCATTTGCCACGCGTCTGAATCTGGATTTTGTGTGGGTTCATGCGGCTGCCACGGTTCTGGAATCCACGCTGGCCCACAGTTTAAACACCATCGGAGTGCCGACGGTCGTGGTGGAAATGGGTGTCGGCATGCGGATTACGGAAAGCTTCTGTCATCAGCTTACCGATGGTATTTTCTGTGTTATGAAAGACATGGGAATCTGGGATGGCGATGTGATCGAGCCAAAGGAACCGATCGTTTCCGATGACGGGGAAGTTGGGTTCTTAAATGCGGAGCATCCGGGCATCTTTGTACCATGCGTGGAGCACTGGAAAAATGTAGAACAGGGACAACTCATCGGCCGGATCCTGAATCCGCTGACTGGGGATGTGGCGCAGGAAGTCAAGGCATCGATTCACGGGATGCTTTTCACCCTGCGTGAATATCCGGTGGTATCCTGCGGTTCCCTGATCGCACGCGTGCTGGGAGGTGACTACCATTGAGGAAAGAAAAAGTATTCACGCTGGAAAACTGTTATCGGGATGATATGGATGTTTATGGCTTCCATTTTGGAAAAGGGGAAAAGTCTGCCTGTATCGTGGGTGCCATGCGCGGCAATGAAGTGCAGCAGCTTTACATCTGTTCCCAGCTTGTAAAAGCATTGAAAGAACTGGAGGAAAAGGGCGCGATCGTGCATGACAATGAGATTTTAGTCATTCCTTCGGTCAACCACAGTTCCATGAACATCGGAAAGCGCTTCTGGGCAACGGATAATACCGACATTAACCGGATGTTTCCGGGGTACAATGCCGGTGAGACGACCCAGCGGATCGCAGCAGGTGTATTTGAGGCGATTCAGGGATACAATTACGGAATCCAGTTTACCAGTTTTTACCTGCCGGGCGATTTTGTCCCGCATGTGCGTATGATGGATACCGGATACCAGAATGCCAGCCTGGCGAATCTGTTCGGTCTGCCTTATGTGGTGATCCGCCATCCGGAGCCGATCGATACGGCAACCCTGAATTACAACTGGCAGATCTGGAATACCAATGCGTTTTCTGTGTATACCAGCGCCACCTCAGTGATCGACGAAAAAGCAGCCCGCATGGCGGTGGCTTCGGTTCTGCGTTTCCTGACCCGCATGGGGATTCTGCGCTATACCAGCCACAGCGGCTATATTGCGAGTGTCCTGCGGGAAGACGATCTGACCAATGTAAAAAATGATCTTCCGGGTCTGTACCGCAGACATGTGGAACCAGGGCAGGAAGTACACCGGGGAGAAGTACTGGCTTCCATTATCGATCCACTGGAAGGTGAGACGATCAGTCAGATCCTTTCACCGACCGACGGAATCGTATTTTATGCGTATCATGAGCCGACGGTCATGGAAGGCACGATCATTTTTAAGATCATTCGCAGACTGCATGAATAAAGGAAGGGACGCGTTCGCTGACATTGGAACCGGGAGTGTTTAAAAGTTAAATATGATAGTGTGATTTCTCCAGAAATCCGTTTATTTCTGCTCCGATGAAAAGAATACAGATACAGATATAAAGCCACAGCATGAGCAGGACAACGGCTGTCAGGCTTCCGTACATGTAAGAAAAATTGCTGAAGTGCGTAAAATAAATGGAAAAGGCATAGGAAAAAATAAGCCATCCGACCGCGGTGAAAACAGCTCCCGCAAGCTGCTGCCGCGGTTTTTGCTTTTTTGCCGGAACAATGGTATAAAGCCCGACGAAGGTAAACAGGAATACAGCCAGGGCAAACAGGGCACGCAGACTGATGATAAGGCGGGCAGCCGGTGCAAGGATCGGAAGATACCGGAACAGGAGACGTTCAATGTTTTTTCCGAAGATCAGAAGAACCAGGGACATCACACACACCAGCATAAAAATAAGGGTATACATGGAGCATAGCAGCCGCTGGAACACATAGTTGCGCCGTTTGAAATCCCCATAGATCCGGTTTAATCCGCGCTCAATGCCAAGCATCCCCTTGGAAGCAGACCAGAGGGCAGTCAGGGCAGTTACCGACAAAATGGTGCCGGGAGATTTGATATACAGATCATCAACAATGCTTACGATCAGGGAGTGCAGCATTTGCGGCATGATGCGGACCATGACGGCGAGCAGATCAGACTTGCCGACATTGGGCAGACACTGGATCAGAGTTAAAAGCAGCATGATAAAAGGGAAAAAGGCGGTTACAATAAAAAAGGATGCCTGTGCCGCATACACGGTAATTTCATCCTTTACGCACCGGTCCCATATGTGTTTACAGTGAAAAAACAGAGAAATCATAGATGGAAAGTTCCTTTCGCATTGGACAGACTGTGCTTACAAACCGTCATCTCCAAATTTATAACATCATAGTATCACGCAGATAAAAATATGGCAAGGATCGCTTCTTGTATGGACTGGAAAAAGGTGGTATAATAACAAAATCCTCTTTTGCGGGATGCAAAACAGAAACCTAAGATAACAGGAGGGGTACCATGAAGAGGTTGTTGCATTACTTGAACGACTACAAAAAAGAGTCGGTGCTGGCTCCGCTCTTTAAAATGTTAGAAGCCAGCTTTGAATTGTTTGTGCCGTTGGTTGTGGCACAGATTGTTGATGTAGGTATCAGAAATCAGGATACAGGTTATATCCTGAAAATGGGAGGAATGCTGTTCCTTTTGGCATTTATCGGTCTGGCATGTTCCATCACCGCCCAGTATTTTGCGGCAAAGGCAGCCGTCGGGTTTGCCACGGGCTTAAGAAACGACCTGTTTGCCCATATTGGAAGATTGTCTTACAGTGAGCAGGATACGATCGGAACTTCTACGCTGATCACGCGTATGACCAGCGATATTAACCAGGTACAGTCCGGCATGAATCTGGCGCTGCGCCTGCTCCTTCGTTCTCCGTTTGTTGTGTTTGGCGCCATGGTCATGGCATTTACGGTAAATGTAAAAGCAGCCATGGTTTTTGTTGTGGCGATTCCGGTTCTTTGTGTCATTGTATTCGGCATCATGCTGATCAGCATGCCGCTGTATAAAAAAGTACAGAAACAGCTGGACCGTGTAACCCAGGCTACACGGGAAAACTTAACCGGCGCAAGAGTCATCCGCGCGTTTAACCGGCAGGAAGATGAGATCAGAAACTTCGATGAATCCAACAGTCTGCTGGTGAAATTCCAGGTTTTTGTAGGAAAAATTTCTGCACTGATGAATCCGCTGACCTACGTTGTCATCAACCTTGCGATCATTGCAGTTGTCTGGATTTCTGGTAAGCAGGTAGATGCAGGAATCATCACACAGGGTCAGACGGTGGCACTTGTAAACTATATGTCCCAGATCCTGGTTGAGCTGATCAAGATGGCAAACCTGATCATTTCCATCTCCAAAGCTCTGGCTTGTGCAAACCGGATCAACACGGTTCTGGATGAAAAGAGCAGCATTGTAAGTCCGGCCGAAGGGATGGAGAAAACACCGGAGGTGTCTGCAGATCCGCAGAAAGCGCCGGCAAAAGTTCAGTTTGACCATGTGAATTTTCTTTATAAAGGAGCAAAGGCAGATTCTTTGACGGATATCCGTTTAACCGTAAAGAGAGGTCAGACCATCGGTATCATCGGCGGAACCGGATCCGGAAAATCTTCCCTGGTGAACCTGATCCCGCGTTTTTATGATGTGCGGGAAGGTGCAGTCCTGGTAGATGGTGTGAATGTCAAAGATTACAAGCTGGAAACCCTGCGCGAAAAGATTGGTGTCGTTCCGCAGAAAGCCATCCTGTTTAAAGGCACTCTGCGTGAAAATATGAAATGGGGCAAAAAAGATGCTACTGACGAGGAAATTTACCGTGCACTTGATATTGCCCAGGCCCGCGAGTTTGTAGACAGCAAGGAAAAAGGACTGGATCTTTATATTGACCAGGCCGGAAAGAATTTATCCGGCGGACAGAAACAGCGTCTGACCATTGCCCGTGCCCTGGTGCGTGATCCGGAAATTTTAATTATGGATGACAGTGCATCTGCCCTGGATTTTGCAACCGATGCAAAGCTGCGTATGGCGATCCAGAACGGCACAAAAGACATGACCGTGTTTATCGTATCCCAGCGTGCGACCACGATTCGCCATGCAGACCAGATTGTGGTTCTGGACGATGGTGCCGCAGTGGGTATCGGTACGCATGAAGAACTGTATGAAAGCTGTGAAGTATACCGCGAGATCTGTCTGTCCCAGCTTTCTAAAGAGGAGGTGCAGTAAGGTGGCAAAACTTGATATCGGAAAACACAAATCGACCTTAAAGCGGATCCTGAATTACATTGGCAGCTATAAGTGGCTTGTAGTCCTTTCTCTGGTCCTTGCAGCCGTGACGGTAGCGACTACGCTGTATGCGCCGATTCTGGTCGGAGAGGGCGTAGACCTGATCCTAGGTCCGGGCAATGTGGATTTTGCAGGACTGTTTGTGATCCTTCGGAAAATTGCAGTGATCATTGCCATTACGGCCCTGGCCCAGTGGCTGATGAACCATATCAATAACCAGATCACGTACCGGGTGGTAAAGGATATCCGTACCAAAGCATTTAACCATTTGGAAGTTCTTCCGCTCAAATACATCGATTCCCATCAGTACGGCGATGTGATCAGCCGGATCATTGCAGATATCGACCAGTTCTCTGAGGGACTTCTGATGGGCTTCACCCAGTTATTTACCGGTGTGCTGACAATCCTTGGTACGCTTGGCTTTATGTTTATGGTAAATCCGTTCATCACGCTGGTTGTGGTCTGTGTGACACCACTTTCCCTGTGTGTAGCGAGTTTTATTGCCAAGAAGACCTATTCCATGTTCCAGCTGCAGTCAAAGACCAGAGGTGAGCTGACTTCCCTGGTAGACGAGATGGTAGGAAATGAAAAAGTCGTGCAGGCATTTGGCTATCAGGAAGAAGCACAGAAACGTTTTGAGGAGATCAATGGACGCCTTCAGGGCTACAGCCTCCGGGCTATTTTCTTCTCCTCCATTACGAATCCGGCAACCCGTTTTGTCAACAGCATCGTCTATGCCAGCGTTGGCGTAGCAGGCGCTTTTGCAGCAATCCGTGGGCTTTTGTCAGTCGGACAGCTTTCTGCATTCTTAAGCTATGCAAACCAGTATACCAAACCGTTCAATGAGATTTCCGGCGTGGTAACAGAGCTGCAGAATGCGCTGGCGTGCGCAGCTCGTGTGTTTGAGCTGATCGACGAGCCGCAGTTTACCCCGGAAGATGCAGATGCGGTCACGCTTCAGAATGTAGACGGCAGTGTGAAACTGGAACATGTCAATTTCTCTTACACTCCGGATACATCCCTGATCGAGGACTTAAACCTCGATGTAAAGCCGGGACAGCGTATTGCAATCGTAGGACCGACTGGTTGTGGAAAGACAACGATCATCAATCTGCTGATGCGTTTCTACGATGTGGTCAGCGGTTCTATCAAAGTGTCTGGCGAAGATATCCGTCATGTCACCAGAAAGAGTCTGCGTACCAACTATGGTATGGTACTTCAGGAAACCTGGCTGAAAGCAGGAACAATCCGGGAGAACATCGCTTATGGAAAACCGGATGCAACCGAGGAAGAAATCATTCAGGCAGCAAAAGAGGCGCATGCCCACAGCTTTATCAAGCGTATGCCGCAGGGATATGATACCGTGATCTCGGAGGATGGAGGAAATCTTTCCCAGGGTCAGAAACAGCTTCTTTGCATTGCCCGCGTGATGCTGTGCCTGCCGCCAATGCTGATCCTGGACGAGGCAACTTCCTCGATCGATACCCGTACGGAGATCCGGATCCAGAAAGCGTTTGCGACCATGATGAAAGGACGTACCAGTTTCATTGTGGCGCACCGTCTTTCCACGATCCGTGAGGCCGATGTAATCCTGGTTATGAAAGATGGTCACATTATTGAGCAGGGCACCCATGAATCCCTGCTTGCCCAGAATGGTTTTTATGCGAACCTCTACAACAGTCAGTTCGCAGGTTAATGAGGAGTGGTGAGTATGAACTATGCAACAATCAAACCAGTTGATATTGCAAATGGTCCTGGCGTGCGTGTGTCGCTGTTTGTCAGCGGCTGCACGCACCACTGTAAAGGCTGTTTTAATGCCCAGGCCTGGGATTTTCATTATGGTGAACCCTTTACAGAAGAAATCTGGGAACAGATCTTTTCGTATCTGGATCATGACTATATGGAGGGAATCACCCTGCTTGGCGGCGAACCCATGGAGCCGGAAAATCAGGAGGGACTGCTTCCATTTGTAAAAGAATTAAAAAAACGTTTTCCGGACAAAAGCATCTGGTGCTTCAGCGGATATGATTTTGAAAAAGACGTTCTTGGGCGAATGATGAAAGAATCCAGGATAACCCGGGAACTGGTTCCGCTGTTTGATGTGATGGTCGATGGAAAATTCGAAGAAGAGAAAAAAAATTTAAGCCTGAAGTTCCGCGGTTCAGAAAATCAGCGGATTCTGGATGTAAAGCGTTCTTTGAACGAAGGAAAGGCAGTCTGGGCAGAACAGTACCGTGAAAAGAACAAATCTCTTGACGGAATGTAAGATTTTTGTCAGAATGTTCCAATTCCCGTCAGAATTGTAGGAATAGTGTCAGAATCGCTAAGGGAACGGTAAAGTCTTAAGCCCCTTCATTGTGCTAGAATGATGTCATAAGAAAACAAGACAGAATTCAGACAGCGCAGATGAGGGGGCTTTTTATGATGAGCAGAATGAAAATTGCGAAATGGATGTTTGCATTTGCCTGCACGATCTTTGCAGGATGTGGATTTAGCTTAGCCGGAGAGGGCTATGGTTTATACAAAAACGCAGTAGAAGAAGTAAGTCTGGAAGAAAAGGTTGCAAAAATCCGCAGCCAGGAGAATTTTACTTCCATAGAGGAATTGCCGGAGACTTATGTACAGGCTGTGATATCAGTCGAAGATCACCGTTTCTATGAGCATGGGGCATTGGATCTGATCGCCATTGGACGGGCTATGTTCAACGATTTAAAGGCAGGCCGTTACGTAGAGGGTGGAAGCACCATTAGCCAGCAGCTTGCAAAGAATCTTTACTTCTCCCAGGAAAAAACCATGAAACGCAAAGCGGCAGAAGTATTTCTGGCATTCGAGCTGGAGCAGAAGTATACAAAAAATGAGATTTTAGAGCTCTATGTCAACAGCATCTATTTTGGAGATGGCTATTACAGCATCGGAGAAGCCAGCGAAGGATATTTCGGAAAATCGGCTTCCCAGATGAATGATTACGAAGCTACACTTCTGGCAGGCGTGCCAAACGCACCGTCCAGATATGCACCAAGCAAAAACCTGGCCCTGGCTGAAAAACGTCAGCAGAAGGTAATCAGCCGCATGGAAGCATGTGGATACTTAAACGATCAGGCAGCCAGTGTGATGAGTGCAGAACTTCTGGCACTGAAATGAGAAAACAAAACCCCAGGGACAGTGTGATATGATATGTTCCCTGGGGTTTTGTCTATGATTTTTTCATTTATTGGATCTCACGAATCATGCAGTACTGCTTTAACGGGAAATTCTGCTTCATGATCCCATAAACCTTAAAACCAAGATTTTTGTAGAATTCCACGTTATGTTCATTGTGTGTTTCCAGCGAAATCATCATGCGGTGTTCATCGGCATAATCGATGGCTTCCTGCATGAGGTGCGCTGCAATGCCGTGGTGCTGCATATTTGGATCGACAGCCAGATAGATGATGTGAAGCCGCTGCTTCTGATGAAGCTGGTCTGTCCAGCTGGAGTTTAAGTAATCGCCACCCTTTAAAAAGTTATGGAAGGTTTTTAACGATGGATCCTCTTTGATGAGATAGGTATCGGTCTGAAGGGTTGCGCGCGCTTCTGCAAAGTAAAACTGGAAGATGTTGTAAGGCTCCGCTTCATCGGAAACCACCAGGATTCCGTTTAAATCTGCACTGTCCGAAAAAATCTCACAGGTTTCATAAAATTCGTCCATATCGCAGTGGAAAAGCTCAGGCATGAGGCGTTCCCGGATTTCCGGATCCGGGATCAGGGTCTCATAGAGCGGATCATGCTTGAAGCAGGTATATAAAAGTTTTTCCAGTTTCGGCAGGTCTTCACGCTGTACGCGGTATAGTTTATCGCTTTCCATAATGTGTTCAGACGGGAGACCGTCTGTCCTTTCTTTTGTTTGGTAATATGTAGTATATCGGATTTCGTCTGTTTTGCTTCTGGTATCGTCAGATTAAAAACTGGTCATGAACCAGGCACTGGATCCGGTCTGTCGTCTGGATCAGCAGACGGCACTGGTCCTGGAAGATCCGTTCCAGATGACTGATCTGCGCAGAAAGCTGAAGCTCCTCCGGGGCAGTCTCTTTTTGCGCCAGCAGTGTTTTCACCAGAGCATACAGGTTCTCATGCGGCATCAGGCGTTTGTATCCCCATTTCAGGCGGTTCTGCGGCTGGTTTAATACATAATCGGTAAAGTGGTCATAAACTTCCTGATCGAACATGAATGCGTAAGCATTGTTATCGACCTGGTAGAGTTTGCGAAGGGCAGAAGAGAGCTTCTGCTCTTTTAAGTTTGCGATCGCTCCTCCGATGAGGCGGATATTCTGAAGCAGGATTTCGTGCGGATAGTGCACATTTCCATACCAGTCAATGCGGACCAGCTCATCCTGCGCACACTTGAAGCGTCTCAAAGCTTCCTGCTCGGCTTCCCTTGACTCGCTAAATAAGACTTCGGCTTCCTCTGTTTTTCCTTCGGCCAGAAGCTCCTGGTAACGGCTGTTTGTATGCATGCGGGATTCATAACGGTCTTCTGCAACTTCCTGTGCATGCTTTAACATGTCTTCCAGATTCGCGATTTTTTCCACGAGAGAGGCCAGTGTCATGGGACTGATCAGGTCCATGGCAACAAATGGGCGGAGAATCTCTTTGGATGCGGCATATCCGTCTAATGCACGTTTCATAACCGGGGCAGAGCATAACGGGATCACGCAGGTCTCGTCCAGGGCAGCGACAAGAAGGGCAAACAGCTCGTGGTGAAGCCGGTAAACCTGCTCGTCATAAAATGCATCGTTATCAAACTGGGAATGATAATGGGTCTCCATAAAGCTGCCGCCGGTAAAGTCATTGACCATGGACGGAATTCCGGCAATTGCCATGGAAAAATCATCCGACCAGGTCTCAATCGGAGAAGTAATGCGGGTCTCCTCCGGGTATGCCTGGGTCAGATCTGGAAGTTCGGAAAGATATTCCTCCAAAAAGCGGGTATATTCGTAGCAGCTGCGGATGCGGGCACGGGTGCCGTGTGCAAGCGCCGGAAGCTCAAAGTTTAAATCGGCGATGACCTTTCCAACCCACTCCGGATGCGCGGTAAACACCTGCTCGTAAGCGCCGGTCGACCAGTCGAAGTTGGAGTCTACAACCCCCCATTCCTCTGCAGCCATCGCACAGATTACAATGGTGTTGTTTGGCTTCATGCCGCTTTTTAAAAGTGCTTTCGCGATTCCAAACATCAGCGCAACCGCGGTGTTATCGTCCTGGAAACCACTGAAGTAAGAGTCATAGTGGGCAGATAACAGGATCATACGGTCTGCATGCTTTCCCGGAATCGATCCCACGATATTGTAAGTGGTGCAGTCACGGGTTACGCGGCTGTCTGCATCCAGGGTTACGGTAATCTCGGAAGTAAGCGCGGTATCGCCTGCAGGGGCATCCGCATCTATGTGTGTGTTAGAAGCAGCTTCTTTTGCAAGGAGCAGACTCTTTAACGGGTCTGCATCTTTTCTGGAGATAGAAAACGCAGGCGCATTTTCCGGTCCGGCGATATCCTGCGCATTCAGCGCCTCATCGTCAATCTCGCCGTAGCCGCCGCTCTGTACAGCGATCAGCGCGGCAGCACCTTTTAAATGAGCCTGATAGACCGGATAATTGATCCACCATTCGTCTCGCTGGTTGATGTCGACCAGAACCAGCTTCCCGGTAATGTCTTTGCCTTCGTAGTCGGCAGCAGTTCCTTTTCCGAGATACATCAGGGAAAAGTCTTTCGGACCATCGGTCACAAAGGTGGTCTGGTAAGCACCGAGCTGAATCTCGTGCCGGGTCCCATTTTCATCGGTATAGGAAAGCACTGCCTTTTTAAATTCCCAGCCGTCTACCTTTATGGCATCTTTCGTGACGTTGGAAAGACCGATGGCTTCCATTTCCTGTTTCAGCATTTCGCCGGTCTCAAATTCTGCTTTGGAACCGGCCGGCCGGTAACCAAGCACTGGGTTGGAGCGGAACTGTTCCATGCGCTTCGCCAGCGTATAAGAATAATTTATATCAAGGTTTTCTAGGATTGATTGTTGTAAATTCATGTGGGTTAACCTCCGTTTGTGCAGTCGATTCCGTGACGAAGTCACGTGACTGCTTTGCCGTTTCATTATAGCACTGAATAGCGGAGGAGAAAAGGAAAATGGAGAAAAAAGAATCAGGTCAAATTAGAATGGCAGATTGTTCGGGATTTGTTTGTGTGGTATGATGAAGCTATGAAAGGCATCCTGGCTATTGGGGCAGTAAAGCCAGAGGCAAAGCGCAGATGAATCAAAACTGGAAGAATATAGCGGAGAGAGTAAGGAAACAATGAAGTCAATACCAATTTATGCACTGACAAGAGAACAGAACCTGACCAATCTTACCAAACTGGAGTATCATTTATCTGAACGAGAAAAGCCACTGAAGTTTCGTACATGGGAACTGAATAGCATGAAAGCCCTGGTAGATCAGCTGGAAGCTCATATGGAGCATGTATACCGCCTGCGCTTTTTCTACTCCTTTCAGATTCCACGGCTTGGAAAGGAATTTGACCTGCTCCAGGTGAAGGAAAACCAGATTGTAAACATTGAACTGAAAAGCGGTGCGGTTTCCGAAGATGCCATACGCAGGCAGCTGATACAGAACCGCTATTATTTGTCTGTACTTGGAAAACCGATCAAATCTTACACTTACATCAGCAGTCAGAACCGGTTGGTGCGTCTGACAAATCATGACCATATTGCTGACACAGACTGGAAACAGTTGTGTGAGGAATTGCAGGAGAAAAGCCCAGAATACACGGGAAATCTGGAAACATTGTTTCAGGCGGAATGGTATCTGATCTCGCCGCTGACACAGCCTGAACGTTTCCTGAGAAAGGAATATTTTCTGACAGCGCAGCAGAAAGATATCGAACGGCAGATTCTAAGAAGAATCAGGACAGAACGAAGAGGGTATTACTGGTTTTCTGGGCTTCCAGGAACGGGAAAAACCTTGCTCCTGTATGACATTGCCATGAAACTTTCTGTCCGGCAAAAGGTCTGCATGATTCACTGTGGAACTTCCGGGCAGAAATGGAAAAAACTTCATGAACGCCTGCTGCGTATGATCTGGATTTCGGATTCGCAAATTACAGAAGAAACAAAATTAGATGAGTACAGTGCCGTTCTGGTTGATGAAGCACATTTACTGAGTCAGGATGTATTACATAGGATTGTAAACCTGGCTGGAAGTCGTCCGGTTATTTTTTCCAGTGACGATGAGAGCCCGGTTTCACCGGAAGAAGCGGATCAAAGCATAAAACAGGAGTTGGAAAATCTTGCTGAGGTTTGGATGTTTCGTCTGACAAATCGGATCCGGACCAATGCGGAACTTTCAGCTTTTATTCAAAATATGATGCATCTTCCAGAGCGGAAAGTTACCAGACACTTTCCAAATGTTACTGTGTTTTATGCCAACAATAACCAGGAAGCAGAAAATTTGATTCAGTATGCAAAAGAACAGGGATATCAACTTTTGTCAGAACATATGGTAACAGGAAAAACACCGGATTGCTTGGCAGTGATGTTGGATGAGCAGTATTTCTATGATGAGAATAAATATTTGCGCTCCGAAAATCATACTGTGCGGAAGCTGTTTCATCAGCTGAATGGTGCAAAAGAAAAGCTGCTGCTGGTTGTAAACAATAATTTCCAGCTTTATGATGTGCTTTTGGACCTGTTATAGTTTCATGAATCTGGATTCACACAGGATTACACCAATTTTACACCATATCTTGACTTTCCTATAGAAATGTGCAATAATACCACTCGTAAAAAGCATAAAGTCTTCAGGGCGGAGCGAAATTCTCCACCGGTGGTAAAGCCCACGAGCCGCAAGGCATGATTCGGTGCAATTCCGAAGCCGACAGTATAGTCTGGATGAAAGAAGAATGATCGTGTATTTCTTATATTTTTGAAAATACCGTATTTGTGATAACCGCTCTGGAATGAAAATTTCAGAGCTTCTTTTATTTCATAGGAATTGTGTTTTATGAAACAAATGGAACATGCAGATCGCATTTTTCGTGATTTCGTGAGCAGGAACAAAGAGAGTTCTTTTTCATGATTTGGAAAATGGTTTACAGGATACGGAAAATTCAAAAATAACGGAAAAACAGTACAAAAAGAAAAGCAAGTTCTGAAGAATATTGATTCTTTGGATCTGCTTTTTTCTGTATTGCATAACTCAGAAGTATCTGTGGTGCATCTGACGTTAACCATCCTTCTGCTTGATACTTATGCGAACAGGAAATGGAGGAAGGAGTCTTTGACAAAACAGGATTATATGCGCCGGGCAGTGGAACTGGCGAAAAAAGGCGAAGGCTGGACCAGTCCGAATCCGATGGTAGGCGCCGTGGTGGTAAAAGACGGGAGAATCATCGGGGAAGGATACCATGCGCGGTATGGGGAACTTCATGCAGAGCGCAATGCGCTCCGTGCCTGTATGGAGCCGACGGAGGGGGCAGACCTCTATGTCACGTTAGAGCCATGCTGCCACTATGGAAAACAGCCTCCCTGCGTAGAGGCAATCGTGCAGGCGGGGATCAAGCGGGTTTTTGTGGGATCGGATGATCCGAATCCACTGGTTGCCGGAAAGGGAATCCAGTATTTGCGGGAACGCGGCATTCTGGTAGAAACCCATGTGCTGAAAGAAGAATGCGATGCGCTAAATCCGGTGTTTTTCCATTACATCCGCAGAAAAACTCCCTATGTGGTTTTAAAATATGCCATGACCATGGATGGGAAAATTGCGGCATATACCGGGGCATCCAAATGGGTTACTGGCGAGGAGGCACGGGCGTGGGTGCAGCGGGAGCGCAGCCGTTACTGTGGCATCATGGTGGGGGTCAATACCGTACTGGCAGATGATCCATTGCTGAACTGCCGCATGCCGGGAGGAAGAAATCCGGTCCGGATCATCTGTGATACACACTTAAAAACTCCGATGGAATCCAGAATCGTAAAGACCGCGAGGGAAATTCCTACAATTCTGGCTGTCTGCGAGACGGACAAAAAACGATATCTTCCCTATGAACAGGCGGGCTGCCAGATTTTGCCAGTTTCAGAGGAAGAGGGGCATGTGAATCTCAAGGACCTGATGAAGCTGCTTGGCGAAAAACAGATCGACAGTATTTTGCTGGAGGGAGGCGGTACCTTAAACTGGTCCGCGTTAAAAAGCGGGATTGTCAAAGAAGTACATGCTTATCTTGCACCGAAGCTGTTTGGCGGTGCAAAAGCCAAAACGCCGGTGGAGGGGCCTGGTGTGGCAGATCCTTCGGAAGCGGTCCGGCTGAAGGTCAGAGAAATCCGAAAGCTGGGCGAGGATTTCCTAGTGGAAAGCGAGGTGCAGGATGTTTACGGGGATCGTTGAAGAGATTGGAACGTTAAAACGGATTACCTGGGGTGCACATTCGGCGGCGCTGACCATTCAGGCAAAACAGGTGCTTGCCGGTACCAAAGTGGGCGACAGCATTGCAGTCAATGGGATTTGCCTGACGGTAACGAATCTGGACACTTCCGGGTTTACGGCAGACGTAATGCATGAAACCTTAAACCGTTCTTCCTTAAAAGGTGCAAAACCGGGCATGCACGTGAACCTGGAGCGGGCAATGGCAGCAGGAGGGCGGTTTGGCGGTCATATCGTAAGTGGCCATGTGGATGGAACCGGAACGATCCGGAAGATTTCGCGGGATGATAATGCAATTTGGTATACTGTGGAAGCCAGCCCGGCAATTCTTCGCTATATTGTGGAAAAGGGATCCGTTACGATCGATGGGATCAGCCTGACTGTGGCATCGGTGACGGAGAAATCTTTTTCCGTTTCCACGATACCGCACACCAATGCCGTGACAACTTTGGGAGAGCGGAAAGAAGGAGATAAAGTGAACCTGGAGAATGATATCATCGGGAAATACGTGGAGCGGCTGCTGGGTGGGGGAATGACAGAGTGCAAATGTCCAGAACAACCAGATTCCAGACAAAAACAGACAGAAAGCAAAATTACAAAAGAATTTCTGACCCAATATGGATTTTAATAAAACGCAAGGCAGGAGGGAAAAATTATGGCATTTCAATACAATACCGTAGAAGAAGCGTTAGAAGAACTTCGCAAAGGACATATCATTCTGGTGACCGATGATCCGGACCGGGAAAATGAGGGAGATTTCATCTGTGCGGCAGAGTTTGCCACGACGGAAAATATCAATTTCATGGCAACCCATGGAAAAGGACTGATCTGCATGCCGATGTCCGAGGAATATGTAAAGAAACTGCAGATTCCTCAGATGGTGACCAATAATACAGACAACCATGAGACAGCGTTTACGGTTTCGATTGATTGTGTCGATACGACGACCGGAATTTCCGCAGCAGAGCGCTCCGTCACGGCCATGCGCTGTGTGGCAGAGGATGCAAAGCCGGAGGACTTTCGCAGACCGGGACACATGTTCCCGCTGCTGGCAAAAAAGAATGGTGTTCTGGAACGGGAAGGACACACGGAAGCTACCGTGGATCTGTGCCGCCTGGCCGGATTAAAGGAATGCGGGCTTTGCTGTGAGATCATGCGGGAGGACGGAACCATGATGCGCACCAGCGAACTGCAGGAACTGGCAAAAACATGGGACTTAAAATTCATCACGATCCAGGACCTGAAAAATTACCGGAAATTCCAGGATCAGCTGGTTGACCGGGTGACTGTGACGAAAATGCCGACCAAATACGGAGAATTTGTGGCTTACGGCTATGTAAACCGATTAAATGGCGAACATCATGTCGCACTGGTAAAAGGGGAGATTGGAGATGGGGAAGATGTCCTTTGCCGGATTCATTCGGAATGTCTGACCGGCGATACGTTTGGTTCCCTGCGCTGTGACTGTGGCCAGCAGTTTGCGGCAGCCATGACCCAGATTGAAAAAGAAGGACGTGGCATTCTCCTTTACATGCGGCAGGAAGGACGCGGCATCGGTCTGATCAACAAGCTGAAGGCCTATGAACTGCAGGAAAAGGGCATGGATACCCTGGAGGCTAATCTGGCACTTGGTTTTGCCGGGGATGAGCGGGAATATTACATCGGTGCACAGATCCTGCGGGATCTTGGAGTAAAGAGCATGCGCCTGCTCACCAACAATCCGGATAAAGTATATCAGCTTTCGGAGTTTGGCATGACCATCAAAGAGCGTGTGCCGATCCAGATGAGCGCGACGAAATACGATCTGTTTTACCTGCGGACCAAGCAGCAGCGTATGGGGCATCTGCTGCGGTATTAGAGGGTAAAAAAATCTGTTGCTATATCATTTTATAATATATTATGAAGAAAGAGGACAAACATATGAGAGTACTGGAAGGAAATGTAGTAGCAAAAGGAATCCGTGTAGGAATTGTGGCAGCAAGATTTAATGAATTTATTACATCAAAGCTGGTTGGCGGGGCACTGGATGGTTTAAAACGCCACGATGTCAAAGAGGAAGATATCGATATCGCGTGGGTGCCAGGTGCCTTTGAAATCCCCCTGATCGCGTCGAAGATGGCGAAAAGCAAAAAGTATGATGCGGTAATCTGTGTGGGTGCCGTGATCCGTGGAAGCACAAGCCACTATGATTATGTATGCAGTGAAGTCTCCAAGGGGATTGCAAATGTCTCTTTAAACAGTGACATTCCGGTGATGTTTGGTGTGCTGACCACCGATAACATTGAGCAGGCAATCGAGCGTGCAGGCAGTAAGGCTGGAAATAAGGGGTATGAGTGCGCGACCGGTGCCATCGAGATGGTGAATCTGATCCGTGCATTGGAAGCATAGATAAAAAGCACCGATAAAATACTGAAAACTTTTGCACTCTAAAAGAATAACATGTTGACGAATCTTATTTTTCGTTTAAAATAAAAGAAGAAAACTAAAAATCTGTATGAAAATAGATAAATCGTTGGAAAATGGAAAGTGAGGAAATAGAACATGTTAAAGCAGGTTTCTGTATACGCAGAAAATAAAAAGGGTGCGCTTAAGATCGTTACCGGAATTTTGACGGATGCCGATATCAATATTTTGGGTTCTGTCACAAATGACAGTGCGGAATACGGAATCATCCGCATGGTGGTTACCAATCCGGAAAAAGCACAGGAAATTCTGACTGAGGCCGGTTACTTATGCCGCCTTACCAATGTACTCGGCATTGAAGTAGAAGATGAAGTAGGAAGCTTAAACCGGGTTCTGGCAGCATTCTTAGAGAGCAATATCAATGTCAATTACCAGTACCTGTCTTTCAACCGTCAGTCTGGAAAGCCGGTCATGGTTCTTCACACAGACGATTGTGAGTTCGTAGAAAAATGTCTGGCAGCAAAGGGATTTCAGATGACCGAAGTTTAAAAAAGTGATCAAAAAATGAGGGATGTTCAGGCAAAAAGGCCGGCATCCCTATTTTTGCTGCACGCGAAAACGACAAAATAATAAGGAGAAAAACTAGACAAATGCACTTTGAAAAACTGGAACAAAATATCATCGATCTGGTCAAAGAGGAACAGGCAAAACTCGGTTATCGGAAGGAATGCATTCGTTTGTACTATCCACTGAGTTCACTTGTGCATCTGACCGGAAAACCATGTGGGGAGCAGGACATGCTCGCGCTGCTTCCTGACTTTTGCCGGGAGGTAGAACCACATCTTGGAAAGATCACGGTTTCTGCAAAGAAAGAACGCTTTTGCTTTTTGATCCCGGAAGAGGGTGTTGTATATGTGAAAGAGAACACACTTCCAAATGAATTTATCAAAGAGTTGGTCGAACTGGTTGGACACCATGACTGTACCATGGAAGAAATCAAAGCATTATTTGAAAAACAGCCATGGCCGGTTATTGTAACACCAGTTAAAGGGGATGAATTTGATCTTTTGATCCGGTTCGCAGAAGGCGCAAAAGATCCTTATTATTATTGTTTTAAGGATGAAGGCTGCCACATCATTTATCACCGGTTCCTTCCGGAAGATTATGCGGACTTTGGATTTGAGGAGGCTTAAGTATGAACCGGAAACATAAAGCAATCCTTTATATTGTATTGTCCTCCTTTTGCTTTGCCCTGATGAGTGTGTTTGTGCGTCTCGCTGGAGATATCCCGCCTGTGCAGAAGAGCTTTTTCCGGAATCTGATCGCATTTTTCTTTGCCGTGATCCTTCTGATCAAAAATAAGATTTGGCTGACTGATGCAAAGAAAAATCTCGGCTATCTGATCCTGCGTTCTACGTTTGGAACGCTGGGGATTTTCTGCAACTTTTATGCGGTCGACCACCTGGTTTTGGCAGATGCTTCCATGTTAAATAAGATGTCGCCGTTTTTCGCCATTGTATTCAGCTTTCTGATCCTTGGCGAAAAAGTAAAGCCAACACAGGCATTTTGCGTAGTCGGCGCTTTTATTGGAAGCTTGTTCATCTTAAAGCCGACTTTTGCCAACATGGCACTGGTACCGTCACTGATCGGACTTTGCGGCGGTCTGTTTGCAGGTGTTGCCTATACGTTTGTACGGCTTTTGGGAGAGCGGGGAGAAAAAGGACCGTTTATCGTCTTTTTCTTTTCCGGTTTTTCCTGCCTGGTATCTTTGCCGTACCTGTTTTTGCATTACCATCCAATGAGTCCGTCCCAGCTTGGATTTCTTCTGCTTGCAGGACTTGCGGCATCCGGCGGTCAGTTCAGCATTACCGCGGCTTATTGCAATGCTCCGGCGCGCGAGATTTCGGTGTACGATTATTCACAGATCATCTTTTCTGCCCTGTTGGGATTTCTTTTGTTCAGCCAGGTGCCGGATTTCTTAAGTGTGATCGGTTATCTGACGATTTGTGTGATGGCTGTAGTTATGTTTCTTTATAATAACCGAAAGACTTGTTGACAGAAAAGAAATATGTTACATTGAATATGGTGATTCAGAATATTGTGATCGACATCAGATCATAGGATATTAGACGATACTTGAGATAAAAGGGGAAAACAGTATGCCAGTATTTGATTTCAGCGATGCTCCGGACGCAAAGAATCCGGGTGAGTGCATGTATACCACATTTCGGTCCAGTGAGCCGGAGGCTTCTCCTGAGAAACCGATCCTTGTCCTCGATAACAAAAAACGGAAATGGCAGCATCATTCCTGCGGAATGTTTACGAATCCGGTAAAACGTACCACCTTCGAATTCCAGGAGGAGGATGGAACGGTAAGCGCCGATATTTTAAAAATTGATGCCCGCTTTGTCAGCCTGTTAAAATGGCTTGGGGAAAATCATATCAGTGTCCGTCTGTCCGGCGAAAACTGTCCGGAAGGGTATGCTGTTTACAAAATCCGGGAAACGGCGTTCGGCGGCGGCACCAAGCTTTCGGCAGAAGACGGCTTTTTGCAGTTTATGATCGAGCGCCTGTTTGCGAGCAATGCACCGGGCGAGGACGTAGTCGATGAAAGACTGGAAGAAGCTGGCGACGATATGAAGCTGACCAGCATTCAGAGTATCACGGATTTCATGAATTGTGCTGGAAGAACCCTTCCAGACAACATCCGTCTCTGGGCGCGGAGAAATCTGGCAGTAGCACGTTCCCACGAGGTATCCCCGGAGGAACGCCGTCACGCACAGCGCGCACTGTCTATTATGATGAATGTCCAGTGGAAGAGCAACTACTTTGAGTCAATCGATCCAAAGGAAGCACGCAGGATCCTGGATGAAGAATTATATGGAATGGAGCGTGTGAAACAGCGTATCATCGAGACGATCATCCAGATCAACCGTACGCATACCCTTCCTGCTTATGGACTTTTATTGGTAGGACCTGCCGGAACCGGAAAGTCCCAGATCGCCTACGCAGTAGCCCGTATCTTAAAGCTTCCATGGACCACCCTGGATATGAGCTCCATCAACGATCCGGAGCAGCTGACCGGCAGCTCCCGTATCTACGCGAACGCAAAGCCGGGCATTATCATGGATGCCTTTTCCATGGCAGGGGAGTCCAACCTGGTATTTATCATCAATGAGCTGGATAAGGCAGCTTCCGGAAAAGGAAACGGAAATCCGGCCGATGTACTGCTGACTCTGCTCGATAATCTTGGTTTTACTGACAACTACATGGAATGTATGATCCCAACTGTTGGCGTTTACCCGATCGCGACAGCCAACGATAAGTCCCAGATCAGCGCGCCGCTCATGTCACGTTTTGCGGTGATCGATATCCCGGATTATACGGCAGAGGAAAAGAAAATCATCTTTTCCAGATTTGCACTGCCGAAGGTATTAAAACGCATGGGATTAAAAGACGGAGAGTGCAATGTGGCACCGGATGGCCTGGATGCGGTGGTAGAGTTTTTTGCCGGAACCAGCGGAATCCGTGATCTGGAGCAGGCAGCAGAGCATATTGCGGCAAATGCATTATACCAGATCGAGGTAGACCATGTTGCAGAAGTGACATTTGACCGTGATATGGTCAGAAAGCTTCTGGGAGCATAAAAAGCAGTGCCGATAACGGTGACGATGCGAAAATCATTACGAGTATTTATTTGAATGAGGTGTGATTGTGGTTTTACAGACAGAACAAACCGAGCGATTAAGAAAAGCACTGCACATTGACATAACAGATGGAATCATTCTTGCAGTTATGCGCCAGGGAAGACGACAGGAAAATGACACGAAAGAGACCATGGAAGCATGGATGGAACGTCATGTTTTTGTATATGCATCCACGCCGAAAGTATTGGAAACCATGAAAAAAGAATTCAGTGTTTCCTCACTTTTACGTGAATATAAACATGGAAAACGGTTTCTGGTATACCGGTGTCATCTTGTAAATAGAGATATGATGCTGGTAGATAAGGTGACCATTTATCTATTTGAAAACACGGTCACCGGCCATGTGGAAGCCCAAATGTTCATCGAAGATATCACACAGGAATATCTGGATAATGTTACCAACGAAGTGCTTTACCAGAAAGATTATACGCTGCTCAGCCTGATCAGCCTGGACCGGGAAATCATAAATTTCCGCAGTTGCCATTTGGAAGACATCGACATAAAGAAACGTAAAAATATCCCATATAAAAAAGCAGCAGAGCTGGTTTGCGGGCATCATATTCATCCAAATGACAGGGAACGTTTCCTTTCCAAAACCAATCTTACATTTTTAAGAAAAACAATGGAAGAGAAGGGAATGCATTCGTTTGCCGTGCAGACAACTGATAAGCTGACGGAACGTTATACTTATTACTGGTTTGACAAATCTGAAAATATGCTGTTGCTGGTTGCGGACGATATGACAAAAGAACTGGAAACAGATCCGCTTACAGGACTTCCAAACCGTGCAGGATTTCTCCGGCAGGTGGGTGAAATCCTGCGAAAACAGTCCGATGCCCAGTATGCAATTTTGTTTTTTAATATCCAGCGCTTTAAAGCCATTAATGATCTGTTTGGTTACGAGAAGGGAGACCGTATTTTAAAGAAAATCGTGGATGTTCTGGAAAAAAGCTTCCTAAAACCACTCGTAACGGCTCGTATGGAGGCAGACCGTTTTGTGGCGTTCGTGGATACCGCTAACTTAAAGTTGGATCAGATGAACCAGCTTTTGCATTATTCTTATCATGACGGAAAGACAGACATTGAACTCCATGGGCGTTGCGGCATTTATTATGTCTCGAAACAGTGTACGTTAAGCGTATCGGATATGTGCGACCGGGCAAAGCTGGCAAAGAATTATATTTCTAACCAGTATGTGCAGCCGTATGCCATTTACGATGAAAGCATGAAAATGGAATACGATGATAATAGCCGTGTGATGATCAATCTGGAACAGGCCATTGAAAAGAATGAGTTCTGTGTCTATTATCAGCCGGTCTATGATGCGAAAACCGAAGAAATCGTTTCTGCGGAGGCTCTGGTCCGTTGGATCCCGGATAAGAAAAATCCGGTCCTTCCGGGGCGGTTCATCCCAGTGCTGGAAAACAGCGGCCATATTACCAAGCTGGATACATTTGTAAACAGAACGGTAAGGGAAATGATCCGGAAACGAAAACAGGAGGGAAAAAAGGTCCTTCCGGTTGCGGTAAACCTTTCCCGTATGGACCTGATGGACAAAGACATCATGGGACGCATCTGGGAAAATGTAAATGATAAGAAAATTCCGGTCAGTATGTTCCATTATGAACTCACAGAGTCTGCTTATGCAGATATTACCGAAAGCGGAAGTAAATTTTTGACCGGGTTGCAGAAAAAGGGAACGAAGATCCTGATCGACGATTTTGGAAGCGGAATTTCTTCATTCAGCACCGTGCGCGACTATGAATTCGATATCATTAAGCTGGATATGGGATTTGTACAGAAAATTGGCACCAGCAAGAAAACGGACAACATCCTCATTGCGCTGATCGACCTGGCGCATAGTCTCGATATGAAGGTGATCGCAGAAGGTGTGGAAACGAAGGAGCAGACGGAGTTTTTGAAAAAGAACGGCTGCGATTTTTTTCAGGGCTTTTATTACGCAAAGCCAATGCCGCAGGATGAGTTTGAAGCGATGCTGGACCGGGAATTATAAATTTAAATCATAAAATAAAAAAAGATTCAAATTGTTGTTGACAATTAACACAATTTATATTATACTACTGAACGTAGCGAGGCGTGGCTCAGTTTGGTAGAGCGCTGCGTTCGGGACGCAGAGGTCGCAAGTTCGAATCTTGTCGCCTCGACTCACTTCAGGTTTTACCTGAAGGAATGGCCTCATGGTCAAGCGGTTAAGACGACGCCCTCTCACGGCGTAAACTCGGGTTCGATTCCCGATGAGGTCATATGCTTTGGATTTTTGTCCAAAGCATTTTTGTTAGGACGCTTCTGTAGCGCAGTTGGTAGCGCAACGCATTCGTAATGCGTGGGTCGCCGGTTCGAGTCCGGCCAGGAGCTTATGAAGAAAACCCTTGAGAAATCAAGGGTTTTCGGCGTTTTGTGGGTTAGTTTTAAGAACTGAAAAACTATAAAAATATGGTGTTTGGGGACTATTTGGGGACTATCGAAAAAGTAGTCCCCAAAATTACTATTATGCGTGGTTTGCCACAGGCTCAGACAAGAGAGCACTACTCATGATATCCGCAGCTTCTGTGCTGCTCTGGTGAAAGAAATATGCGTAGATGTTTAATGTTGTGCTGGTATTGGCGTGTCCCAGGACACCGGATACAGACCTTGGGTCCAGTTTTTTGTTGATCAAGATGGAAGCGGTGGTGTGCCGGAGATCATGCAGCGTTAAGTTATCTGGTATCATTTCGGTTTCGTCCTTTGCGACATTGCTGTTGTAAATTCGGATCACTCGCTTAAACTCCGTCCGCGGACTGTCCACATGCATCTGAGCGCCATCGTCGCGGATGAAAACAAAATTATCCCGGAACTGCTTGCCGCGGGAACCTTTCCAGTAGTCACCAAGCTGCAGACAGATCTGTTTCTGTTCATTCATCAGCCTTTTTGCAGCACTGATTACAATGTCCGGAACAGAGCACTGTCTGGTTGCGTAGGTTTTGGTTTCTTTGTGTATGATCTCCCCTTTTACAACGGCCGTGGATTTGGAAAAGTGAATCGTATTCTTCGAAAAATCAATATCACTCCACAGAAGCGAAACAATTTCTCCACGCCTGGCGCCAGTGAAAAGCGCGATGTAGAAAAACAGCTGCCATTTCAAATCCAGGGACCACAGCTGATCATATTCTTTGATCTGCACTGTTTTTCCTGCGCGTTTCACTGAATGCGCCTTACGCCGGATAGTAACAGGATGATCCAGAATCCACAAAAAACGTTTTGCCTGATCAATCGTGAGCTGCTTGGTTTTGTATTCCCGCTTGACCCTGCCGCGGCCACGCTGCTTCCCGGCATAGATCAGTGGGTTGATAGAAAGATAGCCTTCCTCGACCGCGTAGGACAAAATCGTGCTGATGGCTGCGCGGTATTTGGTCACAGTACCTTCAGACAAAGCACCTTTTTTACCATCCAGCCGGGAATTATCTTTTCGAAGTTCCTTCAAAAATTCCTTGACAACATGATTGGTAATCTGCGTCAGCTTCATCTGCCCTATAGCCGGGATAATGCGATCTCTGAGACGCTGCTCGTAATCAGCAAGCGTGGACTCTGCCAGATCCTTAGATTCTTTCATGTCTGCCAGAAATATCCGGGAGAACTTTTCGAAGGTTGTTTTATCTCCGGATGTGCTGCCTCCGGCCCGGATCCGGTCCTCAAATCGTACGGCATATTTTTCGGCTTCTTTCTGGGCGCGGTCTTCGGACCACTTCGGATCAGGAACAAAAGTATCGGTTTCCCGGATCTTCTTGCCGTATGAGTCATAACCGCAGGACACCGTGATCTTATAAGTGTTTCCACGTTTCTCTATGGATGCCATAATCATCCCTCCTTAAAAATGGGTATAAAAAATACACCTCTTGCACAGGTGCACCAGGAATGATATAATTCTATTGCTCGTAGGTATTCTATCATTCCGGTACACATCCGAAAGAGATTATCTATGTAAAAAGCCGTTCGGTGCGCCAACATCGGGCGGCTTTTGTTTTCTAAGTCATTTTTTTGAATCTTTAATTAAACGCTGATACTCATTACACTTGTTTCTTAATGCATCTCTTTCATTTTCCATATTATCAAGGGCAGCTCTTAACTGTACAATTTCCATATTCCAGGAAGCATAGGGACGTGAATTGCGCTTGCGCAGGTAATCAATTTCAGTTTCGCAGGAATAGAGTTTTGATTTTAAATCTGTGTTTTCGTTCGCTAATTTTTCAAGCTTCTCATAATATGTTGATTCAGAACTATGAAGTGAATCGGTGAGAGATTCAATCTGGTGTTCTGCTGAATTTAAAGCACTTTTCAAGTCGGAATTCTTTATTTCTAGTTCTTTATTACGCCGTTTCAATTCATTCAATGCAGATTGCGCTGATAAAATAACACAATTCTTTTCAGCTAATAATGATTCGAGTGGTGTACGGCAATAAGGATCATCCTTTAACTGTACATGTATCTGTTTGTTTAAAGAGTTAGATAACGTAAGAGGTGAAGGAACAGGAGCGGGTTTGCTATTATCATCTGAAATAATATCGTTGCGTTTGTCTGCCAATTTTGATTCGTAATACGCATCCTTAGTTTCTTCGAAATCATATATTGAGCTTAAAGTAAATAGTGTGAAGCAGGCTGGGACTAGGCAAAAGATCCAAACCTTGAAAAAAGAGTCTTCACCAGGCCAACTGTTGAATATAAAACTTGCTATAAAAGCGCATAAAGCATAACAACATCCAGAATATATTACAGGATTCCACTCACGTTTCATAAGTACCTCCTGAATTGCCAATAATTACCACAAACATTCGTTTATCTAATGCGTTATAATAACATAGCACCCAGCCGAAGGGCCAATGAGAAAGGAGTACATCTACTATGGATCAAACAGAATCTATGCTTTGTATTATAGATCTGTCAGAACACTATACATAAATCTCAATTTTCGAGGACATACTCAAATCTATTTACTCTTAAACTGATCGACGGCGGGGTGCATATATTATCCGACGTCTTTTTTTATGGTTCTTACTGGTGGATATTTTGTCTCCAGTTCTTCCGGAGTTCCCGGAACACCGAAGAATAAATCATTTTCGCGGATGGCATCCGCAGCGTGTACAACAAAGTCTAATACCGTCTTCCGATCTTTTTCATTCATATTCACAAAGAAATCAATCAGAGAACATTCTGTCTGCGAAAGGTTATATCGCTCCTTTAAAGATTCCAGCTCGCTTTCCGGTTCTGGAACAAACATTTCGCCGGTTCCATATCGCAACCAGATTTCACTAACTTTGAATTCTCTACAGATGAGAAGAACTGCGGCATCGCTTGGGTTGCTTTTCCCGGTTTCGTAAGTGGCGACCGTGTTACGCTTAACGCCAAGGCGGTCGGCAAATGCCTGCTGGGTTAAGTTCAAAGTCTTTCGAAGCTCTTTAAGACGCTCATTCATGACCAACACCTCCTTTCTGATGTACTTATTATAGACTGTGAAATGTGGCATGTCAACAAAAATGTTTTATTGCCACAAAAAAGATATTGACAAATGATTTATAGCCACATATAATGGTTTTAGAACCACAAAAGAAACGCATTAAAAGAAAGGAGTGAGAGAAAAGTGGATAAAGAGGAAATGCTCTTTCATTTATCACAGATTTTGAAAGATGTAGCACTTGGAAAATATCAGCCGCTGCCGCAGGGTGTTCCTTTATCTGAGCCGGAAAAAGAAAAATTAAAGGAACACACGCTGGAGGCCCTGCAGGTAGCGATGAATGAACTTGCTAAAGATCTGAATCTTCCAAATGATCTGAAAAAAGCTCTATGTTTGTCCGAATCGGATTTGGAACGGCTTTGCCGGAAGAAAGACATGCAAGCAGGATTTTCAGAACAGAATCTGTGCAATGTTGGCAAATAGTTTTTTCCGGCTCGCAGAAATTACAACCAGCAGGGAACGGTTTTTTCTCATTTCCGATAGTAACAGGATAATAGAAAAACTGATAGACACATAATGAACGCGGGCAATACACATTTACATATTTTGAATTCAAAAAAATCACCTCCGACAGAATTTTATTACATTATACAGCCGGAGACGGTGGCAAACAACAATAAGAAGAAAGGAGAACCAGTATGGAGAACAGAACCGTAGGAAAAGACATCCGGATGAAGGATGCAGAGAAACTGATGAGATACCTGAAAAGTCTTCCGGAGGAACAACGTGGTGACGTGGTAATGGCGTCCTACTATTTCGCGCAGGGCGTGGCAGCAGGAAGCATGAAGAGAGGAGAATCATAATGAAAAGAAATGGTATTGAGATGGTTCTGGTGGAAAGAGAGAGAGCAGAGGTTTTAATTAAGATGCTGCACAAGAACATTCCACGCTGTGGATTTTTAAGCGCGTGTAATGAGTACCGCGGTCAGATTCAGGCACTGCAGTTTTTGGGGCTGATGGAAGACTATGAGGTGGATCAGCTGAATACGGCAATTGCGACCAGAGAGAGCGAACTGTTACTGGAAGAGAGGAGAAAGAACCTTGGTACCGAGAATGAGAACGATTGATCAATGCGCTGAGTTGTTTAAACAGCAGGATCCGGACACGAAGGTGAACAAGACTTTCATCAGAACCATGGTTCTGGAAAATAAGATTCCACACGTTATGTGCGGAAATAAGTATCTGATTAACCTGGATAAACTGATTGAATACTTTTCCGGAGTGGAAGAGAAGTCGGAACCGAAGCCGGAATCGAAACAGGAGAAGCGGGTAAAAATCCGCAGGATGATCGTATGATGAAAGGAGAGTGGATAAAGTGCAAAATGTGCGGCTTAAAGTGGAACGTCTCTACCTTGTGCGAGTACAAGGCGGAGTACATATGCCCGAAGTGTCGCTTGCGCTTAAGGTGGGCAAGAAAAGGCTGAGTAACCGGCTGATAGCTACGGCTGTAACCTTTGGCTTCTGGCTGTTTATCGTGTGCCTGGGCTTTTGTTGGAGAGGGTATTTAGATTTAAAAATGGAAACCTTGTTGTCGATGCTGTTATGGGTATTTGTTTATAGCATACTGGAGGAAGTGAGAGAATGACAAAGAAAAGAAGATACTACACAGTGTGTGAGCACTGTGGAGCAATTCTGGATCCGGAAGAGAAGTGCGACTGTCAGAAAATCAGAACATACGAAGAGCAGCACGGGATCCCGTTGCTCCATAAAAAAATCCGATGTTCATAGCGACCAGAACATCGGATTTAAGAGGTGTGTCTTCTTATCAAGACTGATGTAAGTATATCACAGCATCAAGCGAGGTGCAACATGAAAAGTAGTGTGAGAATAGAAATCCATGGAAACCGGGAACAGTACTGGGGCTGCCTGCGGTTTAAGGATAAAAATGGAAAAGAATATGAGCGCCAGGTATTCGGGAAACGGGAGGGCAGTGTGAAGAGCAACACGCTGCAGGCCCTGATTGAATGCCTGAAACGTATGAACCGCCCCTGTATGATTGATGTATACACAAAAATGGATGAGATCATAGAGCCATTTAAACAGGGTTGGATCAATAATTGGGAGAAAAGCGGTTGGACCAATGCAAAGGGACGGCGTGTGCAGAATGCCGATCAGTGGCAGGAGGTGCAAGAACTTTTAGCTGGTCATTCGAAAAGATTTATAAAGATGGAGGGAAAACAGTGAGAATGAATATGAAACGGTCGAATGGGATGGTCGATCAGAAAGCCCATAAATTTCGTATGGACGGAATGGCAATGGCGCTGAGAATAGTAGAGGAGCGGGGCGTGGAAGGGCTGCGTGAAGAGGTGAAGACGCGCAATGCCATGTTCATCCCGCTGGAAGTAACCAGAAAGTCCGTGGAAGATTTGAATGATTTTCTGGGCAACCGGATCCTAAACACTTACAGAACGGAAATGCTGTTTACGCTCAATCAGAAGTTTGGATTCGGTCCAAAGAGACTTTTGAAATTTTATGAAGAGTTTGGTCATACGGTCGATATGATCCAATGCCTGGATCCATTTGGAAAACCGTATGAAAAAATGTCTGAGCATGCGGAAATCGTGAACCAGAAAATAGGAAATATTCTTGACGTTGATGAGATCAAGCGAATTGAAAAAGAAAATGCAGAGGGAAAGAAACGCCTGATCGAATACGAGTATTTATTGGACTTCCTGCATCGCAAGGGTTTTGACGAGGCTGCGGAATGCCTCAAAACGGCAGCAGAATGGGAGGGCTGACATGGCAAAAAGTATTTTACAGAAGGATAAAGAGTGTTTCCTCTGTCCGTGCCTGCGGAACCTGGAACAGCATCATATTTTTGGTGGGGCAAACCGGAAATGGTCAGAGAAATACGGCTTGAAGGTGTGGCTTTGCCCACGCTGCCACCGGGACCAGAAACAGGGGGTCCATGGAAATAAAGAAATCATGGAGATCATGCACCGGACCGGGCAGCAAGCATTTGAGAAGACCCACACCAGAGAAGATTTTATGAAAATATTTGGCAGGAATTATTTATAGGTAATGCGCCATTAGGCATTACATAGATGTATTTTCATTGCGGTAATGTGTCACGACATGCCGGTACTGCCCCCGCTGACTTTGCGGCGGGGGAGAAAGAAGGAAAAATGAAAGAGTATATGTGTGAGTATTGCGGGAAGGTCATATCTGGTGAACATGTTATGATCAAGACGCAGCGAGGAACAGAATTGCACATTTGCAAGGGATGTATCGAAAAGGAGCGCCACCAGAGAGAAGCGCAGAAGGAGAAACCATGAAATTAAAAGATGCGCATCGTATAGTAAAAAAGATGGCCGCTCAGGCAGACAAGAAAGAGCGCACAGCGCTCAAGATCGCATGTGCATGTATGGAGAAAAGCATGCCGAAAGAGGCGAGATGCACCGAGCTTCCGGAAACGTTGAGAAAATTGAAGCCGGTCATGTATTGCCGGTCATGCAACACCTGGGTGATACCGGGAGAAGATCGTTATTGTCATGTGTGCGGTCAGAGGGTGAGGTGGTGAGAGTGGATAAAACATGGGTAATCGTAGTATTGGTGCTGTACTGTCTCACTGCAGTATTTTTTTTCGGATACCTTCACGGAATTGCGGGGGAAAACAAGAAAGTAACGGCAATAGACTGCATAGCGTGTGTCTGCTGGCCGATCATGATTGCGGTATTGATGGTTGGAATTGTTTTTGTAATTGGATTGCAGGCCGGGAAAGATATAAAAGAGGGCGCACAGGATGAAAGAGAGAAAAAATAGCACAGAGAAAATTGTGTTGCAGTTGTACATGGAAGGAAAGTCGGTGGCTGATATTGCTGACAAAATCGGAAAGACAGAATCAACCGTGTATACATATTTGAGCAGAAATGGCAAGCCGCAGAGATCCAAGAACCGGGCGCAGGGAATCAGCACATGGAGAATCGCACAGGCCCGTAACAAAGCCCGGGAAGGAAGTCGGATCCGTGTAAAGAGCGTGAAAACGCTGATGTTTGGAGATGGTAATATTAAGCTTGGCAGCGTGCCGGTTATGGCGAGGGTGTTGTCAAAGGCGAGCAAGTATTTTTGTCTGGTAGAGTTGCCGGGTGGCACCAGGGAGTGCATCCTGTGGACGGATATGGTCGGCGAGAGCATGGACCGGTATTAAACGAAGAGTCGGAGGACGAAGATGAACGGGAGACAGAAAAAGAAGAAATTCAGAAAATTCATATTAGCATACGAGGGATATCGGAAAAGAAGAGAAGAGGCGAGAAGAGAAAATATAGAGTGGAGAAAAGACTCTAGAAAAATACGCATAAGCTTTTGGTACGGTCAGAAATATAGCTGGCCAAACCGATACCGCAATAAAACTGTTTGCAGAAAACATCTTGAATTAACTACGAACGGGCTGGCAGAACGGTGGCTATATTAAGATTTGATGGAGGTAATGTAATAATGGGTATGGATGAACACATGCTTTTATGTATCCGTGCATTAGCTGAAAATAGAATACAAGACGCAAAGAATGAAGCAATACGCTGTTGCATCAACGATAACACAAAAAAGAATGCTTCAAGGACGGATTACTACAAAAAACTGTTGGAAAATGGAAGTGTGAATCTGTTTGAAGTCCCTATGAATCTTAAAGGACTGATTAATATGCAGGATGTGTCGGACTTTAAAGAGGACAGATACTATCTTGGACATCAGCAGGCTGAACTCTTTCGTAAGATCGAAGCTGGTGTAAGAACAACCACAAAGATGCTGGAATACGGAATCCCCTATACTAACAGCACTCTTATTTACGGGGACCCAGGAACAGGCAAGACAGAATTTGCCAAATATGTAGCGTTTAAACTTGGATTGCCGTATGCGTATCTGAATTTTTCGTATTTGATTGATTCCCACTTGGGACAGACTGCAAGGAATCTGAGCCGTATATTTGATTACTGCAAAGGTCAGAAATGTGTACTGATGCTGGATGAAGTGGATTGCATTGGACTGGAACGTGGAAATGATACTGGTGCAGATGGAGAACTCGGCAGGACCACGATAGCGTTAATGCAGGCTTTGGATGGATTGGTAGATGGTCAGATCGTTATTGCTGCCACAAATAGATGCGACAGACTGGACAAGGCTTTGCTTCGGAGATTTCGACAACAGGTAGAGTTTTGCTGTTTTGATAAAAATGAAAGACTCGCCATGATTGAAACGTATATGAATAGCGTGGAACCATCATTTCTTACGGATGATATAAGGCGGTATTCAGAAGAAAAACATACACAGGCAGAAACCGCGAAATATCTTATTGAAAAAATAGTCGAAAAAGTTAAGTAAAACTGAAATTAAGATTAAGAGTTGGAGATTGTATGAAAGTAAAAGAGTTTTTGAGAGTGTATAGCGGTGATAACCAGGTTAGAATTTATGATGCATTTGATTTTAAATCACATCAATTTACTCATGTGAGCGAAGCAATTAAAGAATTTGGTTATTATACAGTAAAAGAATGGAATGTGATTGATGATATTTTGTTAATCACTATTAGCTCACAATTTTAAGATTTAACTTTCAAAGGGGATGATTCTATAAAGAAAGCTGAAAAACTAGAAATTATCAAATGGTATATAAAACATAATATCAATATTGCAAAATCAATAGATGTGAACGCTATAGATAATCTAAAAGAACTTGAAGAAATTGTTAGAACAAATAAAAATGTTTTTGAAAAAGTATCCAGATGTTATCAATGTACATCTGACGGAAAGAGTTTTTGTAATAGATGTGCTAATTGTATAGAATGGCATTGGGATTCGGACATTCCAGATGATGAATGTGTAGATAATTATAGATTTAGATATCAATATTGGAAGATGTTTTATGGTATTGAGAATTAAGATTGGAGGTATCAGGTATGGGAATTGCTTTAAGAAATAAGCCGGTCTCTGAAATGAGCATGAGTGAACTGGCATATAACGATTGTTATATTAAAGACCGGCAGGCAATGTACAGAGATTACGATACAGATATGTCGGCTAGAGATCTGATCAGAGCGATCTATGAGGCCAGGTACAAAGATATGCCTACAGAATTTTGGGAGGATGATGAGTCGTTTGATGAGATCATGTTGGACAACCTGCAGTATGGGGTTGATACATTTGAGGGTATCATGGCTATACTTTATCAGCAGATCTGGTCAAAGGCAGAGATGCGGGAGGTGTTGCTGAAAATATCAGAAATCTATGATATTACGGCGTTTATTTAAGATTTGGAGAAGAAATGGAAAACTTAGAAGGAAAAAAGATTTTGGACGTCACATGCGGTTCAAAAACCATTTGGTTTGACAAGGACAATCCGGCAGCATTGTTTTGCGACAAGCGTTGCGTAGACCTTGTTGGTATTTGGAAGTCTGGAAATAGCAAAGGAAGACGTACATGTATGGTATCTCCAGATGTGCAGTGTGATTTTACATCTCTACCTTTCCCGGATGATACATTTCCGCTGGTTGTCTTTGACCCGCCGCATTTAAAAGATGCCGGGGAGACGGCGTGGATGACAAAAAAGTACGGTAAACTCGACGAGAATTGGCCGCAAATGATACACGATGGATTCCAGGAGTGTATGAGAGTGCTGAAAGAGGATGGGGTGTTGATATTCAAGTGGTCCGAATGTCAGATTCCAGCGAAAGAAGTGTGGGATGCGATAGGCCAGAAGCCATTGTTTGGTCATCGGAGCGGAAAAGCATCAAAGACATTTTGGGGCTGTTATATGAAGGGCGTGAAATGATTCAAAACTGAAATAAACGAAAGGAGTAAGGAGATTTTTGGTCGACCATATAAAATTGCAATTTTACTCCAAAGGCAGATATGAAAATATTAAGTTGCGGCGCTGGAATGCAGAGCACGGCGCTTGCATTGATGGCATGTGAAAATGCGGTATCGCTAGGTAAGTTCCCATTGGTTCCGGTGTATGATCTAGTTGCTTTTTGCGATCTCGGAAAAGAGCCACCGTGGGTTATGGACCAGGTGAAATTTATCGAAAATGCATGTAATGCTGTCAGAATTCCATTTGTCATCTTGCAGTCGCCGCTTTATAAAGATTACATTAACAACTTTGGGAAAAACCGAGTTGTATCGGTTCCGTTTTGGACAGTGGATTCTAGCGGAAAAAAGGGAAAAATGATGCGAAATTGCACGATGGATTATAAGATTAACATTATACAAAACTATGTGCGATGGACCATCCTTGGGTACAAAAAAGGCGAAAGAACTAAAACAGAGGATATCAAAGCTCACGAAATGCACATTGGGTTTTCAACAGAAGAAAAACAGCGATGTAAAGAAAATCCGCATAAGATGTTTGTCAATAAGTTCCCACTGATTGATATGGGCTTAGAAAGAAAAGATAACTACGCTTACATACGAGATATATGGGGACTTGAAACAAAAGCAAGTGCATGCACGTTTTGCCCGTTTCACAGAAATTATTTTTTCCAGCATATAAAAGAAAATCACAAAGAACAGTATGAGGACTTAGTCGAGTTCGATGAAATGTTGGAAAGGGAGCAGCCTAATACGAAGATTCGCAGCAAGCTTTATATATCTAGATCCAGAAAGCGTATAGCGGATTTGCTTCCGGAAGAATGCCAGGATGCAGAATGTTTTTTATACAGAGGCGAGCAGGTGTGGAATGGGTTTTAAACAAAAATGAAATTTGGAGGTAATGAGATATGAAGATATTAAAGGAAAAAGAAAAGGAATACAGAAAATTATGCAACAAATACAATGAACACGATGATCCTTGGAGTTATGCGTTATTATCGTACGCAGAACGTTGGGCGGAGATGATGGAATCAGGATTGGAAAATGCAGACGATCCAATGAAATATTTAAGGGAGAATGCCGGCAGATTATCAAAAGAAGCAGATCAAGAAGATATAGATATGTCAATACCTGTGCGCATATATGTCATCGAAGGGATACTTTCTAAGTATTGGGAATACGGAAAGTTGCTATGGAAATGGTACTACGAACAATTTACACGTGATGATAAAGGAAAAGTAATTATACGTTATTTAGAGCAGTATAAAGAAGAATAAAGAACGTACGATCTTCGCTGCCAAAGTATAATCTAATCAACGTACTTACTGACAGGGCTTTACAAGGATGGGCAAAAAGAAAAGTGGCCTTAGCTCTGGGAAAAGCTAAGGCCTGGGTTTATGAGTCCTCGTTGAGGACAAGTACATAATACCTAATGTCAGAAAAATATACAATAAGAGAAAATCGCAAAAATCGACAAAATACAGCAAGAAATCAGGGAGCTTAACTCAGCAGGTTAGAGAGACGGCCTTATAAGCCGTGTCTGGCGAGGGTTCGAATCCCTCAGCTTCTATTATCATGAAACAAGGGGGGAGATGCCAATGAACTTAAAAGAAGATAAGTCAGGAAACAAGAAAAGCGATACACCAACCGGTCAAAGTCATGTGTATCGCATCTACGCTTAAGGATATTATATCACAGATTGCATCCTTAAGCAACAATGGGAGGTAAATCTATGAATAATCAGAATATTAAGACAACAGTGATTGATAACGTGATTGTTATGATGTCAAACTATATGACACCGGATATGCTGCAGATTCTGGAGAAGACCATGATCGATGAGTTGGCTGACGTAAAGCTGGAACGGCTCAATACGCTGCCTATGGAAATGAAGGATAGCGTGGACAGCCAGAACCAATATATCATAAAACTCTTCTTATATAAGAAGAAAAATTTAAAAGATGCCACGAAATACGGTTACTTAATGGCGGTAAAGCGTCTGATCACGTTGGTGTATAAACCGCTGACGCAGGTGGACGAAATGGATATATACCGATATTTGGATTGGTACGAGAACAAAAACATGAAAGAGACAGGAAAAAAGAATCAGGCATCTACAATTAATAACGAACGTAGGTTCTTGTCAGCATTTTACTCATGGATGCGTAAAGAGAAAATGATTCCGGACAATCCGGTGGATGCTGTGGAACCGCTTAAGATAGCAAGAAAGCCGATTGATTATTACACAGAAGAGGAAATGGCAATGCTGCGTGACGGCTGCGCGTCCCTCCGAGATAGGGCAATCATCGAAGTCTTTCGTTCCAGCGGCGCCAGAGTAGGGGAGATTGTGGCTATAACTGTGGATATGGTAGACTGGGCGACCGGTGACATCATGATCTGCGGAGAAAAGGGCGACAGATATCGTCCGATTTATCTTGACGGTGAGGCACGTTATCATCTTAAAAAATATTTGGAATCCAGAACAGATGCGGACCCGCACTTGTTTGTGTCAAAAAAGGCGCCGAACAAACCTTTAACGACGAGTGCAATCCGCAGGGAAATGAAAGTGATAGCGGGTAGGGTTGGTGTGACATGCAGGGTTTATCCACATAAGATGCGTAAGACACTTGGTATGGACCTGAAAAATCATGGCGTAGATATCGGCACAATCCAGGAGATCCTTGGGCATGCCGGACCGCAGGTAACTGCAATGTATTATGCTCAGTCGACGCCGGAGACTCTCCGGACGGCACGTAAACGGGCAGCTTAAAACGAGCGGGGGAAGGACCCGCCTGAAACTTGATTTAGCAATTAACTTTAGACGGGCAGGAACAAAAAATGTACATGAAGCGGACAATAAAGTATGGGAACAGGATAGAAATCCGAAAGTACCATACATTCCGCTGTCCTGGAAAAGGGGAGCGGTCACGGGGGGAACGTAAGCAACCAACCAAGGAGCAAATGGCAGCAGCCAACGAACGGAGGGCTGCGAAAAAACTGAAAATGCTGCTAATCGAAAATTTTGATGCTGGGGACTGGCATTTGGTCCTGACGTACGCGAAGGAAAAGAGACCGGATGCAGCAGGGTGCCGCAAGGTACTGAGAAAATTTTTTGAAAAGTGCAGGAGAATTTATAAAGCAGCAAGAATTGAACTGAGATATGTCATGGTGACAGAGTGGGAGGGCAAAGCAATCCATCACCACATTGTGATCAGTGACATACCGGGAATTCATCATGTACTGCAGGATGTCTGGAAAGAGGGCGGGATTCATTTAACACCGCTCTTCCAGAACCATGAATTTGATGCACTTGCGGAGTACCTGACAAAAGAAACGAAGAAAACATTCCACCGGTCGGACAGTCCGATGAAGCAGCGATGGACCTGCAGCAGAAATTTGAGGCGGCCAGAAGTACATACAGAACAAGTAAAAGCTGGATCATGGAGAGAAGAACCGTCCGTACCGAAGAGTCTGGAAGTGCAGGGATATGTGCTTGACAAAACATCTGTGGTGACAGATGTAGATGCCATGGGCTACCCATTTCAGGAATACACCATGGTCCGGTATGAGAAAGAGAGGAGGCGATGACCATGCCGAGACATCATCAATGCCTGTGCCCGTTTTATGAATGCCACTCCCGCAAGGGGCGGGCACAGGCCACGATCACATGTGAAAACGTCATGAAAAACGATGGGTTTGGAGTGAAGAACCAGCTGTTATTTGCCTCATATCTGGATGAAAAGGCATACTATGAGATGTTTTGCATGGATACATACCAGGAATGCCCGTACTACCAGTTTATCAAAAAAGAGAAATACAATGAGTGACCGGACATTCGGACACTTTTTTGCGTGCGCACATGCGCGTGCGTGCGCGTGGAATGAAGAGAGACCGTGAGGCGCTCTCTATTTTGCGTGGAAAAATCATACAAAACCGTACAACAACCTCGGCATAAAGCCGGGGCTTTTTGCTGTGCAAACAAAAATCTCCCGTTGTTGTTATACTCACCAGAAAAGGCAGGTGAGAAGGTGGCAAGACAAAGATGGGAGGAGTGGGCGAACGATGAGAACCGGATAGCAGTACTCCAGGCATGGGCCAGGGCAGGGCTCAGTGACGAGAAGATAGCGAAAAATATTGGAATCAGCAGATCTACGCTGAACGAATGGAAGAAAAAACACCAGTCGATTAGGGAAGCCATGAAGACTGGAAAAGAGATAGCAAACCGGCAAGTGGAAAACGCTCTGTTCAGGCTGACACAGGGCGGGACCGTAAAAGTGAGAAAATTGTTTAAACTCAAAAAGACCCAGTACGACAACGACGGGAAAAAGATGTCGGAGGAAGAATATTTGGAAACCGGTGAAGAAGATGTGTATATCGAGCCGGATTTTAAGGCAATCTCATTCTGGCTGCGGAATAAGATGCCGGAAGAGTGGCGGGATAAGATCTTGGACAATCAGCAGGACGAAGGAGCGCAGGAGAATCTTATCATACTAACACCACGGCAGGTCAGTCAGATGAAAGAGGAAATCAATGGCAGTCAGAACGAAAAAAACTAATCAGGGAGCGGGTTTGCCAGATGCCAGAAAGGTTTTGTGGTGCCCACAGCCAAAACAACAGGAGATGATGAGCCGACCGGAGTATGAAGCATTGTACGGCGGGGCAGCAGGAGGCGGGAAAAGCGACTATCTGGTAGTGGAGGCCCTGCGTCAAGTGAACAACCGGTTTTACCGCGGCATCATATTTCGTCGCGAATATACGCAGCTGGTGGACTTAATTGACCGGTCCAGAGAACTTTATAAAGCGGCATACCCGCGGGCAAGATACAACGAGTCAGGACATGCCTGGAAGTTTCCGAGCGGCGCAAAGATCTATTTTGCAGCCATGCAGCACGAAGAGGACCGGCTGAAATACCAGGGCCGACACTTTGATTTTATCGGATTCGACGAGCTGACTCATTTTACAGAGCGGCAATATACATACCTGTTTTCCAGAGCCAGACCGTCCGGTCCAGGAACAGAGGTGTATGTAAGAGCAACTGCAAACCCAGGAGGCATTGGACATGCCTGGGTAAAGAGCAGATTTGTGTCAATCGCGACACCTGGAACGAGAATTGTGACGGATGTTGTGATCCATGATCCGAAAGGAAAAGAAATCAGACTATCAAAAGACAGAGTTTTTATACCAAGTAGCGTATTCGACAACCCTGCGCTCTTAGAAAATGACCCAGGGTATTTGGCGAGCTTGGCAATCATGCCGGAGGCTGAGAAGAATGCGTTGTTGTATGGAGATTGGGATTCATTCGAAGGACAGGTGTTCACTGAATGGAAGAATGATCCAGAAAATTATGATACGAGGCAGTGGACCCATGTTATTGACCCGTTCAAGATTCCATCAGGTTGGGAGGTTGTGCGTGGATATGACTTCGGTTACAAAAAACCGTTCTCGGTCGGCTGGTATGCGATTGACTACTCGGGGACTATATACCGTATTCGGGAACTTTACGGATGTGTAGAGGGATCGCCGAACGTAGGAACGGAAATGGAGCCGACAGAACAGGCTCAGATGATACGGCAGATTGAAGAGACAGACGAAAATCTGAAAGGTAGGAAGATATCCGGCATAGCGGATCCGTCTATATTTGACCGGTCGAGGGGAAAGTCAGTCGCTGATATGATGGCTGAGAATGGTGTTTACTGGTCCGGCGGAGACAACCATCGTATAGCAGGGAAAATGCAATATCATTACCGATTGGCATTCGATGAGAGCGGGCTGCCGAAATTCTATGTATTCAATACCTGCAAGAATTTCATCCGGACAATCCCCAATCTTGTGTACGATGAGAAAAATGTGGAGGACATTGACACAACACAGGAAGATCACATTTACGATGAATGCCGGTATGTGCTGATGGATCACCCGATACCAATGCGCAGAAACGCAAAGAAAGAGCCGCCGCTGGAAGACCCATTGGATCTTTACGCGAGCGAACGAAAGAGTGCACACAGAGTAATCAGAATTTAGGAGGAGCCATGATTGGAGAAAATGAAGTCAGAAAGGCTTATGAAACATACAAGAAATACAGGGATGGTCTTACAGCCTTTCAGGAGCGTGTGATTAATGCGGAGGAGTGGTGGAAGAACAACCATTGGGAACGCTTCCAGTCCGGACAGACGGACAATATTCGCCCAACGAGCGCATGGTTATTTAACTCGCTCATCAATAAACACGCAGACTATATAGACAACTACCCAATGCCAGCTATATTGCCGCGGGAACAGTCAGATGAGGAAACAGCGAAACTCCTTTCAGAGGTAGTGCCGACAATCCTGGAAATGAATGGTTTTGCAAAAACCTATAACGCTGCATGCTGGGACAAGCCGAAGATTGGTACTGCGGTGTATGCCGTTACCTGGAACCCGGAAAAAGAAAACGGACTTGGTGATGTCGATGTGAGCAATGTGGATGTATTAAATGTCACGTGGCAGCCTGGTGTAGAGGACATACAGAAGTCCAGGAATATTTTTATCACCGAAGTGGTGGATGCAGATTTGCTGAAAGAACAGTACCCTCAGTACGCTGAAAAGATCCAGGCAGGAAACCTGGTTGACCGGCCGAAGTACCTGTACGAGGAAAACATGGACACCACCGACAAGGTGATAGTGTTTGACTGGTATTACAAACACTCCGTGCAGACGGAGTCCGGCGGCAGCAGGACAATCTTGCATTATTGTAAATTCGTGGATGACTGCGTGCTGTATGCAACGGAAAACGATGAGAAGTATGCGCAGACAGGCTGGTACAACCACGGGAAATATCCATTTGTCTTTGACGTCCAGTTTCCGGAAAAGGGATCCCCAGCAGGATTCGGATATCTGGATGTAATGGTAAATCCACAGGAGTACATTGACCGCTTGGACCAGGTGATTTTAAAAGGTGCACTCATGAGCAAACCACGATATTTTGTTACAGGTTCGGCAAACGTGAATGAGGATGAGTTTACAGATCTTGAAAAGGACATTGTGCATTTGGCAGGAAATGATGTATCAGATCAGAGCATCCGTCAGATCGAACCGCCTGTCATTTCGGATGTGGTGTTCACTCAGCGTGATGCAAAGGTAAACGAGCTGAAGGAAACAAGTGGAAACCGTGATTTTTCTCAGGGTTCTACAAGTTCCGGAGTAACTGCGGCATCCGCGATAGCAGCCCTGCAGGAGGCAGGGAGCAAACTGTCCAGAGACATGATAAAAGGGACTTATACAGCATACCAGGAGATCGTAGAGCTGACCGTGGAGCTTATCAGGCAGTTTTATGATCTTCCGCGCTGCTACCGAATCACAAGACCGAATGGAACAGCGGAATATGTGCAGCTGACGAATGAGGCTATGCAGGATCAGGTAACTACGGATATATCCGGCGAGTTATCCATTCGCCGCCCTGTATATGATATCAAGATATCTGCGCAAAAGGCATCACCTTATTCAAGGATTGCTCAAAATGAGCTGGCAAAAGAACTATATGGGCTTGGCCTCTTTAATCCGCAATATTCAGATCAGGCGCTTGCGGTCATGAAAATGATGGACTTTGACCGGAAAGATGAGGTCATGCAGACAATTGAGCGAAACGGTACTATGTATCAGCAGCTTATGCAGATGCAGCAGGCCATGGCACAAATGGCTGATCTGATTGCTAAAACAACGGGAGATACCTCTATTTTAGCAGCATTACAGCAGCAGGGCATAGGACCGGCAGAAACCGAAATTACACCTTCGGTGGGTGGACAGGTTGAGACGGATCAGCTTGGAAGAGCAGTGGCAACAGACAATTCCCAGTCTGGAAAGGCGAGACAGAAAGTGAATGATTCAACTGAGGTGAAAGCATGATTACTGCAAAACTGGAAAAAGATTCCAAAAAAATAAAGCTATCCATTACTGGTCATGCAATGTATAACCCGGGAAACGACATTGTGTGTTCTGCGGCTTCTGTGTTGGGACAGGCCGCGGTGACAATGGTTGGAAATATGAAAGGGGTATACTCAGAAGCCAATATGGGACCTGGGAACCTTGAAATGACAGTGTTTGGAGATACAGAGAAAATCATGGACCGACTTGCGGTTATGACAACAGGATTTCAGATGCTGTCAACAGCATATCCGGAATATGTGGAATTTGACTGTCAAGAGTAGATTTAATGCTGTGCAAACAAAAACACTTGACATGTGATACTGTCATATCAGGCACTCGGGAAAGACCGTGAATTAGGACACTCGGGAGAGACCGAAGAGGGAGGCACTATGGAACTGAAATTGAATCTGAGAATGTTTGATGGAGAAGGTGCTGCAGGTGCAGCGGGAACCGGAGGGGCAGAAGGAACTGCCGGAACGGAAAACGCAGCGGCAACAGAAGGGGCAGCAGGCGAAAATCAGAGCACAGAGCCGGAAGAAACGCCGGAGGAACGTCAGGCTAAGTACAAAGAATTTAAAGAAAAATACAAGGACCTGTACGGAGCGGACGTGAAAAAGCAGATTGACCGCCGGTTTGCACCGATGAACCGGATGCAGGAGCAACTGGACGCACACGAACCTTTGATGCAGATGTTATCGGCAAGATACGGCACAGATGCAACGGATGTAAAGGGGATCATGGCTGCAATAGAGGCAGATGACGCCTATTACGAACAGAAAGCATTGGAAGCAGGAATGCCGGTAGAGCAATATAAGGAGTTTGTTCGGCTCAAAGCAGAAAATAAAGCATTTGAAGAAGCTCAAAACCGCGCTGAAAATCTCAGGCAGGAACAGGACACATGGAGACGCTGGGACGAAGAAGCGGAAAAGTGCAAATCCTTATATCCGGATTTCGACATCCGGACAGAAATTAGTACCAATAAAGACTTTGTACGCATGCTTGGGGCAGGCTGCGATGTGACCACCGCATACCAGGCAGCGCATTTTAATGACATTACACAGAGTCTAATCGCCAGATCGGAAAAAGAGACCAAGAAACGCGCAGCAGAAACCGTGAGATCAGGAGCGTCAAGACCGGTGGAGGGCGCATCCGGCAGCAGTCAGGCAGCAAAAGGTCAGCGAAACATTGCGGCCATGTCAAGAGCTGAATTTGAAGAGTTCCGGAGAAAGGTCCTGAGTGGCGAAGAGACGCTATAAGGAGGACTATGTTAGAGATGATTATGTATCCGCTTGATCTGCGGATGTTTGATGATGTAACGAATACAACCGGTAGCACAACACTGGCTGCGGAGCTGAAAACTTTTTATGACAAAAACCTGTTACGAAGTGCAGAACCGCTTCTGGTGCATGATAGATGGGCGCAGAAGCGTGATATCCCGAAGAACAGCGGCAAGAAGATCGAGTTTCGTAAGTTTTCTCAGCTTCCGAAAGCATTAACTCCGCTGACTGAGGGCGTAACTCCGGATGGCCAGAGTTTAACTGTAAATAAGATCGAGGCTGAGGTAAAGCAGTATGGCGGGTTCGTGAGAACTACCGACGTACTGTCGATGACCACTATCGACAACATCATCGTAGAAGCAACGGACGAGATCGGAGGGCAGGCAGGAAGAACTCTGGATACTATCTCCAGGGAGGTTATGAATGCTGGAACCAATGTGCAGTATGCGGAGGGTCAGGTGTCCAGCAGGGCAGCTTTAACTTCTGAGCATAAGCTCACAGTAAAGGCAGTAAAAATGGCTGTAAGAACCTTAAAGAAACAGAATGCATCCAAAATTGACGGTGCGTACTGGGCAATCATCCATCCGGATATTGCATTCGATCTTACCGAGGACCCGAATTGGGTAGAAGCTCATAAGTATGCAAAACCGGAGGAAATCTATGAGGGAGAGATTGGAAAGATTGCAGGCGTGAGATTTATCGAATCAACAGAGGCAAAAATTTTTGCAAAGGCCGGTGGTGCAAAGTCAAGTACTGACAGCACAAAGATCGATGTTTATTCCACCCTGATTATTGGCGCAAACGCTTATGCAACCACCAAGGTTGAGGGTGGCGGACTCCAGACAATCGTAAAACCGTTAGGTTCTGCGGGCAGTGCCGATCCTCTGAATCAGAGAGCAACCATTGGATGGAAGGCTATGAAGGTAACCGAGATCCTGTCCAATGAGTATATGGTTCGAGTTGAGACCGGATCAAACTTTAGTGATGGAGAAGCAAACTAAGGAGAGAAAAATGAAAAAGAATGAAGCAACGGAAACTGTGGTAGAGGGAAATCTGAAAACCGTGACCGAAGAGAATCTGGAAAATGTGGATGACGGTATGGTCGAGATTCGCCTGTTTAAGGATAACGACAAATATAAAAATCCGCTGTTTGTCGCAGTCAATGGAAAGGCATACATGGTGGAACGTGGAAAACGCGTGAAGGTCCCGAAGGAAGTAGCAGAGGTGATCGAAAACTCTGAAATCCAGTTGGAATATGCGGACAGAGTGATGGAAAACGCAGTACATATAGAATAAAGGAGGGCGCACTATGATCACAGTGAGAAACCGGACACTTATCATCCCAGAAGGAGAGCGAGTTATCGGTACAGACTATGACAGCAATTCAGAAGTGCGCCATTTCAGGGTAGAGCGTGCGCCAGGTGGGGTAGATATATCTCACCTGGCTTTTCGCATTGATCTGATGTACGAAGGTGAAATTTATGACACATGCCTTCTGGAACGTGAAGAAAATGAAGCTGGAATAATCATGACGTGGAATATTGCAGCGTCAAACGTGGCACACGTTGGTACAGTTTGGATCTCGCTTCGTGGTCTCGATGAAAATGGAACCGTAAAATGGGGAACGGATAAGGCACCGGTATATGTAAGAGGATCAGTAAATACTCCGGATAATGTCGGCATAACGGAATTCGAACAATATGAAAAAAAGGTCGAAGATGCGTTAAAGAAAATGGACGAGACAAAATCGGCAGCAGATCAGGCTACGAAAAGAGCAAATGCGGCCGTGCAGGAAGCTGAAAAAAGCATTGAGGGAGCATCGAAGAGTGCAACGAGTGCAGCAGGAATGGCTGATTTATCCGAGGCATGGGCACACGGGAAAACCGGCTACCAAGACAATGATAAGGACAATTCAAAGTATTGGAGCGACCAGTCAAAGAGCCGGGCAGAGGAGGCCAATACAAGCGCGGAAGAGGCAAAAAGTGAAGCTGAACGTGCAGCAGGCTATGCGGAATCAATCAGTCCTTTGGAAGATAAGGGACTATATGTGCCAGAAACAGAATACGGAAAAAACGATCTGGTTAGATATAACAATGATCTTTACAGATGCAAAAAGGATGGGGTAACAAGCATTCCGGCAGAAGGAGATGATTGGAGCCTGTTTTTGCATAGTCCGGCAACACTGAATGATATGACCGGTGCGGATGTGCAGGGATTTTTGGGAAGTGCGGGAGCAACCGGCGTGAATGCACAGCTACTGATCGATGCAATAGCTGATAAGGTAGCAACAAAATTGCTGCTCAAAAGCGATGTAACCAGCCAGATCATAAATGACGCAACAAAGGCAGCCAGTGCAGCAGCCGTGTATGCGATACAGCAGCGGATTGGAACGGGAGATTTGCCGTCCGGGATGAACGATATAATAAGCGGGCTTGTTGCGTTAAATAGTAATATTGAATGCAATAATGTTACGGTGCAAAGTGCGCCAGGAACAATCGTAGATAAAGAAATTACATTTAAAACACCTTTTGATACAGTCCCCAAAGTGATCGTCAGTATCGAATCAGATACTGCCAATTCGAATTATGGTAAGATAACTGCATTTATTAACAATAGATCAAAAACTGGTTTCGTCATCAGACTAGCCAATGCCAGTGAAAATAATTTGACACCTGCATTGACATGGCTTGCTATTGCGAAATGATCATTTTAGCACATTGCAATATAGCATAAACTGACATCACTTACTGGCTTTGCTGAAGGAAACGAATTTCGAATATATCCGGTAAATCCAGTTGTAGATATATTGTCCACCTGTGATAAAAAAATGTCACCATTTGTCCGCAAGGTAAACGTTATTGTTGGAACGGCACTAAATGCCTTGTCAAATGTGACAGTAAACATTACTTCGGCACCACTCGCCAAATTATTTGTTGACGCAAAAACTGGCTTGACAGCCGGTTTAAATTGTATTTCCTTTGCATTTAGTACTGTTAAATTACTATTTCGAGACCATTTTAAGAAAGGAGAATTCAATGGAAAAAATTAAATTTTTGAATAAAACTTATGAATTGGTAGCGAATGGCTACCAGCTGCAGCAGGATGGCGGTCGCACCATCTTCCAGCCGGGAGAGCAGACCTTCGAAGAAATCGAGGCTGCGGTATCTGCAGCAACATCGATCATGCTTCTGGAGGAGACAGGAGCGCCGCTGGCATCCCGCACTGATCTGGTGTATGCCGGCCGACTCACCAAGCAGAAAGACTATGTAATCAGAACCGAAAAGGAAGAGACTGGCACTGATGAAGACGGCAATCCAGTATACACCTACAAGGATGTAACGGGCACCGTGATGATCGCCGAATTTCGCCTTCCGGATCTACGCGAAGCATACAAGTCGCTGGAGGAAGAGGTCACCAACACCCAGATGGCGCTTGTGGAGCTATATGAAGGAGGCGAGGCATAATGGCAAGAGTATATGCAGATTTGGTCCGAAAGGGCAGAATTGCTCTCGATGCTGTACCAAAAAAACTTAGAGCAGATGTTGAAAACATTTTAAACGGTGCCACCTGATAGTTGGCAGAAAGGACTACATATGAGTATCAAACACAGAACCGAAACCCCGAACATCCCTTACGGCCCGGCTACCGGAGTACTGACTCCGGAACCGCGCAATGAGGTATTAAGCACAGGCCCGGACCACGAGTACCGCAAGGACAGCACACCTGGAACTGCCGATCATGCAGAGCCGAGGCATGTGCAGGGCGGTCCCGGGCACAAGGAGTGCGATCACGAGTAAAGGAGATTTATGATGGTAGCACTGATATTTCAGTACATAGCCGCACATTGGATAGAATGGCTGTTTGCGGCTATCTCTGGAGCTCTATTCGCGGCATATCGCGGTTTGTCGAAACGCTTAAAGACTGAAGTGGTAAAGAACCAGGCTATTAACGCTGCAGTACTGGCCCTGCTCCATGATCGCCTTTACCAGGCGTGTCAGTTTTACATAAGCCGCGGATACTGTACGGTGGGAGACCGGGATAACCTGGAGTACATGTTCAAACCGTACAAAGCTTTGGGTGGCAATGGAACTGGAGAGGAACTTTATAACAGATGTCTGGCCCTGGAATATGGGCCAGCAGAAAGAGAGGATTAAGATATGATGGATTTTGGCATTGCCAGCGTAGCGGCAATTACGGTGGTTTGTTATCTGGGAGGCATGGCTTGTAAGGCATCTGCCAAGGTTAATGACGAAGTCATCCCGGTGGTATGCGGAGTGACCGGCGGTATCCTGGGCGTAGTTGGTATGTATGTGATGCCGGACTTTCCTGCAGCGGATGTGATCAACGCGGCAGCAATCGGCATTGTGTCCGGCCTGGCGGCAACAGGCGTGCATCAGGTTGTAAAGCAGGCATCCAAAAGTGCGTAGAAGGAGGTGATCCGGATATCTCCCGCTGGCTGCCCGGGTGATGGCTGCCATTGCGACGTCGCAACAGGGCGGTTTCGTGCCGCCCTTACACATAATAAAGAAGAGAGGACAAATCGATGATGAAAGCAATGTTATCTCAGCCGATGGCTGGAAAAAGTGAAGAAGAAATCAAAGTAACCAGAGAAAAGGCAATTAAAGCACTGGAAGCAAAAGGATATGAGGTCGTAAACACTTTATTTACCGATGAGTGGTACAATAATGAGCGCATGAAGGAGCGTGGTGTGGTACAGATTCCGCTTTGCTTCCTGGCAAAAAACCTTGAAAAAATGTCCATGTGTCACGCAGTTTACTTTTGCAAGGGTTGGGAACAGACGAGAGGATGCAGGTTAGAGCATGATGCAGCAGTAGCATATGGTCTGACTGTCATTTACGAAGAGTAGGAGGGAGTATTTCATGAATTTTACAGAAGCATTTAAAGCCATGAAACAGGGTGCAAAGGTAAAACTTCCAGGCTGGGGAGGATACTGGTACTGGGATCCGGAGAAGGAAACAATCATGATTCAGTGCAGACCACAGGATTCTGATAAGGGCGAGCTCCTGGATATCAGGGAAACGCAGCGTGTTGAATACACCATGCTGAACATGCAATCGGACGAGTGGGTGATTGCTGATGAAAGTAACTGTCCGGTACTTGGCGGCATTGCTGCATTTTCATTTGCAGATGCCATCCGGTATCTTAAACGAGGATTGAAGGTGGCACGACAGGGATGGAATGGGAAAAAACAATATATCCAGTTAGCAACAGCAATCTCCTACAAAGCGGCTGACGGTGAGATTGTAAATTGCAATCACGAAGCTATCGGAAACAAAGCAATCGCGTTTGTTGGAACTAGTGGCGTACAGATGGGATGGCTTGCATCACAGGCTGATATGTTGGCAGACGACTGGATGTTTGCAGAGTAAAGGAGTGATACCATGAGAGACATTTCGCTTTGTCACCCGCGCCTTCAGCGCATTGCATCCGCCTGGATGAAAGCCTGCGCCACCGAGGGCATCACCGTAGCCATCAGCGAAACCCTCCGTACCGCCGCAGAGCAGGATGCTCTTTATGCTCAGGGCCGCACCAAGCCTGGTAACATCGTAACCAACGCCAAGGGCAGCAGCTACCGCTCGCAGCACCAGTGGGGCATTGCCTTTGACTTCTACCTCAAGATGGACATCGATGGGGATGGCAAGATCTCCGACGATGCATACAACGACAGCCAGGGGCACTTCCGGCACGCGGCAGAGATCGGCAAGAAACTTGGTCTTGCCTGGGGCGGTGACTGGAAGAGCATCGTGGACAAGCCACACCTTTATCTGCCGGACTGGGGCAGCACACCTACCGTGCTGATTCAGAAGTACGGTACGCCAGAAGAGTTTATGGCTACCTGGGTGCCGGAACAGGTTAAGACCGGATGGCAGCAGGAGGACGGCGGCTGGCGCTTTTACTTCCGGGATGGCAGTGGCAAGCATGTGGTCAACGCCTGGTACCAGGCTGAGGGTAAGTGGTACTGGTTTGATGGCGCCGGCATGATGGTCCATGACACCTGGTACCGCTACAGTGGTGACTGGTATTATCTTGGATCTGATGGCGCTATGGCCAAGGGCCTGCAGACTGTTAACGGCAAGTGGTATTACCTGGATGATGCTGGCCGGATGGCCACGGAGCCGGTAACTCTCACGCCGGATCAGGACGGGGCGCTGCAGTATCCAGATATTATAGTGTAAATGAGAAAAGGTCGGAAATACTTCCGGCCTTTTTTACGTTAATAGTAATATTGATATTGTTTTGGAAGCAGAAAATAATGTTA
>NZ_QUEH01000008.1:190299-193966 GCF_003477935.1 Clostridium sp. AF32-12BH | reverse complement strand
GTCTGTTTTGAAAAAAATAAATCCGAAATGTGAGATTGAGCAGCTTAAAGATACAACATTATCAAGTGCATGGATCGCAGCAATGTCAAAAGGACAGCAGCCGTCAGCACCGGAAGACTATATAGAGGTTGAACAGTAAAAGTGGAGATAGAACAAACGGTAAAGAAAAGAAAAAAAATAACAAGGCTGTTGCTTATACTGCTTATGATTCTTTTAAGCTTAGGTTGTATCAAGTATCTTATAAGTAAGTCTAGCAAGTATATCAGCGAAAATGGAAAAAGCAGTATGGGAGCTGTTGTTGAACAGATACAACAGACCTATGATCTTCAGGTGAGTGGGTACTACAGCCAGCTGCAGTTGGTTGAGGAATTTTTACTTCGTGAGAGGAAGCTGTCTCTTGAAACGGATACGAACAAAAGTTTCTTTGAAGCATGGGAAAAAGAATCGGAAAGTACCCTTATATTTCTTCGGGAAAATGGTCAGGCAATATCCGCAGGTGGAACAAAAATGCGGATTGATATGCCAAGTAAATTTCTGCTGGACTTAAAGAATGGATACAATATTGGAAAACTGGTGCGTCTTGATTATGATCAGAAGAAAAAAGACGGTTATCTGGTTGCGATCCCATGTCAGGAATATACGATCAATGGGGAAACTTATACGGCAATTGGAACGGTGTATGATCATTCGAAACTGGATTCCATGTTAAAACTGAAAGGTTATGATGGGAAAGCATATTTGTTCATGCTGGATGATGACGGAAATATTACGTATACGAACCTGAGTGGTGATAAATATCAGCGTAATTATTCTTTGTTAAAACATTTAAAAGGGGAACAGGCCATTACAGAAGAAGAGGCTGATTTGCTCAAAAAGAAGTTTGATAACAGAGAATCCGGAGTTGCACTTTTGGGAAAACAGAACCCCTATTATCTGGGGTATTGCCCGATAGAAAGCAACAACACCATTTTGGTATGCATTGTGACAAAGGGAGTTATTGACAATGTGCTGAGGGATTACCAGAAAACGGTGCTGTGTACAACAACACTCATGGCAGGTTTTATACTTTTACTTTTTGCTGGATTATTCTACAGTATTTCCAGACTTAGTCTTGCAGATCAAAAAGCAGAATATGAAAAAAGAAAGAATGAACTTCATTTGCAGACAATGAAGGAAATGGAAGTAGTCAATCAAAAACTGAAAAAGGCAAAGAACGTTGCAACAGAGGCTTTACAGACAGCGGAAAATGCAAATAAGGCGAAAACAGATTTCCTGTCTAATATGTCACATGATATTCGTACACCTATGAATGCAATCATTGGTATCACGTCTTTGATCAGACATGATGCAGGTAATAAAGCAAAAGTTATAGAGTATGCAGATAAAATAGATATTTCATCACAGCATCTGTTAGGAATCATTAATGATGTTTTGGATATGAGTAAGATTGAAGCAGGAAAAACAGTCTTCAAGTATTCTGACTTTTCTATTCTGGATCTTATGCAGGAACTTGACACTATATTTCATACTCAAATATATGAAAAGCAGCAGACCCTTACAATCATAAAAGAAAATATTCAGCATGAGTGGGTGAATGGGGATCAGGTTCACCTGATGCAGATTTTCAGCAACCTGCTTTCCAATGCAGTGAAGTATACCCAGGAAGGTGGGGAAATTCAGTTCTTTGTAGAAGAATGTGAGACAAAGTCATCTGTCTATGCAAAGTACCGTTTCTTAGTTAGTGATAATGGTATGGGAATGTCGGCAGATTTCAAGGATACAATTTTTGATGCGTTTACCCGTGCGGAAAGTTCCCTTACAAATAAAATACAGGGAACCGGACTTGGAATGGCGATTACTAAGAATCTGGTTGAGGCAATGGGAGGTAGCATTGACGTGGACAGTGAATTGGGACAGGGAAGCTGTTTTGAAGTTCTCTTGGATCTGAAAATTGCAGAGGATAGAACGGCTGCTCTGGCGGCACAAGAAGAAACAGATGAGCAGGATGGGAATATCCTTCAAGGAATGAGGTTCCTGTGTGCAGAGGATAATGAACTGAATGCGGAGATCCTGACGGAACTGTTAAAGATTGAAGGTGCGGAATGTATCATCTGTGAAAATGGTGAAGAGATTTTGAAAGCATTTGAACAGTCTGCCCCAGGTGATTATGACATGATCCTGATGGACATACAGATGCCTGTTATGAATGGTTATGAGGCAACGAAAGCAATCCGCAGAAGCTCCCATGAACTGGCACAGACGATTCCGATCATTGCCATGACTGCGAATGCATTTTCAGAAGATATTCAGCATTCCCTTGCGGCTGGCATGAATGCACATGTTTCAAAACCGGTTGAGATGAAGGTGCTGGAAAAGACGATCAGAAGCATAAAATCTGGTGGGGGGGGGTACCGAACCGCAGGTCACTGTACAGTGACGAATGGAAAGTAACCGGATATAGAAGAATCAAAAAGGATAGTTAGGGATAGACAGAAAATGAAAGGAAAAAGAGTAATTGCAGGCATTCTGCTTGCGGGAATTTTAGCAGTCACCCTGGCAGGGTGTAAAAACACAGATAACACGAAAGAAGAAACCGAAAAGCCTGTTATTACCCTCGGCAGTGACAACTATCCACCATACAATTATCTGAATGAGGATGGTGTACCGACGGGAATCGATGTAGAACTGGCTACAGAAGCTTTCAAAAGAATGGGATATCAGGTGGACGTTGTCCAGATCAACTGGGAGAAGAAAAAAGAACTGGTGGAGAGCGGAGAGATTGACTGTATCATGGGCTGCTTTTCCATGGAAGGGCGTCTTGATGATTACCGCTGGGCGGGACCATACATAGCAAGCCGTCAGGTGGTTGCTGTAAATGAGAATAGTAATATCTATAAACTGAGTGACCTGGAGGGAAAGAACCTGGCTGTTCAGTCAACAACCAAACCGGAAGGTATCTTTCTGAATCGGACGGATGAAAGAATCCCAAAACTGGGCAATCTGATCAGCCTGGGACACAGGGAGCTGATCTATACATTTCTGGGAAAAGGATATGTAGATGCAGTTGCAGCACACGAGGAATCTATTGTTCAGTATAGGAAGGATTATGATGCAAGCTTCCGTATTCTGGAAGAGCCTCTGATGATCACCGGAATAGGTGTCGCTTTTGCAAAAGATGATGACAGAGGAATCTGTGAGCAGATGAGCCAGACACTGGAAGAAATGCGTCAGGATGGCACATCCCTGAAAATCATTGAAAAATATCTGGATGATCCCCAGAAGTATCTGGAGGTGGATGATCGTGGATATTAAGAGAAAGAAAAAAGAAAAACGAATCCAGCTGTTCGGCGGTCTGATTGGAGTCTGTGTGGCTGTAGCCTCTCTGTTTTATTTCTTCCACGCAGAAAAAGCGGAAGCAGAGAAAAGAATGGTGGAGATTGTAAACTATGTGAAAGTGCAGTGCTCCACCTACACCCATTTTAATGAATCTTCGGAATCAAAAAGTCTCCTCCGTGCCATTGAAAGTGCCAGACAGATGAGTACAAATATTAAAATGGAAATAGAAAACGGCGGTCAGCTAAGCCGGGATTTCCTGAAGGAAAACCTGCAGACTCTATGGGTGGATGGTATCATTGTACTGGATGCAGAAGGAAAGACGGACTGTGAA
>NZ_QUEH01000008.1:188708-190289 GCF_003477935.1 Clostridium sp. AF32-12BH | reverse complement strand
TACTGGATGCAGAAGGAAAGACGGACTGTGAATACAGCACGGATGAGTCTCTGGCTAATGAGATTACGGAGTATCTGCAAAAAGAAATTATCATGGATTTTGCCGGATATGAAGAAAGAAGCTATTCGGAACGGTTTACCAGGGAAGATGGATCCTTTATTGACATTGCAGCCTGCGCCAGAAAAGATGCACCGGGTATCGTTGCAATCTATTACTACACATCTCCTGAATTTGCCAGAAACTATACGCTGACGATACAGGGGCTTTTAAATGGTTATAGTATCCAGAAAGATGGAACGATTATCGTTGCAGACGACGGAATCGTTGTTGCCAGCAATAATGAGAGCCTGTTGGGACAGAATACAGCCGACAACGAAGTTGTTCAGGCAATGAAAAAGCATACAGACAGTCAGCATATCTATCATTTTAAGAAGGAAGGAATTGGAGGTTATGGAATCATGCTGAAACAGCGTGATTATTATATCTACGCATATCTTCCGGATACGGAAGTGTTTTGTAATCTTCCATTAAGTGTTATAGGTGTTATTTTTCTTTATTTTCTGATGTCCGGCATATTCTGGTTCTGGACATACAGAACCAATCTGGCGCACCGGAAACAAGAATTTGAAAAAGATGAAAAATATAAAGCAGAACTTCTGATAGCAGCAAAAAAGGCAGAAGCCGCCAATGAGGCAAAAACAGAATTTCTTCATCGTATGAGCCACGATATCAGGACTCCGATTAATGGAATCTACGGTTTGATCAATATGGCAGACCATTATGCAGATGATATGGAGAAGCAGAAGGAATACAGAACAAAGGTGAAAGCGGCATCCAATCTGTTGCTGGAACTGGTAAATGATGTTCTGGACATGAGTAAGCTGGAGTCGGGTGAAGTTGTTCTGGAAGAGAGTCCATTTAATCTGAGCAAAATCTCTGAGGAAGTGCTTGTTGTAATTGAACAGATTGCTGCAGAACAGAATATCCGGATTGTATGGGAGAAAAAAGAAATCATACACCGTGATCTTATTGGAAGTCCGGGGTATGTAAAACGTGTGATGATGAATATCCTGTCCAATGCAGTGAAATATAACAGAGAAAATGGACATATTTATCTTAGCTGCATGGAAATCCCATCCGAACAGCCAGGAATGACGACAATGGAATTTATCTGCCGGGATACAGGAATCGGAATGACTGAGGAGTTCCAGAAACATATTTTTGAACCATTTGCACAGGAATATACGGGAAGCCGCACAAAGTTTGTCGGAACTGGACTGGGAATGGCCATTGCAAGGAAGCTGGTCGAGAAAATGGGTGGAACCATTACTTTTGAAAGTGAAAAAGGCGTAGGGACGACATTTGTGATCCGGGTCCCATTTAAAATAGATCCGGATGCGGATAAACGTGAAGAACAGAAGGATGTATCCGAAAAATCTATAAAGGGATTTCATATTCTTCTGGCGGAAGATAATGAGCTGAATATGGAAATCGCTGAATTTATGCTTCAGAATGAGGGTGCGGACGTGATTAAAGCGTGGAATGGGCAGGAAGCGGTTGAGCTGTTCAGAAAAAGTGAAC
>NZ_QUEH01000008.1:0-188698 GCF_003477935.1 Clostridium sp. AF32-12BH | reverse complement strand
TAAAGCGTGGAATGGGCAGGAAGCGGTTGAGCTGTTCAGAAAAAGTGAACCTGGTGAATTTGATGTCATTCTTATGGACATTATGATGCCGGTAATGAATGGTTATGAAGCTACAAAGATGATTAGGTCTCTGGACAGAGAGGATGCAAAGGAGGTACCGATCATTGCAATGACAGCAAATGCGTTCACGGAGGACAGAATAAAAGCAAAAGAAGCAGGGATGGATGAACATGTTGCTAAGCCTGTTGATGTGGAATTACTGATAAAAGTAATTCATAAATTGGTGAAATAATTGATAGGGCAGTGTTAAATAAGCGATGAAATATAACTTTTCGGAAACTCAACGAATGAGGTTCTAACTGAAAATTGACAACTGAATATCGTGTAGAAAAAGAAATTTGAGAAAAATGAACATAAACATTGGACATAGCTGGTACTATGCCTTGAAAAATCTTATGGAATCGCTTAATATATCATTATTAGGCGGTCAATCCTAATAATGATTCTTGAAATGCCTCGATAGATGGCATTTCCCAGGCATCAAGATGTTGTAGAATCATGATGCCATAGAGGCGGCAGTACCACATCCTTGTAGAGCGGTGTCTGCCGTCTTCTAATTTATAGTCCTCTTTCTCACGCTTGTTGGAGCGTTCTACGGAAGTACTTCCATCATATTCCTTTTTCCATGCTTTACTGTCTCTTGGCGGTATGTTAAATAATCTTGGATTATCTGCCGTAAAAATGTGTACGGTTCTTCCGTATTTTGCAGGTGAACAGGGATGCTCACAGAAGCAGCCACGTGTCCGATTTGATTTTGGACAACGGTATTTCGCCCGGTGCTTAGAAGCCTCATATCCGTCTTTATGCATATGTAAGCCCATCTTACAGATCGGGACGCCGTCCTCATCAATGGTGAAATCGTCCTTATAAGTGAAATGTCCGGTATGTCCGGGATTAAGGTCGATAAAGGGAGTGATATTTTTCTGTCTGCAGTACTCATAGACAGCATAAGCGTCATGGGCGGAATCCAGAAGGAGTTTTTCAATACGGAACTCCGGAAGGTATGCTTTCATGGAGAAAAAAGAATGCAGAAAAGAAAGCATATCATGCCGGGAAGCACGCTCTAAAAGAGGGAATACGGGAAGGTCACTATGGGAATCGGAGGCCACATACATGTAGAGGTGGTAGCCGAAGAAATAACATTCCCGATGGGAGTCCCATCCCCAGTTACAATCCGGCTGGGAATGCTCATGTGCGGTAGAGTAACACACAAGAATTTGATAGGCAGCAGCCGCACTATTCCGTAAAGTAAGCGAATAATAAAAATCTTACCACTAAATACTCTAAAAATACTCTAAAAATAAGTAGAAATAAATTGCTTTTTATAGTTATTTGTTGTGTAATTTATACAAAAGGATAGTTCAGAAAGAAGGGGATCCCATTGAATTTACTTACAAAGAATAAACTTACAGAGCATGATGTATTCGAGTTTATGAAAGGGACTTTTTCTGGGACACATTGGTTGGAGGATTCTCTCTATATTCCAGAAGATTTATTTCAGCAGATGGAACTGGAAAAAATTTTTAATATTTGTTTAAATCATTTCTCTTATTTTGGAGTCACAACAGTAATTCCAAGCGAGTGGAATAATGTGAAGCAAGTAACGAAAAAAGATTTTCCATGTAGTTTTAAAATTATTGCTGAAATTGACAACTGGGTTCAAGTATGTTTTGAAACAGAAGAATGCTTCACTATCTGCGGAATATAATACCGTAGCTTTGAGTTAATATGAAAAGGAGGAAAAGTATGAAGAAATTCATTAGACATTTTGTAAGTTTCTTTTTGGTCGCTGTAATGATAGTATCTTCCAACATCACAGCTTTTGCCGCAAATGAGAAACCAGTAGATTCACGCTTCTTGCCAGAGATTACTTATACAGAAGATAATACATCTACAACAAGAGTTCCTAATTTGATTCCAATAACTGTAAATCCATATTACAATAAATTAGTTGTACATGTTGGCAACTTAGGAGTCGATAGTATAGATAGTGTTACATGGAAAGAAACGCAAGCAAAATCGAACGTATTTTCGATTTTGCTTGCGTTTCAGACGCTTTCATCTCGGCAATTGAATAACCGAGGATTCTCGCTTATTATCCTAAATCTGGGTGACCTGGTTGATCTGCCAACCAAACCTTGTGCTATTTACAGCCGTGCAGCGTAGGGTATAAGTACGGGATGCTTTTACAGTATATTGAAATACAAATTGGATGCTAGTAATGGAGTGCAAACAGGAGTTATCATAATCTTTAAATGAAGCATCTGTCAATTCAATTTCCTGGATTGAACGAATAGCGGGGAAACCATATAATCCCCTAATGATATAATCCTGTGATTCGTAGAAAAACTTTTCTGTCAAGGCAGCATCCGGCAGCAGATCAATATCCTGTTTTAATTGGGCGAAAAGCCACTGCCGCAGGCCGCGCTCAATGTGAGACCGGATAAAATCTATATTAATGGCAGTCGACTTTACAGCAGTTGCAGTTAAGAGCTGCTCAAATGAATTTGATTTTTGTTTTCTTTTGAAAAAGGGCAGTCGGTTCACACTTCATTTCCTCCTAGCTATTATATCGCAAGGATAAGGCTACATAATCACAAGGGGCAGCGTTTAGGCTCGGCGCAGCCTCTTTGTATCTGGTCATCCATCTGGAGTCTGTTGAAACATAGTCTGATACCACCTCTTCAGGGGCGTGGCTGCGCAGCATTAAAAGAATGGAAAAATTACGGAGCTGCTGCAGCGTGAAAGGACGAACTCCGGCCCGCAGGCAGGCCTTTTTGATTTCCAATAACAAGTTGCGCTGAGTAAATGGGCATTGCTTGAGTCTGGTTAGAAAAAGATTACCTGTTTCATTGTATGTTTGCTCGGAAAGCAGTAGTAGCAGTGAGAAGAGGTCAGATGGAACCTTGATAAAACGGTTCCTGATTCCCAAAATCATAATCCCACACTGATCAGTCTGGCCATTGGTAACCAGCTGCTGGATTTTTAAGCCACAAATTTCTTCCGTTGTTAAGCCCGTGCGAAGAACCAGTGAAATAATTGCAAACAAGGTTACATTCTGTTCATCCATAAGTGTAGATAATACGCGGTCGATATCCCGCATGGTTATCCCAACAACAAGTGGCTGTTCACATTCGAAAGAAAACTCTGGAAAGAGTCCGGAAAATCTTCCAGTATCTGAAATTTCTGCAGGCTCCTCACGTTGAAGATCTGGGACTACCATATCGACATCATCCGTGTCGTTGCAGGCTTCTGCATCTAAATACCGTGCAAATGCTCGCAATGCACGGATCCGTGTGCATAAGGAATGAGTGGAATATTTATCGCGCACAGAAGAAAAGTAATAATGCACATCCTCTGCAGATATCTGCTGAATGTCCTTTTTCAGTAAGTTGAAAAAATCAGCAAACATATAGGCATATTCATTCGCTGTTCTCGTATTTTTGAAATGTTTACGGTATTGAGAAAATGCATCCAGTGTAAAGTCGGAGCAATAGGGAGTAAGCCGTGATAAATCTACTGGATCCGGCTGCTCTAAAATATTCTGGAATATTTCTTCGGATATTTGCATGAAATCCTCCTCAAATCGGGTGATGATACAGTCCTAGTATAGATTTATTATACTATGAGAAAGAATTGAAATCAACGAAAGTGGAACATATATTCGAACAAATAGTGCCAGATGCGTAGTGAACTACATCGGCAATTGAATTACCGAGCATCTGATTACGAAGCATAGCTCCGTAGCTTCAGAGGTGCGTCCATGACACCCGTACTGCTACCCAGATGGGTTACACAGCTACTTTTATTGTTTTTGTACTGCTCAGCCCGGTTACGGGCATATCAATTTCTTTACCGGATACGGCATGATACTTTCTCAAAATATTATAAGCTCCTACTGCATCTACAATGCAGATGCCACGCTTTTTTTCGATTTCTTTTCTCTGCATAAATGTGCGATACTTTTTCTGACTGCGGCGGACATTGACTGGAATAGCTTTCTTCCTGTCTTATCAGGCAAATCCCTTTCATTTTAAGCTTATATTCTAACTGCATATAGATACGGGCATATGGCAGACTGTGAAGCTTCTGGTTGGTTTTCCTCCCCAGGTTTCTCTCTTTACGAATCCCCTTTATATCTCCAATTACAACCGTATGAATACAATAGTTCGTGATATATCGTGTCATCTAAAGAACTGAATGTAAATAATGTTTACGTTTACTTAGTAAACGTAAACATTATATGGAAAATATTCTACGAATACAGAAAAATGACCATAAAGTTAGAAAAAGATTGGAAAAAACATGTAATCTGCCTATAATATAATTATAAGTGAAAGCATACGCATGAATACAAGCAGTTCCATCCATATTCCTGATCATCATTGTTGGAAGATTATTTTCCTACAGATAATAGACAATCACTTATGAAGATGATAAGACATGAGCTATGAAATGCAGAAATAGCTACAGTTGGAAAGAATGATGCTTGCTAAAACATAATGGGGAGAAGAGGCGACGAAGGGGAAAAAGCAAAAAAAATACACAGAGAATCAGTCTATACAGGGTCCGGCTGGAAAAAGATCGTGATTTAATGAAAGAGCGCAGAGTGACCGGCATTGCAGCTCCGGAAGAAATTGTGGAAGTAATAAAGCCGGTTTTTGATGGGCTGGACCGAGAACAGTTTGTGGTTCTGTATCTCAATATGAAGCTGCATCCGATTGGTGTGGAAATTATAGCAATCGGGGGAAGCTATGAATGCAATGTAGAGATCAAGAACGTATTCAAAGGTGCGATTGTGGCCAATGCGGTGGCCATCGCGGTTGCGCATAATCATCCAAGCGGAGTACCAAAACCGTCGGACGGAGATTTTACATTAACACGCCAGATTGCATGGGACGGGGAAATATTAGGAATCTGCTTAATGGATCATGTAATCATCGGTGAGGATACATTTTACAGCATGAAAAAGGAAAACCCAGGTGTATCGTTAATCGACATAGGTTTAGATCAGGAAGAAATGGATGCGTAAAGCAAACTGCAGAAAACTGAAAAGTTGTGAATAACTGTGAAGCCTGGATGAATCAGGATGATCGGAAATCTTTTTGACGGATTTTTGCTGTGTTAGGAAGTTACCTACATTGACATACCCAAAATCACGATAGGATAGTGGTTCATAACTATTCGCTAAACACTGGTTTAACGAATAGTTGGAAGTAGAGAGGGGTTATCCGCATTTAAACTGACCTCTCTATGTGGTGCAATCACTGTGACATCTGGATTTTCACCTTCTCTTGTTTTATCACATGTTCTACTTGGCTTTAAGACTTTCGATTAAGTCTACTGGTTTTGCAACGATACTTTCTGTCACTTCCAGATTATCACTAAGAATATTAATGTGCCAGGAAGAAGTAAATTCATCATATTCAATACCGGTTACATGTTCCGCAAGTATCTGTCGGCGTTCCTCTGCTTTTTTCTTCAGCACACTAAGCATATCTTTTTCTGTTCCACAAAATGAATAGAATGAAACGATGCAGTCACAATCTGCAACGATAATAATATAGTTCATCAAATATTCCTCCTGACATTTAAAATTTAGGATTTCCACCACTTTGGAAATTATAATCATATTCCCGGCAGGTGAATTTCTGCCTGCGACATAAGAATTCAAACATTCAGAAAGAAAGGCGGTAAATATGGCACGTGAAATAAACGCAGAACTGCTGGATACTAAAATTGAAAAAGCACAGCAGGATCTGGTGAAAGCAAAACAGCGATATGATGTTGCGGCAGCAACATTAAAAGATCTGTTAGATAAGCGGGATGCACTTCGTCAGAAAAAGCTATTGGATGCCATAGCACAGAGCGGACGGAGCTATGAAGAAATCATGCAATACCTGCACAGTAAACCTGAAGAGGAGTGATCAAATGTTAGCGGAATACTATTTTGCAGTCAGGTATGGAGATATCATTATTCTTCTCTATCATGAAGATATGATGTCTGTACGGGAATTATTATTTAAGAACAGCCATAAGGAAAAGACAATGAAAAGATTTTTAGAATACTGCTATATGATAGATGTAAAAGTAGCATTCGAAGGTTTGAAAGGAGAAAAAACCAAAGGGTTAAAGGGAGCTCTTAAATTTGCGAAAGAACATGATATGTGTATGACTGAAGCACAGATTCAAGGTGCCAATAACATGTAAATTTCCAGCCTGAGATGCATTTAGGGCTATTTCAGGCTGGAAATTAAGGGATTTTTTCCAGCACCTTTATCTGCGTGATTCCCTAACTCGCCAGAAGCCCAATCATGCCTGCTGTGATTATTTTCACCCTTTTGCAGCACAATCTGTCCTTTGGCAATGTCTTCCCCTGCAAAACAGTAATTCTGGTATTCTTTCAATTATTGAAACACAGCAACGGTATGTACTCCGGTTACCGAAGTATCTTCCTGGCGCACTACACAGTCGGCACCTTCCGGGATCGGCGCTCCAGTCATGATCCGCACCGCCTGTCCGGGCGCTACTGTATATTGCGGTGGGTCACCGGCACATACGCAGCCAATTACCTGCAACACCGCCGGATTGTCTTTCCCCGCCAGTTCCAGATCCTGATGCCGTACCGCGTAGCCATCCAGCGGAGAGCGGGAAAATGGCGGCTGGTTCATCGGCGCAGCGATCGTGTCCGCACTGATTCTGCCCAGTGCTTTTAAAATTGGGATCCATTCTGTTCTCTGCATTTTGGTGGACCGCCTGTTCCAGCGTATGACTGCCTGCCATGTTCTTTCTCTCCTATTTCACAGCTTGGATTTGTCTATTTTTTCATTTTCTCACTCAGCTATATTTTATGAAACCTAGTATAGCACACTTTCTAATCTGTCTCCATTCTTTCACGATAATACTGACAACCATTTTGTCAACGAACACAAAAAAGCCACCGCACTGTAGAAAATACCGCCAGTGCAATGTCTTTTTATTGGTACAGGTCACACCAGCCGGCCTTTCACCTCCAGTGACAGAATCCAGCTTTCCTTAAGTGCCGGAATATCAATCACATTCCTGCCCTTCAGCGGAGTAACCAGAAGGGAAGCCTTAATGGGTTCTCCCTCTTTTTGTGTAAATTCAAAACGCCGAACCTTAAAATTCTGGGCTTCAATTTTTTCTTTCAGGGCAGACAGTTCTGCCTGATCTCCGGAAATTTCCGCGGTAATGCGGGTCACATTCGGTCCTGATGGAGAGAAACGGATACTCCGCCCCAGAAATAGTTCTACGAGTAGGATCATTCCCGTCGCAACGACTCCCAGAAAAAGCTGTCCGGAACCAATGGCCAGACCAACCCCTACGGTGGCCCAGATTCCGGCCGATGTCGTGATACCGCTGACGGTCTTATTCCTGGTAAGAATCACGCCGGATCCGAGAAATCCTACCGCGGTGACCACGCTGGCCGCTACACGGGACGGATCCACGTTGATATGATTCGCCAGAACATCATAAAATCCATATTTTGAAATGATGATCATCAGGGAAGATGCTACGCCAATGATCACATGGGTACGGAGTCCTGCCGGTTTCTGCCGGTTTTCACGTTCATATCCAATCACACCACCGCAAAAACCCGCCAGAAAAAGTCTCAGCACCATCGTCGGGCCGGAAATAGTTCCCAGAGAGCCAAATGTCAAAAATCCCATAGGCGCCTCCTTAGGTCAAGATCTTGTTAAAATCCTCATCTCCATCATCCGGATAAACCAGGAAATCCTGAAGAACCAGGCCCACATCTGCTCCCGCCTGCAGCGTGTCGTAGGTCATGGAATCCGCAGTCACGCGCAGCTCCGTATTGCCAATATCCACACGGCAGTCATTCACATCACCCAGATAGAACATGGACGCAAGCTTTCCTCTCAGGTGTCCTTCTGCCTCTGTCAGCTGGATATTTTCCGGCCGGATTGCCACGATCACATCCCCGGTCAGCGGACCGTTGTAACTTAAGGACTGGTCGATTCCTTTTAAACGCACTATGCCGCGCTCTGCTGTTCCTTTTACAAAATTTACCTTGCCTACAAAGTCTGCCACAAACTGGTTCGCCGGATGACGGTAAATCTCCAGCGGAGTGCCAACCTGCTGAACAATTCCCCGGTTAATGATAAATACCCGGTCTGACATTGTCATGGCCTCGATCTGGTCATGTGTTACATAGACTACCGTAATATGCAGTTTTTTCTGGATTTCCTTAATCTCATAACGCATGCTTTCACGCAGCTTTGCATCCAGGTTGGAAAGCGGCTCATCCAGTAGAAGCAGCTTCGGCTCTGCAACCAGGGCACGACCCAGGGCCACGCGCTGCTGCTGGCCGCCGGAAAGCTGTGCCGGCATCCGGTCTGCATACTGTTTCAGATGCACGGTTTCAAGGACTTTCTCCACTCTGGTTTTTATTTCATCCTTGGGAACCTTCTGGATCTTTAACGGATAAGCCACATTATCAAACACATTCATATGGGGCCATACTGCATAGGACTGGAATACCATGCCGATTCCGCGTTTTTCCGGTGGAACGAATACATCTTTGGAACTGACTACCTTTCCATCAATGCTGACAGATCCGGTGGTCGGTTTTTCAAATCCTGCAATAATGCGCAGCATCGTCGTTTTTCCACAGCCGGACGGGCCAAGGAATGTAATAAATTCTCCATCCCGAAAAACGGAATCAAATTCTTTTAATACCGTTACTTTTCCAAAGGATTTGGATACCTTGTCAATCTTAATTTCAGCCATATGAGAACCTCCTTAAATAGAGAACTTGCCCTTTGTCAGTTTGCCCAACAGGATATTCAGGACAATGACAGCCAGAAGGATTCCTGATGCCAGCGCTGATGCAGTCTGCTGGCTGTGATAAGTCTGATAAAGAAACAGTTCTACGCCAAGCGTCTTGGTATTATTGGAATACAGCAGGTTTGACATCGTCAGCTCATAGAAGCATGGCATGAAGATCAGAAACCAGCCGGCAACAATAGACGGAACAATCAGCGGGAACACGACATCCTTTAACCGGCGCAGCCACTTTGCGCCTGAGATCTGAGCCGCTTCCTCCAGCGACGGGCTGACCTGTGAGAATGCCGAAACCACTGTGCGCATGCCCATCAGCATGTATTTGATCATGTAGGCAATTACCATGATCAGCATAGTATTGTAAATATTGATGCCGAATTTTCCGGACATGGTCATGATCAGCGCCAGCGCGATTACAACGCTGGGTGTTCCGGAACCTACGGTGATCAGGAAATCCGGAATCTTTCTGCCTTTGGCGTTGGTCCGCTTCAGCAGATATGCCATGATCAGACAGACAATCATTCCAAGGGATGCTGCCCAGACTGCAGCAATAATACTATTCCGTCCGGAGCTTAAGATTGACTTTCGTGATGTGATAACATGCCAGTATTTTAAGGTCAGATTGCCCGGCTCAAACAGGGACTTGCCCATATTTACCGTAAAGGAAGTTGCAACCACCGATGCAAACGGGATCACGACCACGATCATTGCAAAACAGCTTACCAGGATTGTAACCGGAATCCGCCAGCGGCCCAGATCCACAATGTTCGGACGGGTGGATTTTCCAGATACGGTAATGTACTCACGTTTCCCAATCACGAAATTGGATATGTACAGGATGATCAGCGCAATAGCCATCAGAAATACCGCCAGGTTCGTCGCATCCGTCAGGCCTTCCTGGGATCCGATGTACACGTAATCCACGATTCGAGTCGTAACGGTGTAAATCTGTCCCGGTGCTCCAATGATGGACGGGATTCCATAGCAGGACGCTGCTGATACAAAAACCAGAAGTGCTGCAGCTACGATACTTGGAAACATCAGCGGCAATGTTACCGTGAAAACAGTCTTCAGCGGTGATGCGCCGGAAATGCGGGATGCCTCTTCCAGAGACGGATCCATCTTCTCCATTGCCCGGGAGATTGTGATAAACGCGTACGGATAATAGAATGTTGTCAGTACCCAGACAAGGCCTCCGATGGAATAAATATTAAAGGGGGCTTTTTCCAGACCCAGAAGATTCTGGATCAGTACATTCAGGGTTCCAACGCTGGGGTTTAACAGACGCAGCCAGGCCATGGCTCCCACATAAGGCGGAACCATATACGTGGTTACGAACAGGGTTCGGAAAATTTTTTTTCCGTAAAGATTCGTGCGGCCCACCAGCCAGGCCAACGGGAATGCCAGAAGCACACCAAACACCATGGACAGACCGGCCGTAATCAGTGTATTTTTCAGGCAGGTCCAGTTTAAGGAATAGGAATAGATCCGCTTAAAGCCTTCCAGGGAAAAATGTCCGTCCGTAAAAAAGGAACGGTAAATCAGATACAGCAGCGGGAAGACCTGAAATACGACCAGAAATGCAACAATGGCCAGAATGATCACCCACTTGATATCAAAATATCTCTCTTTTTTCAAGTGTCACACCTTCTTTCCCTCCAGGTATGACAGAAAGGGCTGATTCAGCCCCTCCCATACCAGATATCCATTCGTGTTGTTACTGTGGAACCGTTACATTTTCCTGGAATAATGTACGGATTTCTTCGCGGTCTTTGTAGCAGCGTTCCCAGTCAATCGGCATGGAATTGGAAACGATCTCGCTTGTCGGAATTGCATCATATGGTGCGTTCGGATAATCGCTGCGAACGGAATGCATCCAGCCTGCTACAATATATTTCTGTCCTTCCAGGGACATGAACCAGTCTTCCACTGCCTCACATGCTTCAATATTGTTGTTGGCACTGTGCTCATCTTTGATGATCATGATCGGAGACGGGATGCAGATTACGCCATCGGTCGGGTAGATGACTTCAAGCTGAGAACCCTCTTCTTCTCGTTTCTTTAAAACGGATTCTTCCAGAATCATGATTTCTTTACACTCACCGGTTTCCAGCTTGGTCAGTGCAACAGAACCAGACTCTACGGTTACTTCCTGTGCAGCCAGCTGTTTGTAGTAATCTTCACCATATTTGTCCAGGAGCGCAACCACTGCTGCGTAGGAGCTTCCAGATGTTAACGGGTTGCCCATGGAAATAGCACCCTTTAAATCACTGTCTTTTGCAAAATCTTCAAAGGAAGTCGGGAGACTGTCCTTGCTGTTTTTCTCCGGGTTATATGCCAGGATCATATTTAAGTTCCGCACTGGATACCAGTAACCGTCCGGATCGTAGTCAAACAGCAGCTTGTCTGCGTCCGGAATCTTATGTGGATGCAGGTAATCCTTTTCCTTTAATTCTAGTGCATAAGACGGTTCTGCAACCATCAGGATATCGCATCCTAACTTTCCGGAATCCATCTCTGCTGCTACCTTTGACTGCAGGGTTCCGGTTCCTCCCTGGAAAAATTCAATGTCCGCATTCGGGAATACTTCTTCCATCTTTTCGTTCATGGCATCAATGATGTCTTCATACATGGATGTGTAAATTACAACCTTTCCGGTTACATCCTCATAAGATGCCGGCGCTTCAGCGGCCTCTGCAGCCTCAGAAGAAGTTTCTCCTGCGCTTTCTGCCTGGGATGCAGGTGCTGCGGTAGTTGCCGGAACAGAATTTCCTCCGCCGCAGGCACTCAGTCCAACTGCCATGGATGCACAGAGAAGTGAAGTGAGTAGTTTTTTCATAGATACGTCCTCCTTTTTCAGTTTTTTTATCACGAGCTTTCTTATAATCAAATTATAGCAAATATGTATAAAAGAAAAACCAAAAATCCATTTCATTTGGATAAAATCCCAAACAGTTTTTCTATTTCACTGAATTGCCTTGGCATATTCACGGGGCGAGCAGCCCATATATTTTCGGAATACCTGGTTAAAATACTTGTAATCCCCAAAACCACAGCACTCTGCCAGGACAGAAGGATTGGTTTCTCCGCCTGCGATCAGATCCAGCGACCGCTGAATGCGGTATCGGTTTAAATATTCATTGAAGGTAATGCCGGTAGACTCCTTAAACCGCTTGTTTAAAAATGTCTCACTGTAATGAAGTTCTGAAACCAGGTCCTGCATCAAGATTTTCCGGCTGTAGTTTTGCTCAATATAGGCCAGCATTTCTGCTGCCACTGCAGTCTCCATCCCATTTTTTCCATAGGAACGAATGGGCGATGCCTCCTTGAGGCGCTCCCTGTTCTCCAGAGTAGAAGTATAAACCTCTGCAATCTTTCTGGCTTCCTTTGCCCGCTTTACCGCATCCTCAATCTCTTCCAGGCAGAGCGGCTTCAGCAAATACGCCGTTACCCTGCACTCTATGGCCTGGCGCGCGTACTCAAAATCGGAATATCCGGTCAGGATAATGGCCGAATAAGAGCAGTCTCTGGTTTCCCGCAGCATCGTCAGTCCATCCATAACCGGCATATTGATATCGACCAGCACGATATCCGGATGCTTTTCCCGGATCAGCTGTGCGCCTTCCATTCCATTGCGTGCTTCTCCAACCACACAGCAATCCATTTTTTTCCAGGGAATCGTGTAAACCAGTCCCCGGCGGATTGGTTCTTCATCCTCCGCAATCATCAGTTTATACATGATGTCCATCTCCTTCTGTCATACTTCACTTCATCTGCTTCCATCCGTCTTCGTCCTCTTTGGGACAGACAATGCGGACCATCACCTGAAGCCCGTCCGTTTTTATATTGCGCAGAGCAATGCCACTTCCCTCTCCATACTGCAAAAACAGCCGGCGCGCGATGCTGCGCAGCCCCTTATGCGCACTATCCGACTGCAGGATTGTTGCATTCAGCTGTTCCAGATCCTGCTCCGCCATACCAGCTCCATCATCCGTCACAGACAAATTCAGCACCTGATCCTGAACATAACCATCTACCCAGACATGCAGTTCCATTTGATTCTGAAACCCATATTTGATGGAATTTTCTATGATAGGCTGTAAAAGCAGCTTCGGTACCAGGCAGTTCAAACACTCATCCTCCAGAAACAGCTCATACTGAAAGCGCTCTCCGAAACGATATTTTAGAATTTCCAGATATCCATTCAGATAAGTCAGATCTTCCGAAAGCAGCACTTCCTCTTTATGGTCATCAATGCTGTAGCGCAAAATCCTGGTTAGACTGAGGATCAGCCGGTCTGCTTTCTGCGGTTCCAGCAGCATGCCGCTCCTGAGACTTTCCAACGTATTGTACAGGAAGTGCGGATTGAACTGAGCCGTAAGCTGGTTGATCTCCGCCGCCTGTTTTAACTGAATCAGTTCTGTGTTCTGCCGGTGCAGTTCCTGGATACTGTCTAACATATGATTGATCTTGCTTCCTACCCGGGCAAATTCCTCGTCGGTATCCAGACTGACCCGGTAAAGCGGATCCTGGTTTTCGATGATATCCATCTCAGAAATCAGCGTTTTTACCGATGCCGCATTTTCTGCGGCCATAACCGCCGTCATACTGCGGGCAATCAAAAACCAGAATGCGCCGGAAAGCAGAATCAGCAGCGTTCCGATCAGAAACAGGCTCCGGTTTGGCGGATCATATACCAGAGAGTACACGACTACCTGCCCGTCCAGCAGACTGCGGGCCGATACTTCATAACGGTTTTCATCCAGCATCACAGTCCAGTGCCCGTTTAAGACAAAACGGTTGATATCCTGAATAAAACTGTGCCTGCTGCTGTAAATGACTCTTCCTGCGTAATCGGTGATTACACCCTCGAAATTTGATACAGACAACAATGTCCCCCAGTCAGCCCCATGCAGATACAGGGATACATAACCCTGAGGTGTCCCATCAATCATAACCGGCGTGGCTAGAACAAGTTCTGATGACATTCCAGATAGATAATAAACACTTAAATAAACATCTTTTTCCGCATGGGCAAATGTATTATCGCAGACTGCCCGGTTAAAACTCTTGCGGTACTGGTTCCATTCCCCATTCTGGAAACTGTTGTAAATCACATTGCGTCCTTTGTCCGTTAAAATCAGATCTGCGTTCACCGGGGAAGACGCATTCTGGTTATACAGCAGATAGCGCAGATTTAACGGTGCCGCATCGTACAACAGGCAGCGGCGGCAGGTTTCCATGAGTTCATTTCCTGTCAGAAAGCTTTTGGAAGAATCATAAACCTGAAGAAACGCGGACTCAAAAAGTTTTCGGTTTTCCTCCAGATTCTTCCGGTTCGACACTTCGATTGTCAGATACATCCCTGTGGCAAACAAAAGGATACCGGTTCCAACCAGAAACAAAAGGCGGTACCAGACCATGCGCTGCAGGCGTTCCTTCAGGCTCATACTGGAGGATGACTTAATTTCCTGGTTCATAGTTTTCCGCCTCTCTTCGAATACGTTCATAATGCATCAGAATTTCCTCCCGGTGCGCATCAAAATCATCTGGATCTGCCTGAATGACAGGAATAGAATCGATATCCGGCAAAAACAGACTGGTCTGGGCATCACGCCGCACCGGACGGCTGGTCAATAGAGTTCCCAGAATATCCTGCATATCTTTTCCCGTCAGAAAATCCACAAAATGCTTTGCATATTCTGCATGGGAGCAGTTTCTTAAAATAGCTACTGTGCGCGGCGTAAACAGCGTCCCCTCTTCCGGATAGATCAGTTTCAGATCCGCGCCTTCCTGAATCAGCTGGGCACAGGAATCCTCCCGGGACAGCCCAATCATGCTACGCCCGGAAGCAATCCGCTGATAGACATCCGCAGTGTTTTCATAAATTCCACGGGGAGCCTGATAAAGCAGCTCCTTTACAAGTTCCCAGGCCTCATCAGACTGGTAACCTCCGTGGGTGTCCAGAATGTTGACCAGCTGCTCAAATCCAGAGGAAGACACTGCAGGATCTGCCAGCGCAATTTCCCCGTAAAACTCCGGGCGCAGCAGATCCGAATAGCTTTTTATCTCTCCGTACCGGCCAGCCAGCGTCTGATTCACTGCAAGACAGTTGCCATGCAGCACATAATTCGTAGCAAAGCCACAGGTATTCCGGTAAGGAGCAAGAAGATATTTATCATTGAAGGAAACATAGGGTAAAAAAAGAGATTTCTGTTCATTGAGATCTGTCAGAGATCCACCAAGAAGAAGATCTGCCTGTGGCACTCCATTGCTTTCTTGGCTTATCATCTTCAACAGCTCTTTGCTTTCCGCAGTAACCGTATAAACGGAAATTCCATATTTTTCTTCGAAAAGCGGGATGGCCGCATCCAGCAGTGATTCTCTCTCACAGGAATAAATGATCAGGGAATCCTTCTGGTCTGCTGCATCTGGCATCTCCAGTATGGGATAACGTCTGATCCAGCAAAAATAAAAGAAACCGGCGAGAAAGCACAGGAACAGGCTGATTCCTGCAATATAATGTTTTTTCACGTTTTATTCCCCTCCTTTTTGTGCAAATATATCACAAAAAGGAAAGAAAGGAAAGAAAAAAAGAGAACTGCGCAATACAGTTCCCTTCGCTGCAATGTTATCAATTCAGTTGACTATACAGTTTGTTCATTTGGAATTAGTTACTAAAACTTCCCACACCGATATGGTGTGTTGAACCTTGAAAATTCAATATTTCAGCCAATAAAAAAGGCATAAATCTGTTCCGTTTGGTATAATGGAATTGACTAGAAACCATCTTTACAAAGGAGATTTATGCCATGTCCAGTATACCACAAAACCATTCTGATGAAAAAGCCCTAATTGACTGCGTTCAGAGATTTTTTTCTAAACACCATGTCGGCAAGCTTCTTGCCAGATGTAATGGCATGAAAGAAAAAGGCGTTTCTCCGATTTCTCTGCTTCGTTACAAACTCAGTAACATTTTTGTCGGAAGAAGTATGTATATGCAGCAACAGACCGGTTCCTTTAAGGAAGCGTTTTCCAAGAACACGTTCTATCGTTTCCTTAATTCCGCAAAAACAAACTGGCTTCGTTTCACTTCTCTTCTTGCTGCAGATATCGTAAATCGCGACATCAAAGGTCTGACGAATGACAGCAGAAAAAATGTCTTCATCATTGATGACAGTCTTTTTAACCGTACTAGCTGCAAGAAAACAGACTGGGATCAAAAGTTTTTGACCACACGGATATGCGTTTCCAAAAAGGATTCCGAATGCTTACTTTAAGCTGGAGTGATGGAAATACATTGATCCCTGTAAACAGCTGTCTGCTGGCATCTGCAAAAGCTACAAATATCATCGGTCCGGTAAAGGACTTTGATAACAGAACCATTGCTGGCAAAAGATGCAGGCTTGCTCAGACAAAAGCTCCAGAAGCAATGATGGACTTGCTGGACACTGCCCTCAGCGTGGGACTGAATGCTGACTATGTTCCGTTTGATTCCTGGTTTTCAAACCCGGCACAGATCACGACCATCCATTCAAAAGGCATGGATGTGATTGCCATGATCAAAAAGAGCAGCCGGATTAAATACTCATACGGCGGTAAACAGCTGAGTATCAAAGAAATCTATTCCAAGAACAAAAAGCGCCGTGGCAGATCAAAATATCTGCTGTCTGTTAATGTTATGGTAGGAAAAGAAACTCCAATTCCGGTGAAAATCATATGCTTAAGGAACAAATCGAACCACAAGGACTGGCTTGCTTTTATTTGTACGGATACGACTCTTTCTGAGGAAGAAAAAGAGGGGATTAACAATTTCTTACATATTTCTATTGATTGGACGGAATATTTAAATTTTTCATATACGGGCATTCGGAAAGCAAAAAGGTGTTGGAATGGGATCCTGCAGGAGCTCTTAAGAAACGGTCGCAGCAGTTAAATGTAAATGTATGGCCAGGCTGCAGCATATTCCAAACAAAGAAAAACATTCAAGTTTGAATGAGCAGAAAAATATAAGACCGGCGTGACGGACCGGTCTTATTTCGTGCTTCAGGCAGACACCTACAGCGTTTCTGCCCGATCTGCAATATGCTGTTTGAAATTGATTACCTCATGCTGGTAATCGCGGTTCATATAACAGGATGTGATCATAAAATCCGCAGTAGATTTATTGACGGCCATTGGAATATCGTAGACTTGGGAAATTCTCATCAGAGCCTTTACATCCGGATCATGAGGCTGCGCTGTCAGTGGATCCGAAAAGAAGATCACGAAGTCAATGACACCCTCCACAATCTTGGCGCCAATCTGCTGGTCTCCACCTAATGGGCCGCTGTTATAACCTTTTACAGTAAGGCCGGTCTGATCTGTGATCATGCGGGCCGTTGTGCCTGTTCCGTAAAGATTATGTTTCTCCAGCTCTGCTTTATGCTCTTTGCACCATGCAATCAGTTTCGGTTTTTCGTTGTCATGAGCGATCAGGGCAATATTCTTTTTTTGCCCGATTGTAAAGGTAATGTATTCCTGGGACATGCGCGCTTCTCCTTTTCTCTTATGTATGGATTATCTACAACGTAACACAGAATGCTTCATGATACAAGAGAATTATTTTCGATGTTGCAATAATAGAAATTTATCTTTTTAAGCGGCCCTTGAAATATATGGGAATGCAGAGCTCAGAAATTTCAGATACGTAGAGAAGTCATAGGATATGGAAATCAGACAAAAAAATTGATCGTCCCCGGTAAAGAGAACGATCAATTTTGAAATAGTATGAAAATTTGTGTGTCGCATTCATTCTACAACAATTGAGCCTGGAAAGCAAGGAAAAGAAGCGTATAAGGAGTAGTTTGAGAAAGTTTTTATCTTAAAATAATACCGATTTATCTAAAAGAGCAGCAGTAACACATAATACGTCATAATTTTCGCCATATGCAATTGGATAACCTCCCTTTTTTCCCTCTCTCCCACTACTTTTTTGACCTCCCGAAAGAAAATTGGCTTCGCTACGTTCCAGCTACCTTGTTCGCACGCCCTCAGGCGTTTGCCGCCATCAGGCGGCGCACTCAATGGATAAAAAGAAAGGAAAATGGAAAGGTAAGTGAAAACGGCGCTGATGCGCCGGCAAACAAGAAAAAGAAGCAAGAGACACCCTATCGGGAGGAGAAAAAAGTCGAGGGAGCAAAGAAAATTTGAGGATATCCGATTGCATATGGCGAAAATTACGACGCATTACGAAAAATTGCTCTTCCATATATAGGATTTGCACCAGAAAATTTATATCTTTATACCGTCTTAACACCGGGCAGAATACTTTTGTACCTTCTTAAATTCAACTTTTCTATAATGATAAGTAAGAAAACCGCAGCAAGGCAGCTTGCAAAGAATGGGAGTTTATCCATGAAATCTCCTGTAAAAAAACCATTAAACTCATTTCAGATTATTGTTCTAGGCTTCGCCGGAGTGATCCTGGCCGGTGCCCTGCTCCTGATGCTTCCTATATCTTCGAGCGGTCACCACGTCACCCCGTTCTTGGATGCCCTTTTTACCTCCACTACCTCTGTCTGCGTTACCAGCCTAGTCGTTGTGGATACCGGAACCTACTGGTCCTTCTTCGGGCAGACGGTGGATCAATCGGTTCTGGCCCTGCTGCGTAAAAATCATCTGCGCATGGAACAGCAGAGGCCAGATCCAGGCCGGAAAAACTGGAATCAGCGCCAGACTCTCCCCCGCAGATTCAAACCCACATCGGAGTTGGATACCGAATGCTGCGGTTATGATGTAATCATAGAAACACCTGTCAGCCAGATTAAAATAAAGAAAAACCGCTGCTACATGGTTTTGACTTCCACGCAGCAGCGGTTCATGCTGTAATCATCTGTCTGTGCCTTTTCACCATAAGCCGACCTGCCAGGCCTTATGAGGAGCTCCGGCAGCCCGTACTATGCTGGATCTTCTTGGGCTAGTATTCCTATTAATCTGCCTTTTCTACTGAAATAATGGTTCCGGTAAAAGCATCTACCTCACTGAGTTCTCCTGTATAGGTTACCGTTACCTGATCCCCTTCCTTTACATCTGCCAGACCTTCCGGTGCAGTATCAAATGTCATGGCATATGTGCCCTGATCATTCTCGATTGTAAACATAAAGTCCTTGATTTCTTCAATCTTTCCTGTAATCACTTCCGTTTTTGCTTCTGCTTCCTGAGATGCAGCCTGTGTTGTCTCTGTCTGGCTTGCTCCCGCCTGAGTTGTTGCTGCCTGGGTCGTTTCTGCCTGAGTTGCCGCAGTTGTGGTTGTATCAGATGCCTTAGCCCCGCATCCGGACGCCAAAGCAGCGGTCATCATTAAAATTGCAATAAGATTTCTTTTCATCATAATTAAGCCTCCAAACTATAGATCTTATTCTATTTTTATTACACTAATTAGACGTGTTAGCACCCGAAAAAGTTTCACAGGATTCAAAATTTTTATTATTTTTTCATATAGATATGAAACCAATGCGTAACGTCACGCATCAGTATACGAACTGCCCTTTTCAGGGTGCAAAAAGATCTGGAAATCCCAGATTGTCTGGGATCCAGATCTTTTCATTTTCATAACCATACAACTAAATCAGGGATACTATACAGATGTCCAACCACCGTCAATATAGATTGTCTGACCTGTAGTATAAGCAGAATTTTCAGATGCAAATAACAGCAGCTGACCACACAATTCTTCTATTTTACCTGGTCTGGCAATCGGACACCTCTTTTTTAATTCTTCCAGAGCTGCATCATCAAATACCATCATTTCAGATGGAAACTCTCCTGGGCCAATGGCATTCACAGTAATACCGTACTGAGCCCATTCCTGCGCTAACCCTCTCGTAAAGTTTGGCACAGCACCCTTGGTAGTATTATAAGCCAAAATTGGATGATGGAAAGATGCAATCCGTCCATACATACTGGCAATGTTGATAATACGTCCGTAGTGATTTTTGATCATGCTCTTTGCACATTCTCTTGCCATTAAAAAATATCCCGTAATGGATAAGCGCACCACCTTATCCCAGGCTTCTAAGGTCAGTTCAGTAGTCGGACAATACGCCATAGAACCTGCATTATTTACAAGAATATCCACTTTTCCATATGTATCAATGACTTTCTGAACTCCTGCAATAATCTGATCTTCCTCCATTACATCACAGGGAACTGGAAGACATTCGCCGCCGGCTTCTTTAATCTCTGCTGCCAGCTTTTCCAGCTTTTCCTTTCTTCTGGCAAAGGCAGCCACTTTTGCACCATTCTCTGCCAATGCTTTGCAATATTCATATCCTAAGCCGGAAGAAGCACCTGTTACTATTGCCACCCGCCCAGTCAGATCCATATAATTTTTCATTCCAGATTACCGCCTTTCTTTTTGTTAAAATCATAACACATTCTCCATGTTTACTATAGAAATATATTTCGTTTTATAGTAATATATTTCTATAATTAAAAAAGGAATGATGATCTTTATGTATAATGAAACACACCTGGAAGAATTCATTCAACTGTTAAAACTTCCTGCCTATATCCTGAAATTACCTCTGGATGATCCAAAACAGGTAAATACAGACTGTCCATTAGAACTGGTAAGCCTCCTTAACCAGTTCTACCAGACCATGGATATTTCTGCCCTCCATGCCTCCCAGACTCCCTGCCATATCTGCTTTCCATTTAAGATTCATAATTTATTACTTCCACGTAAAGAAGATTATCTGCTAATCGGCCCTATCTTTACAGAAACATTATCAGAAACAGATTTTCGCCTTCTTCTGGCCGAATATGGTATAAAGCCCACAAAGGAGCTCCTGATTTATTTCCATTCTCTCACCCATATTGATGAGGAAACATTTAATAAACTGCTCAACTATCTTTCAGAGGAACTTGGAAAACCATTCACACCAATCACACCTGCCCGTATAAAGAAGTCACTGACCAGTTCGGAATCCTTTTTCCTGATTCATGAAGCTGACCAGACCGCCCATAACTATGCGTGCCAGTACATGGACTGTGTCCGGGATTTTTCTCTTCAGGATCCAAAGGCTCTGACTCTCTCTTCCAAAACATGGGAACAGACACTTCTTTTGACTTCTTCTCCATTGTTTTCCTATATGAGGGAACTGGTATTTACAGAATTTCTGCTGCTTTCCTCCGTTCTTCACGAACACCTGAAAGAGCATTCCATACCTTCCATCCTCTATCAACGCCAACAATGGGAACGATGCCGAACATCAAAAGAATTGGCAGAATTCCACCGCGCTTTAATCTCGTCCTTTTTTAACAAGATACATTTGCAGACAGAAACCGGATTTTCTGAAGGAATCGCCACCGCACGCCGTTACATCCGTCTAAATTTTACTTCCAGTCTCCGTCTAAGTGATATTGCCGCCGCATGTCATTTATCCAGAACTTATCTTTGCTCCCGTTTCCATAAAGAATGCGATCAGACTACCTCCGATTATATTCTGTCCTGCCGCATGGAACATGCAAAAAAACTTCTTCAGTACAGTTCTCTTCCGATTTGCGAAATAGCAGATCAATGCGGTTTTGGAGATGCTAGTTATTTTACAAAATGTTTTGTAAAACAAATCGGTATAGGACCTGAAAAATGGAAGGAAACACTTATAAAAAAGAAATAATTCACAAAATACCGTTTTATATTCTGTTTTCGTAAATTTATTTTCTTATATCGAATATATGGCTTGATATTTTGATTTTTTGTGATTATACTATAAGGGAAAGGAGGCTTCTAATCATGTTATGCCAGTTTACTTTTCAAAATTTTAAGTCCTATAAAAATGAAACTACGTTAGATTACCAGGCTGCCGTACTGCCTGAATTCAAAGATACACTGATCACTGAGGCTTCTGCTTCTGATCTTCTGCCGGTTAATGTCGTCTACGGTCCAAATGGCGGCGGAAAGTCAAACCTGCTGCAGGCCCTTGCCTGCGTCATCTCTACGGTGGTAAAACCGGTGAATGAATTAGGAAAAAACAGACAGGGCTTCATTCTTCAGCAGAAAATTGATGCAGTTCCCTTTCTGTTCGATGAAACCTCCAAAAATGAACCGACCGAGTTCCGGATGTTTTTCCGGATCGGAAAAAATGAATACTGCTACTACCTCGCTTTAAAAAATGATGAGGTTATATCGGAATCCCTTTACAGAAAAGCAGTCACCGGAAAAAAAACTGCCATGATTTTTGAACGTGAGGCTGACAGCATTTCCCTTGGCTATACAATCAATAAAAAAAGCCTGAACACCAGCATCAACCCCAAAATGCCGTATCTGTCCTTCCTGGCCATTAACTATGACATTCCGGTCATCAGCGAGGTTATAACCTGGTTTGAAAGCTGCATTATCCGCAGCTATGCAAATCCCGTAGTGGAGCATCAGATCCTGCTGGCCAAAGATGCGCCATATAAGGAGCAGTTCATCCGCGCTTTAAATGATATGGATATTGATATCACCGGGTACCGCTATGATGAAGATACAAAACAGCTCTTTATGCAGCGCACGTTATCTTCCCATGAATATGAATTGCCGTTCTCCCAGGAGTCCGATGGAACCAAAAAGCTTATTGCTGCCCTTCCGGTGATCTTGCTTGCCCTGAGAGAAGGACGCATGGTGATCATTGATGAACTGGATGCAAAGCTTCATCCGAAGCTTTTGCGCTATGTCATTTTCCTGTTCAAAAATAAAGAAATCAACAAATACGGGGCCCAGCTTTTATTCACATCCCATGACATGTATACCTTAAAAAATACCATATTCCGCCGTGATGAGATCTGGTTTGCCGCGGAGAATGCTTCCCATGAAAGCGAGATCTACTCGTTGCATGAAATCCGCGGGGAAGATAACGACCGAATCAAAAATACTGCGGCCTATGATAAGCAGTATCTGGAGGGACGCTATGGAGCTGATCCATACCTTTCCAACATGCTCGGAGGTGATTTTGCATGAGCTTAAAACCTCCAAAGAAAAGCGATCTTGACAAAGGTTGGATGAAGGCCCGCCGCGATAAGCCGAAAAAAATTCAGCCGGAATATCATCTGATCGTTACGGAAGGAACCGATACGGAGCCGGCCTATTTCGGTGCCATGAAGGATATCATCAACAGTGCCTATCCTGATCGCATCCAGCTCAGTATCCACGGAGCCGGTGATAATACCTTAAACCTGTTTCAAAAGGCCCGGCAGCTTGCCAGCACCTCTGCCAATGGGTATAAACACGTTTGGGTCATTTATGATACCGATGACTTCCCGGCTGATCACATCAACAAAACGGCCGAACTTTGTATACAGGAATCTACGGAGGAAACCACCTATCATGCCATATGGTCAAACCAGTGCATTGAATTATGGTTCCTTCTCCATTTCAGTTTCTTGCAGTCCGATCTGCACCAAAGTTCCTACTGGCCGAAACTGACGGAACTTTTATCTTTTCAGGGGTTTGGTTCCTATGAGAAAAACCGCACCGACATGTTCAAAATCCTGGCACCATACCTGGATACCGCTATTGTAAATGCAGAAAAGTTGGAAAAGATCAATGCCGGGAAGCTGCCTTCCGACTCTGCTCCCGGAACCATGGTCCATGTACTGGTTAAGAAACTAAGGCCCTATCTCAAAATGGATTAAAAAAATGAGTAGCAGGTGGTTTTCCCGTCTGCTACTCATCTTTTTTCATCAGGTGGTTGGTAATCCATATTTTTCATCTATAAAAATCCATAATAATTCCTGTGTATCTGCAGTGCTCTGATCATATGCTGTGATCTTAAGTTCAACCCAGCTGTCATCCAGTTTTTCATAAGTCATCGTCACCATGCCTTCAGATGCTAACTTCTCTTGTATATAATGATAATCCAGGATTGTTTCAAACCGGTCATAGTATTCCGGACGGACGAGCGCATGGTAGTATTCTCTCATAGAAGGGATAAACGATCCTTTATTACGGTCCAGCATATCCTGAAAATATGGCGGAACATAAATATAACGGCACTGATCCGTCTTCGGGTTTACCATATAAACACCCTTATATCGTGGAGCAATTACGTCCAGAAAATGATTAGCATCCCGTTTTTTCAGCAGAAGCTGCTCCAGTTTGTAATTTAAAGAGCGCATCTGCCGCAGGCCACCGTTGTTGCGGTAAAAATCCGCTTTATCATAGCGCATGGCATTTTCCGCATAATTGATGATCTCATTTAACGTCTTTGTGTCCGTGCTCTCCCCTATTCCAATGGATACTTCGTAATCCTGCTGCCGAATTGCCTGTCTCAAAGAAGAAACTTTTTCAAGCACCTCTTCCTGTCCATGGTCTGGGCACAAAACGACAAATTCATCGCCGCCAATGCGGTAAGCCAGACTTTTAGGAAAATATTCCCGGATGGCATCCGAAATCATGCACAACATCTTATCTCCAGCCTCATGGCCCAGATGGTTATTCACTTCATGAAGTCCTACCACATCCATGTAAACACAGGTCAGCCGTTCATACCCTGTAGCCTGAAACATACGGATATCCCGTTCATACTTTCCCCGATTATACAGGCCCGTCAACGCATCAATGTTATAATAATCCGGTGTTTTCTCATGGCTTTGAAGAAGTTCCAATTCCTTTTCATCAAAATATACCGTCTGATCATTGTCCGGATATTCTTCCCCATCTTGATTTTTCAAAGAAATTTCTATCTCCAGATCCTCACCTATGAGCGGATATTCCAGACTCTTTTTCTCCATATATTCCGACACTATCTGCAATGCACTTTTTACGTTGCAGCCTTTTTTACATATTATTTTCATTCCATTTCACCTTGTGAACTACTCGGTAACTAAGTTACCAGAGCATCTGAAATCTGGCGGGATACCGCCTTTTTTCAGGGTGCGTCCATGACACCACTACTGCTTGCCTTTCGGCTATACAGCTACTTTTATTATTTCTGGATTTTTTAGTCCGGTTACGGACAGTTCTTTCTGTTTTCCGGATACGGAAAGATATTTTCGCAGGATATTAAATGCTCCTACTGCATCCGCATTATATCTTACTCCATCCGTTATATACATGCCCCGCTCTTTTCGGTTTGATGCTTCTGCATATCTTTTTGATACTTCTGGTGATAACGGACTGCACTGGCTGGTATAGCTTTCTTCCTGTTTTATCAATGGTATTCCATACAGTTTTAGTTTATATTCCAACATGATATAAAGTTTATTATACGGCAGTCCGTGAAACTTCTGGTTTGCCTTGTGGCCTATCTCTTTTCCTTTACGGATATTTCGGATATCTCCTATGATTACACTGCTTATCCCTTCTTTTCTACAGTATTCTGCAAGCCATCTGGTCACCTTATGAAGGTAATCCTTTACTGCGTCCTGCTTTTTTCGGTAAATCCTCTTGATATGTTTCGATGATCGGGGATATTTTATGCCATTTCCCGACTGCTGTGCATACCATATTGATTGAACTCTGCTGATTTCTTTGTGAAAGTATCTTTCCAGTGAAAGATATTTCCTTCCCAGAATAAAAGTCCTTCCATTTCCGGAATCATAACAGGTCATCAGATTATGAATTCCAAGATCCACTGATAAATAATGGCCATTCAGGGAGATCGGTTCTGGTTCTTTGACCTCATAGACAACGATAAGGTCACATTTTCCATCTTCCGGTGGATAGATCCGCAGCTGCTTTATGTGATCCATGTTCCTGAAAATCTTATTTTCAAGATATAGAAATTTTTCATGAATCCCATAAGCTTCTTCCATATAGCTTTTCAGATCATTTGACAGAGACAGCCGCAATTGATCGGAGCCTTTCTCGTGCTGGATTCCCATCTGCATGTAAGTGATCGGTATATTGTCCTGTTTAAATCGCGGCGGATTTGGATCTTTGATCCCAACGGTCTTTTTAAGAACATAAAATGATTTCCAGGCTTTATCCAGCTGCTTGCAGGTCTCCTGCGCTGTCTGGGACGGAAGCTGTCTATACCACAGATCTCCTTTATGCGCTTTCTTCTGATAATACCAGTCAGGATACTTCTCCAGCTCCAATTCTTTATATCGACGGCGTTCATAGTTGCAGACATTCCAGAGTTTGGAAGCAGCATAACACATATGCCCTATAATATTAGAATATTCCGGCCGGATATTGACCGATGTTCTGTGTGACAGCAGCATTCCCCTTCCCCCTTCAGACAGCCATGCATATGAATATTTACAATTCACATTGAATTAATACGACTTGCTCTGATGTTCAATATAACGGCGGATATTTTCCTCAGATACAGATCCGATCGTTTCCACATAATAGGAATGGTTCCACAGTTCTCCCTTCCACAACTGGTTTCTTATTTCCGGAAAACGTTCGAATAATTTCCTGCCTGTGATCCCCTTCAGATACTTGATAATGGCTGTTATTGACAGTTTTGGTGGAGCTGATACAAAACAGTGAACATGATCACCTTCACCACATTCAAATAAATGAACGGTAAAGCCTTTATCGTCAGCTATCTGCTGCACGAGTTCCTGCAGGTATTTCTCAACTTCTGGGGTTAATATCTTCCGTCTGTATTTCACCGACCATACCATATGGTAGTTGATATTGCACACGCAAGTCCTATAATGTATAAGATTTTTTTTCATACATATAGTATAGCATATTGAATTGTAATACACAAGCATTATTCGAACGTATTTTCGTTTTTATTGTATGCCGGTTACGGCATTAATATCAAAGAATGAGGATTATTATATTATTTACTTTGTGCAGATATGCACACTCCTGAGCTTTCATCTCGGTAATTGAATTGCCGAGGATTCCCGCTTATTGTCCTAAATGGCACCGGCCACTTTCATATAGAAAGCATTATACCGCTTTTGAAAAATTTTCACAAGTTGCCTTATGATAAGCAAAACGGGTTTAGGATTAGACAGAACCGGTCTCCTGAGATATAATATCCTTAAGATTTCAAAAGGGGATTTTTATGAATTTAGATAAATATATGAGCCATGCCGTTGTATCACTTATTTCAGCCAAAGGTGGAGTTGGGACCTCCACACTAACCAAAGAGTTGGCCATTGCATTTAGTAAAAACGTTTCCGTCTGTCTGGTCGATATGGCCCTCTCCTGCCCTGCCCAGGAAACATTTTTCCGCATACTTCCAACACGAACAATGGAAGACCTGTTTCAGCACAATGCACGAGATCTATCCCCTCTGTCCTGGCAGGACCTGGACCCCTACCTTACGCCTGTCCCCGATCGGAATATCCATCTTTTATCCTCCAAACAGATGAAAAGAACATATCCTCTGCCCATTAATCGGATCATCCAGCTCATTTCTTCTTTGAAGACTTATTTTGACCTGGTTCTTATCGATACCGATATGGCATCCACGGATACTCCCGCAAAACTCATGGAATTGTCGGACCTAGCCCTGCTGATCACAGATGATACGGAGTGCTCAATTAAAAACAATCAGCGCTTCCGCCGGTTTCTGACCCAAAAGCAGATCAGTTATGATCATATGCATGTAATCGCAAATCAGATCAGGAAAGAACAGCGGATGTACTCGGATCAGGAAATAGAGGAACTTCTTCAGATTCCTGTTCTCGTAACGCTACCTTACTATGACCAGGTCTGGAAATATAACAATTCCTACCTGTCGTTATACGAAGATTCGGAAAATCTGCTCCATCCTTCCCTTTCATCACTGGTGAACCGGCTTTCCAAACTTCTGGAGAAATAAATGATGCTTTTAAATAATGATCACGGTCATCCTCTCCCGGATGTCCCAGTGTTTTACAGTGTTCTTTCCAAAAACAAACAGGAGCTGCGGGCAGCAGCCAGGGCGAACCGTATGATGAAACGCTTCCACCTGACAATCCCCTATATCGTCGCCTGTTTCATAGCTTACTATGGATTTTTTCGCTACTATCCGCAGTTAAAAACCAGTTTTTTAGGCATATGTATCCTTTGTTATGCCGCGGCGTATTTTATCCGCTGGTGTTTGGAGCCACAATATGCCCTGTTCCTTTTGCGGCGCCGGACATACTATCTCTCAGAGTCGGATGCGTATCTCTTTTTCACCCTGTATGGGCTGGAAGATGAGGACGGTAACCTGACTCAGGCCAGAGATTTGGCTGTTCTTTCCTGGATCCAGCGATGTAAAAAGCAAATCCCGGATGACAGCCCGGTTCTGCGTATTATCCAAAACAGAACTTTTAAAGATCCAGAGGAAGAAAAATATATTCCGATCAGTTTATATGAACTGATTCTCCGGCAGCTTGCCTTTCAAAATCCAGATATTTTAAATGGACTGAAATATTACAACCGACAATGTGATAAATAGGAAGAGGATCTCCAACGCCCTAGAAGCGTCCAGAGATCCCCTTTACCTTTAAAATTTATTCTTTATTTCCCGTGATAAAATAGTCACAATATTCGCCGCCGTTCGCCAGCGTCTGTTTTCGGTGCAATATGCCATGCTGGAGTGAAATCATCACCTCATCCAGTTCGCAAAACAGCGGCATTAACTCTGGAATGCCCATTCTTTCCATATAAATACAAATAGGGCAGCGGGTGATGCGGTAGTAGCATGCTCCCTCATACGGCTGCCCATCAAAGTCCACCTTGAAGGAAGTCGGGTACTGCTTCTCCTTTTCCGGCGTATACCACTTTGCGTATCTGACGATACTCTTTTTGTTCTCAGCTTTGCCCTTGTCCGTGTTCAGATCCGTTTTCGCAAAATACCATTTGATGTGGTACAGAGACTGCCGCATCATTTCCTGCACCGTCTCTGGTGGAATTTTCTTCCCGCTTGCCACATACGGCGCCACAAAGGCCAGGGCAAACAGCTCATTGTATGCCATAGGATTATCATCGCCGATGTCATCCGCCTGCTCTACCAGTTCCCGGTAGACCTGCTTGCTCTTTTTCATGACCTCCAAAACATACGCTTTGCCGTATTTCTTTGCAAGAACCTTTTTCATAGGGCCCTTAAACATCCAGAAATAGAAGCCATTATATTTCATTGCCCAGTCCTCCATGCGGTTTAGGAACATGTCAATCATATCCCCATAGCATCAAATCAACACAACAGTTTCTATATCTCACTACAGCCTACTTTTTCTCTTGCATAAATACCCTCGGAACATCCGCGCTTGTCACCCAGCCACATATTATATCTGCCGTTCAATTCTGGATATTTGGCGCATTCAAGCCTGTACGGCGCCACGCACTTAGCTTCATGATCTCCTGACGTTACTGTTCGCACGCTGTGCAAACAGCCATCTGCCTCCTATTTTAGGCAGTTTTGCCCAAATTGTCAAATCCATCCCTCGCTATATTTTGATAATTTTCTAACATTTTCTTAACGATTCCATGGAAATTCTCATCAACATCATGTATAATGAATAGGAAAGAAGGAGAAGCGTTTATGAATTTACAGCAGCTTTATTATTTTCGGAAACTGGCTGAAGTCCAGCATTACACGGAAGCAGCCAAAGCACTCTATATCACCCAGCCCAGCCTCAGCGATTCCATCGCGTCGCTGGAAAGCGAGCTTTCGGTTGCGTTATTCCAAAAAAAAGGCCGCAACGTCCAGCTCACCAAATATGGAGAAGAATTTTCCCAGTATGTCAATCAGTCTCTGGAAATTCTGGAACACGGCATCGCCCTCATGAAGGAAAAATCCGACTCCATGACCGGAACCATCGATATCGGATGTATTCCAACCCTGCTCGGAGACTTTCTTCCGGATGCTCTCGACTTATACCATGAGCATCACCCGCAGGTAAACTTTAACATTTTCCACGAAAAATCCATTCCTGTGGCGGAGGGGGTCTCCGCAGGAACCTACGACATTGGCTTCTGTTCCATGGTGGAGCACATGGACGATCTGTTCTTTGTTCCCATCACCTACCAGGAGCTTATCGTCATCGTGCGAAATGACCATCCGCTGGCGCAGTATGACTCCATCGAGCTGCCTGCCTTAAAAGACTACGCACTCTGCACCTACCGCGACACCATCCCGATCGGCAAAACCGTCCGCGCGATCCTAAAAGAGAAAGGACTTGAGGCTGCCCACTCCTACGACGACGAGATTTCCATTGCCGGGCGCATCAACCGTTCTTCCAAAGCCGCCATTGTCGCGGACACACCGTTCTTAAAACAGTTCGACAACCTCAAAAAAATACATTTAACAGACGTCCCGAAGGACACCCGCATGATCTACATGGTCTACAGCAAAAAGAATTTTATCACGGCAGCCGTGGAAGCATTCGCAAACTGTATGGTGGCGCACTGCCTTGACCTGCCGCCGGAATTTTAAATATCGGGATTTTATACAGAATTGTACAGAATATGCGTAAGGGGATTTACGGCTTCTTTTTATGGGAACGACATAAAAGAAGCCGTATCTTCTATAGGTAAAAAACCGGAAGGATGTCTTATCACACCTTCCGGTTTTAGTATAAAACAGTTTTAATCCGTATTCAAATCAATTATTTTCATGTTATAATAGATTTTATCTATCGTATATCATCACACCGTTTAAGAAAGGCAGAATACCTATGAATCTGACTCACCTGCGTTATTTCGCAGAACTGGCACATACGCACCACTATACACGCGCTGCGCAGAACCTGTGTATTACCCAGCCAAGCCTCAGCCATGCGATCTTTAAAATGGAAGAAGAACTCGGTGTTCCATTGTTTGAAAAAAGTGGAAAAAACACCGTCCTGACTGTATTTGGGGAACAGTTTCTGCGCAGTGTTGAAAGTTCCTTAAAAACACTGGATAATGGCATCGATTTTCTTCAGCGCACTGCCCGCGGCGAAGGGCTGATCCGCCTCGGCCTTGTGCGCCCCCTGGGTGTGGATTTCATTCCCTCCCTGGCGCGCCGTTTCCTCGACCTGCATCCGGACCACGATATTCATTTTTCCTTCCAGACCGATGTGACCCAGAATCTGGTAAATGACTTAAATGCCCATCATTACGACCTGATCTTCTGCTCACATCCGCAAAAAGAAAACGGACTGACATTCAAAACCGTACACCGTGAGAACCTGGTGCTGATCGTACCCCAAAATCACGAACTGGCAGGATTTGACTCCGTAAACCTGGAGCAAACCCTGCCATATCCGTATGTTTATTTTGCCGAATCATCCGGCATCCGCTATGAAGTTGATAAAATGTTCCAGGTACTGGGAAAACGCCCCCGTATCGCGTATGAGATCGTGGAGGACCAGGTTACGGCCGGCCTCGTTGCCCACGGTTTTGGCATTGCCATCGTCCCCGAAATGGAACTGCTCTCCAGCCTGAATGTCAAAGTCATCGAAATTTTACACCCGGTCGTAAAGCGCAACATCTATATGGTAAGCAGTGACCAGTTTTATATGCCGCCGGTTGTCCGGAATTTCCATGACTTTGTACTGGAAGCTGTATCGCAAAACCTTTAAATTTTAAAAGATGATTCCGACCGTTGCCATGATCGTAATAATGAATCCTGCGATCACACATGGAATCGTGGAACCCAGCACGATGTGCTTATAGCTTTCTGCCAGGGTACACTCACAAACAGAAGTCTCCATAACGACCGGAGATGCATTCGGAAGTTTGTTCAGGGTAATACCAGCTTCTACTACGATTCTGTGAAGCGCGTTGATGTTTGCGCCCGCTGCAAGGAACTGTTTTCCAAAACTCTCCAAAAACAGGGTTTCCGCTGTGATCGCGGAACCAGTCATAGCACCGCAGATCATGGTTCCCAGCCAGGTCTTTAAGTAAATCGGAAGTGTGATATTTAATACAAACTCCTGTACCGCATGGAAAGCCGGAGCCTGAGTCAGGACTTTGGAAAGGCCAATGACTGCGGCTACTGTCAGCATTGTACTTAAGCCGGACATTGCGCCCCCTTTCAGAGAGCCTTTCAGGTTTTTGATCTTTTTAAACTGCGTCACAATAATTACAAGAACACCGATCAGAAGCGCGCAGCTCAAGCTGGTGGAAGTTCCCATACTTGAAGTTGCCACTACCGCTACCAGAACCAGGATAAACGGCAGCAGAGACATAAAGAGGCCCGGAAGCTCATCATCTCCCATGACGCTCTTCTCTGTTTTGTACATTGCCATCAGTTCTGCTTCTGACAGTTTTCCCATGCTCTTCTTCTGCGCATAGTTAAAATACATCACATACCAGGTGCAGGTGATCACTGAGAAAATCACAGCCAGAACCGGCGCTACACCCAGTGAAGTTCCAAGGAAATTACTCGGGATCACATTACAGATATCCATGGAAAACGCAAATCCATTCGCATTCGCACCTCCCGCGATCATCAAAAACGGAAGCAGCCGGCGGTCCATCTTATTTTCACGAAGCAGGCTGTCTGCGATCGGATAAAGAACAAATACCATAATATAGCCGTTAATACCCAGCAGTGTGATAAAGAATGTACAGATCATAATGATCAGCCCCACCCTTTTGGCTCCAAGTGCAGCAGATAAAGATTTTGCGACCTTGGTAGCCAGCCCTGTCTGATTGACCAGTTCACCAAAAATGCCACCCAGCGCAAGGATCAAAAACCAGGAACTGCAGAACGAGCCAGCTCCTTCCGAAAACGTTTTCAGTAAACCTTCCCAAAAATCAAGTCCGCTTGTTACCAGAATGATCGCGGCTGTTACTACCGATGCCGTGATCATATCAACACCTTTCACGATCATAACGATCAGCAGCGCGATTGCTATGATTAATCCAATAGCAGATAACATATCGATTCCCCCTTCGTGATGATTTCATTATTTTTCTTTTGTCATGTGCGCATAATCTGCATCCGGCCACTTCCGGATCACATTGATGATGGTCGGTATGATCAGGGTAAACAATGTGATGATCGATGCAAATGTCAACCCTTTGGATACCAGCGCAGTCAGTCCCATCTGGGACACTGCCCATGTGATCACAATATAGACCAGCGTTAATACCGCGCCCCGCTTATTTCTCTTTGCCGCGGAAACTTCCGGGTCTTCCTGTTTTCTTTTCTGATACCAGTTTAAAATGCGGTCATTGAATCCCTGCGCGTAATTGATCGCTGTTGAAATGGTTGCAAAGAATATGGCCACCGTGATCAGCGTAAGAAGGATGGTCTTTACCGCCCCGCTTCCGACGCCATTTTGTACAACAAGAATAGTATATACCGCACGTCCATTCGACCATCCTTCATAAACAGCCGAATAATTTGCAGCCAGATTGATCACATTCATTTCCAGAAATGCCCAGTTTGCAATCACAGACAGCACAACAGCCCATCTGAGTGTTTTTTTATTGGTAAAAAGCTGCGCATGATTAACATAGGCTCCAAAACCTGCCAGATTCTGTCCTGAAAAAATATACGCCCAGCAAAAAGCGACCAGAAGATACTTTAAAAAGCTTCCTGCACCTGCGGCAACATCGCTGTGGATCTGCCGGGACATGCTGCCAAGTTCCGCAGATAACCGGCCAGACACTACATTATAAAGGATATTAGGTACATGAACTGAGATCAGCGCAATGAAAATAACGGCACTCATAAACACCGCGTTCTTCCGGACCAGGTCTGTGCCTTTCATACACAGAACAAACATCAGGACACCAATGATAAGCGTAGAATACAGATATGGAATTCCCGTCAGTTCTTTTAATGCTGAACCAGAGGTGGAGTACGCAAGCGCCATACATACGATCAGAAGCCAGTTAAAATTAAACTCATAAATGTACTGCATCGGTCTGGCAAAAATCCCGCCGCAGAAACGCGAACCATACTGCCTCAGAAAATTGCTGTAATCAAACGTGCGGAAATCCATAGCGAATTTCATAAAGAAATAAATAATAAAACAGTTGATCGCCGCTACAATAAACGGCATAAACAGACAAAAATACGGCTGCACAACAACCGGCAGCATCCCATAAAACCCCGTATTTCTAAAAAAATAAGTCCATGGCGTAGATCCGGACGCGAATCCGCCGCCACACTGCGAACTAAATGCTATCGACACAAAAACAAGAACGGTTTTCCAGTCTACTTTGCATTCCGCATTTGTTGTTTTTCCCATAGAATATCCCCCATTATCTGTATATCCCCATATACAGATTTCGTTATTAATTTAACACATTATTGTCAAAAATTACAGTATCTCACATCTTATTTGCTCCACTCTGCCACTGGGCATTCATCTTATCCAGGGGTACCGCAACGAGTCCGGTCTGTCTATCATAAACATAAATGATAAATCCTCTCTTACACCGAAATACACATTCCAGGCAGGGATCTTCATCACAGTAACAAAAAGCATCGGTATCCGCCAGGGCAAATACCATTGGCGAATGTTTTCCTTCCATTACATATTTTAAATATCCCCCCGTAAATGTTTTCAGATAAATCCACTCTGGATGACGTCCATACGGCTTCATCTTCCACGATACGCGGACAGCATTATCATTATAGCCGCCTGTGATCTGATAAGTAATATCCATCACATCCCGCACGGAATCCGCTTCTCCGGGAACCAGTCTTTCCGCTTTTTTTCCACAACACAGAATCTCTTTCTCCTCCAGGTTCGTTCCTCCTGTCACCGGATAAAGAGCCCCGCATTCTGGACAGCGGTAAAACACAACATCCGGACACTGTTTTTCCAGTGGTTTTCTCGTATCCCTGCATCTGCGCGGTCCAAATTTCTGTTCAATCATAGCGGTCATCCCTTCAAACGCTTTTCCAGCTCTTCCTTCAGCAGATATTTTTTCACCTTTCCGCTTCCTGTATGGGGAATGCGGTCGATAAGTTCCAGACGCTCCGGCCAGAAACGCTTCGGAACTTTTTTGGAGTGCAAATAGTCCAGCACATCCTCCAGCTTCAGGTCTTCATGTCCCGGAAGCGGAACCGCAAACGCGCAGATTCGTTCTCCGAGACGGTCATCCGGCATTCCGATAATGGTATGATCCCCCATTCCGGGGCATCCCTCCAGGGCATCATTGATCTCATTGGTATTTAAGTTCTCGCCACCCCGGACGATCATGTCTTTTTTGCGCCCGATAATGTGGATATTTCCATGCTCATCCATGATACAAAGGTCACCACTGTGGAACCAGCCATCGTTGTCCAGAGCTCCATCCGTGATCTCCCGTGCTTTTAAATACCCGACAAACACGCTGGGGCCTCTTGACAGCTCTTCTCCCGGAACGCCCACGCCTACGTCGTTTCCATCTTCGTCCACCACCCGGATCTCCACACCTTCCATTGCCCTTCCGGATGTCGTTCCATTCAGCGCAAGCGCCTCATCCGGACGGACAAATGCGTGCGGCACGCTCTCCGTGGATCCATAAACCTCGCAGAGAAGTATTCCATACTGTTTTGCCCTCTGCACCAGATATCCCGGCACCGGCGCTCCGCCGCACAGATAGAACTTCAAAGTCGGAACTGCTCCTCCATTGGTTTCCAGCTCTCTTAAAATATCATAGATAAACGGGGTCGCTCCCATAGAGTAGGTGACTTTTTCCCGGTTCATAAGCTCGATTGCCGATCTGCATTGGTATTTCTGCTGCAGTACCACTTTAGCGCCATGAAGCATCGGCGCGATGATCGCATGATGGAAACCGGTCGCGTGATGGAGCGGCGCCGGCATGAACATGATGTCTTCCTCGGTAAGGCCAAGTTCCCGGTTGAATGTATCTTCACTGTAACGCACATTATCGTGCGTCAGCAGAACCCCCTTCGTACCTCCGGTCGTACCGGAGGTACAGAGGATCACAGCGATATCCTGTCCGTTTTTTGTGTGCACACACCGTTCCTTCGGAAGCGGCTCGCAGGAAGCGAGGATTTCCCGAAGCAGTGGAACGTTGCTCTTCCGTTCTCTGACACTGTCGATCAGCACAACATCTTTTAACAGCGGCACCTGGTCCCGCACTGCAAGGATCCGCTCTTCATAATCGGTTTTGTAGAAGAATGTCGGTCCGAAATAGCAGCGGGACTCCGTTACATTTAAGCTCCTCGCCAGTTCCTTCTCCTCATAGGACATGGCAATCGGATGCGCCACCGCTCCGATCTTGTAACAGGCGATCGTCAGCATGGCAAACTCACTCCAGATCGGAAGCTGGTAGGAAACCACCTCGCCCGGGCGGATCCCAAGCCATAACAGGTATGATGCCACCCGTCCTGCTGCCTCATCCATCTCCCGGTATGTGTAGCGGTAACCGCGGTCATCCACCACATATTCCCGGTCCGGATACTTCTCTACCGTCCGGTCCCAGCAGTCTAAGAGCGTCTCATCCTTCCAGTATCCTTTTTCCCTGTACTGTTTTCTTAGCTCCGGGCTGATCTTCCTCTCTTCAAACATAACGTGCCTCCTTACATCCGGCAGCATGCCGTGATTCCGCCGAACGTCCGCCCTGTGCGCGGGAGGCTGCTGCAAAAGGTACTATATTCATTCTTACAGCCCGTTTGCGGCAGCCTCATGTTTTTGTCCTATGGTATTTATGCCTGCTGCTTTGCTTTTAATTCTTTTACCAGAGCCGGAACGATTTCAAAAACATCGCCCACGATTCCGTAATCCGCAACCTCAAAGATCGGCGCGGTCTCATCTTTGTTGATCGCTACGATGGTGCCGGATCCGCTCATGCCCGCTACGTGCTGCACTGCACCGGAAATGGCGCATGCAAAGTAGATTTTCGGGGTTACGGTGGAGCCGGTCTGTCCAACCTGCTTGGTCTGCGGCATCCAGCCTGCGTCAACCGCTGCTCTGGAGCATCCTACGGTTCCTCCAAGCACATCTGCCAGCTCTTTTAAGATACCGAAGTTCTCAGCACTCTTCATACCGCGGCCGCCGGATACAATGACATCTGCCTCATCGAGACGCATATCGTTGTCCTCACATGCCTTGATGAAATCCAGCACTTTGGTGCGGATCTCGCTCTCCGGGGTATGAATATCCTCTTTGATGATCTCCGGCTGATTGTTCTCGTTGCGCTCCGGCTTCTTGAACGCGCCCGGACGGCAGGTACCCATCTGCGGTCTGGTCTCGCTGCAGAGAATCTGCGCGTATAAGTTTCCGCCGAATGCCGGACGCTCCCAGACTACATTGCCGGTGTCCTCATCGACACTCAGTGCGGTACAGTCGGCAGTCAGGCCGGTACGGAGGCTGACTGCGATCTTGGATCCCAGGTCTCTTCCGTTTACGGTTGCGCCTACTAAAATGGTGTTCGGATCATATTTCTCGCAGAGCTTTAAGAATACGTTTCCGTAAGCATCTGCGGAATAGTTCTCATACTCGTCGCCCTGGATCACATAGATCTTGTCGGCGCCGTACGCTGCGGATTCCTTCACGGCTGCGTCTACATCCTTGCCGATAACAATGGCGCAGAGTTTCTGTTTCAGTCCGTCCGCCAGCTTTCTTCCCTGTCCTAACAGCTCCAGGCCGACACTCTTCGGCTGACCCTGGAAGCTCTCGATAAATACCCATACGTCCTTGCATGTATCAAAACTCATCTTGACGACCTCCTCTGTTTATTAAAGTACTTTTGCCTCAACCAGCTTTCCGATCAGGTTGTCCGCGATCTCCACCGGGCTTACGCCTTCGATGTTCACACAGTTTGCGGTTCTCTTCGGAGTGAATGTTGCTTTTACCTTGGTCGGGGATCCCTTCAGGCCCATCTTGGTGGTGTCTGCGTCCGGCAGGTCTGCCAGGGTGATCTGACCGATCTCGGTGTTGAAGGATCTCATAACGCCCTTTACGGTTGCGTAACGCGGTTTGTTGCTCTCTTTGGTTGCGGTGCAAAGTACCGGGAACTTCGTCTCGATAACTTCCACGCCCTCTTCTACCTGGCGCTCTGCAATGACCTTATCGCCCTCAACCTTTAAGCTCAGAACGTAAGTCAGACGGGTTGCGCCCAGATGCTCTGCGATACTCGGTGCGGTCTGGCCGGTATCTCCGTCGATTGCCTGCTTGCCGCCCAGGATGACATCGTAAGCGCCCAGTTTCTTGATTGCCTGGGATAAGATGTAGCTGGTAGCGTAGGTATCGGATCCGCCGAATGCGCGGTCCGTTACCAGATAAGCCTCATCAGCACCCATAGCCAGTGCCTCTCTCAAAACAGCTTTTGCCTGCGGCGGTCCCATGGAAATAACCGTTACTTTGCCGCCATACTGGTCTTTTAAGGAAAGTCCGGTCTCCAGAGCGTTCTTGTCGAACGGATTCATGATGCTCGGCACGCCGGTACGGATCAGTGTATTTTTAACCGGATCGATCTTGATCTCTGTGGTATCCGGAACCTGTTTGATACAAACAACGATATTCATCTTCAATCCTCCTGTCAATTTTTCCTATTTGTATTCTTTATTTAATACGTTGGCGATGGTCAGTCTCTGCACCTGGTTTGCGCCCTCAAAGATCTGGAATACTTTGACATCGCGCATCAGCTTCTCAACCGGGTACTCTTTGCTGTAGCCGTATCCGCCGAAGATCTGGACTGCGTTGGAGGTAACTTCCTGCGCACAGTCGGAAACGAAGGTCTTACAGATGGAACCCTCTTTCTGAACCATGATGCCTGCATCCATCATCTTCATGGTATTGTTGACCAGGCATCTGGATGCCTCGATCTTGATCGCCATGTCAGCTAACATCTGCTGTACCATCTGGAATTTGATGATCGGGGTATTGAACTGTTTTCTCTCTTTTGCGTACTTCACGGACTCATCGAGTGCGCGCTGCATGATGCCGACTGCCAGGGTTGCCACGAATGCGCGTGATAAGTTCAGGGCGTTCATAGCCAGCTTAAATCCGCTGCCTTCCGGTCCTACCATTGCGGATGCCTTTACGCGGACATTCTCAAAGATCAGGTCGGTGGTGTTGGAGAGGCGCAGGCCCATCTTGTTCTCGTGAGCGCCTACGGTTACGCCAGGAGCGTCCGCATCAATGATGAAAGCGGAAATTCCTTTGTGTCCTGCTGCCGGGTTGGTCTTGAAGAAACCTACGAAAACGCTTGCTACAGCACCGTTGGTGATAAAGGTCTTGGTTCCGTTTAAGATGTACTCGTCGCCATCTTTGACTGCGGTCGCACGCATTGCTGCCGGATCGGAACCGGCGTTCGGCTCAGTCAGGGCGAAACCAGCAAATGTGCCCGGCGCTACTTTATCTGCGAAATACTGGCCCTGCTCCTTGGTGCCTGCCAGGATTACGTTTCTTAATGCTACGAAAGAAGTGACAAAGGTGATGGCATAACCGGCATCGACCTTAGCCAGTTCCTCGAAGATCATTGCGGTGGTCTCATAGCTTAAACCAGCTCCGCCGTACTCGGCCGGAACCTCCAGCATATGAAGTCCCATGTCAAATCCCCATTTATAAAGTTCTTTCGGACACTCGCCTTTTTCATCCGCATCTTTCACATAAGGCTTGATCTCGTTCTCTGCCATCTCTTTTACAAGAGCAATCAGCGCTTTCTGTTCCTCGGTGTACATTAAGCTCATATCTGTGTCACCTTCCCCTTTCTTATTTTTAAACCTATAATTTTTTCAGTTTTGTCTCGCCGGTTGCGGCTCCGGAAGCAATGGCTTCCTCGATCTCCTCGTTGCTGTAGCCCACATGCTTCATCAGCTCTACGGTGTGCGCGCCCTGGGATCCGCCGATCACATATTCCGGCTCGCCCATGCTGCCGAAGCGGATCGGGTTGGTCGGCATAAAGCGCTCGCCAGACGGATACGGGATCTTTGCCAGGATGTGGTTGGCTGCTGCCTGCTCATCCTTGTAAATATCCTCCGGCTCCATGCAGGCCTCACACGGCATGTCGTTCGCTTTCAGGCGCTCCATCAGTTCCTCTCTGGTAAACTTCGCGATCGCGCGGTCTAACGCTGCGACAACTTCCTGGTTCAGTCCGTTTGCGTTGATGCTCTCGCAGCGGCGGTACTTCTCTTTCGCTTCCTCCGTTAACATCTCCGGAGCGTCCAGAACGGTGAACATCTTCTCGTAGTCACGGTCATACTCCGGACAGCAGATGCATACCCATTTGCCATCGCTGGTACGGAATACATCATTGAACGGGTTTACGACCTCCGTACGGTTCTTCGGATACTGGTTGCCGTACTGTGCGGAGATCAGGCCGGTGCTGAGGGCATAGACAGCTGCGTGATGCAGGCTGACGGTTACTTTGTCGCCCTTGCCGGATTTTTCTCTTCCATATAAAGCAGCGCAGATACCGGAAGCCAGAGCCAGGGAAACCTGGAAATCACCAAAGCCGTTGGTCGGGATCATCGGCGCGTCACCGCGGTTTACCGTGGTTCCGAATACGCCGCCTCTTGCCATGTAACAGGTTACATCAAATCCTGCAGTATCTTTTTCCGGTCCGTTCTCGCCGTAACCTAATACCTGTGCGAAAACCAGACGCGGGAATTTTTCTTTTAAGGTGTCATAATCCAGACCCAGTTTCTTTAAAGATTTGGTTCTGGTATTGGTAACAAAGACATCTGCCTCCGCTAACAGGCGGTAGGCAATCTCAAGACCCTTCGGGTCTTTTAAGTTCAGAGTAATAAATTTCTTATTTAAATTGGCTACATCAAAAGCCAGATTTTCTTCATCGTTATAAGGCATGTTAAACACTGCCCCCTGGGTTCTCGCCGGATCGCCTTTTGCGGATTCAATCTTCACGCAGTCAGCGCCCCACTCACCCAGTACACGCACCGTAGTCGGTGCTGCCAGATAAGTTGTCAGGTCTACAACCTTAATTCCTTCCAAAGGTTTCATATTATATTCCTCCATTTCGGTCCGGTCAGGTTCTCCTCCGGACCGGTATAAAGGGGAACAGGGCCCCAGGTCCAAGTAAGAACCTGATGACCCTGTTTTAGGCAATTCTATATTCTTTCTGGTTATCGTATGAGTGATTCCGCGTTTTCACGCGGTTTTGGAAACGTTTTGTTTTCCGAAATTACAGCACGTACTCCATATGAGCGCCGTGTTTGATGGTGTTTCTGGAAATGGTGATTCTCTGAACGGTCGGAGCGCCCTCCTCAAGCCACATTGCGCGGCAGTCGCGGTAGAGTCTCTCAACCGGGCCGTACTTGCAATCCTCGAAGTAGCCTACGCCGCCGAAGATCTCCAGCATCTCATCGCTGACTTTTCTGGTAGTATCGATACTGAACAGCTTACACATAGCAGCTTTCTCCTCGATGTACTCGCCAGTCGGGTTCTCCATGTAAGCCTTTGCGAAATCGTAAACCATGCAGCGCAGTGCGTGTACCATCATGGACATATCTGCGATCTTTACGCGGATAGCCTGACGGGTTCCGATCGGTTTGCCGAAGGTTACACGGTCATGAGCGTATGCTAAGGACAGCTCTAACATTCTCTGTGCCATACCCAGGTTACTTGCTGCGATATGAGCGCGGGATACGGATAAGGAGTGCATTGCGATCTCAAGTCCCTGTCCCTCACGGCCTAACAGATATTTCTTGTCGATGCGGCAGTTGGTGAATTTCAGATCGCCATGTCCTGCACCGCGGCAGCCCATCATGTGCGGCATGTTGATAACTTCGAATCCCGGTGCATCCATCGGTACGAAGAATGCGGACAGTCTGTCATCTTTGTCGGAATCCGGGTTGGTTACTGCAATCACATATGCGAACTCGCAGCAGTCGGTGTGGGAGATCAGAGTCTTTTCACCGTTTAATACATAGCTGTCGCCATCTTTTACTGCGGTAGTATGTAAGTCAGCGCCGGTACCGCCGGTAGCCTCAGTCAGTGCGAAGCAGGTGAACACTTCCTTGTTCTGGAACTTGGACATGTACTCTGCTTTCAGCTCCGGGCTGCCGTAATCATCGAGGATTCTCCAGTTCAGATCCATTGCGTAGTGCAGATGCATTCTCATTCCGCCCGGGCCTCTGGAGAACTCTTCCTGTACCTGTAAGATCTCAAGCTCGTTTAAGCCCCATCCGCCGTACTCTTCCGGTAAGGAACAACGGTATAAGTTGTTCTCGATTGCAAGATCGTAGAACTCCTGCGGGAATTTGTTGGTTACCTCGACTTCTTTCTGGATCTCTTCAAGTGGTCCCTCTGCCAGCTCGCGGATCTGCTTTAAGTAAGCCTGGAACTCTTCCTTTGTTAACTTGCTCATGTGATATCCTCCTTATATGAGTTGTTCATTTTGATTGTTTTCTTTTTATCTTATGTTGCGATTTCTTTAACAATCTTGATGACGTTATTATACTGTGTGGAACAGGAAATATCCAATCGGCTGTATCCGAATAAATACATCTGATTCATCGGAAAAAACTATTAATCGTTTTTTTGCTTGTAAATGGACTTTCCGGGTGCTATAGTCTAGCGTGTGAAGGTGTAAATAGCATTTTTGAAGCTTATTTTTTCTGTTTTTAGTGTTATTTTTCTGATTTGTGCAGTTAATTTCGCTATTTTTAACGTCAGAAGATTTCACTCCTGCTTCTACAGTGTTTTTTATCTTACTTCAAATATTGTTTTTTAACGAATGGAGGATTTTATGATCACAAGACCGGAAATATTAGAAGGGATCCGGCGGCACATTCAGCCGATCCGGGGACAGGAAAATCTGAAGCTGCTGGAGATTGAGCCGGGACATGCCCGTCTTTCTATAGAAATAACAGAGGAATGTTTAAACCTGTACGGCAACGCGCACGGAGGGTTTCTCTTCTCCCTCTGCGACATTGCCGCCGGGATGTCTACCTATGCTTATGAGGTTGTAAACGTAACCCAATGCGCCGGGATCAATTTCGTGAAGGGAGTCAATTCCGGAACTGTGTATGTAGAAGCGAACGCCGTTCATAAAGGAAGAAAGACCGTGGTGACACGCGTGGATATTACAGACGCGAGCGGAGAAGTGCTCGTGACGGGAAACTTTACGATGTTTCTGGGAAAGGAAATATAATACCAAAAGGTCCGAAAGAAGGCAGACCGGCATACTGCTACGCATAAATATCGATCCACTGTGTTCGGACGCTGCAAGCTGACAGTTGTTTGTGGATAGTCGGACTAATCGTCCGCCTCCCTCAAACACCAGTCGCTGCAGAGCCGGACACAGCGGTCGTATTTCTGCTTCACAGTATGCCGGTCTGCCTTCTTTCTACTATACTGGTTATTCCACAATTATAAATCACACAACCAGAACAGTACTAATAAAAACTAAAGCGTTTATCACAACAATTATGGCTTTATCAATACAGTTCTGGCTGTGTTTTATTTATCTCGCAGCGAAGCCAATACAGTAGAAGGCGGTCGGTGCGGTATCCTGCGTAGCATAAAGACAGGTATGACGTTTTCGGGAGGCGGACGATCAGTCCGAACTATCCGTAAACGGCTGTCAGCTACATCGTCCGACCACAATACCTGTCTTTTGCGTAGCGGGATACCGCACCGACCGCCTTCAGACCTATATTAATTTCGCCCTTAATTTTTATTTCGCTTTTACGAGGTCTTTGATAACTTCTGACGCAATGATGAGTCCTACTACGGACGGAACGAATGCGTTGGAGCCTGGGATGTCCCGGCGTTCAGTGCACTTGTGGGCTGCTCCCGGCGGGCAGATGCAGTGATTGCGGCAGCTGATGGACATATCTTCGATCGGTCTGGTCGGCTGCTCCTTGGAGTAAACCACTTTTAACTTCTTCACGCCACGCTTCTTTAACTCCCGGCGCATAACCTTTGCCAGCGGGCATACGGAAGTTTTGTAGATGTCTGCCACCTCAAACATAGCCGGGTTTAACTTGTTTCCGGCACCCATGCTGCTGATGATCGGCACTTTTTTCTCCTGCGCTTCTATTACAAGCTGAAGCTTTGCGGTTACGGTATCGACTGCGTCAATCACGTAGGAATACTGGGAAAAATCAAAATCATCTTTCGTTTCCGGCAGGTAAAAGCACTTATGGGTGGTTACTTTGCAGTCCGGATTGATATCGTGGATGCGCTCTTCCATCACGTCTACTTTGTATTTTCCAACGGTCTTTCTGGTTGCGATGATCTGACGGTTTAAGTTCGTCAGGCATACCTTGTCGTCGTCGATTAAGTCAATGGCTCCAACGCCGCTTCGCACCAGCGCCTCCACCGCATAGCCGCCTACACCGCCTACGCCAAACACGGCTACTCTGGACTGCGCCAGGCGCTCCATCGCCTCTTTTCCAAATAATAATTCTGTTCTTGAAAACTGATTTAACATCGTATCTACCTTTCTTTTGTTACATATCCCTGCTCTGTTCAGGACAGCCAACGCTGCTGTCCTGTGCTGCCCGGTCCGTGACTCAGGCAAGGTGCACCAGCACCATATACACCACAGTCCCTACGGTAATGCTCAGAATGGAACTTTTTTTCCAGATATGGACTGCTGCCGTCACCGCCACGCCCGCAAACAGGATCAGATTATCCTGCAGGGCAGATGCCGGGACACTCTTTAAGCAGTATACCACAAGAGTTGCCATAATTGCCATAGGAAATACATTTCCCAGATACTCGATTCGTTTCGGAAGTTCTCTTTTATTCAGCAGTAGGAACGGAAGCGCCCGCAGGCCGAATGTCAGCACTGCCGGAACCAGGATTGATAACAAAATATGCCATGGTCTCATCATTTTCTCCCCCTTCTCATACAGATTTTCCGGAAATCGTTTTTCCGATAGCAGCTTTTCCAGAAACAGGCTTTGTGGAAATCGTTTTCCCAGAAACCGCCTCTTCCATTTTCCTTTTTCCTGGTGTAAAAATCAGCAGAAATGCCGTTGTCACCATCAGAGACGGCAGCATAAACCGCGATGCCCCAAAGGCCAGAAGAAATACCACTGCGCTGATCCCGCCGATCACTGCAGGCGCATGATTCCCGCTCTTTCTCCACTGATCGATCAGAATGGTAACAAATAATGCTGTCATGCAGAAATCCACACCCTCAAAATCGAACGGGATGATCTGCCCCAGCAGCGCGCCGACCAGAGTTCCAATGAGCCAGTAGGCACGGCTGAGCCACGCAATATCAAACATCACCTGATGATGGTCCAGTTCTTTCGGATACTCCAGGGAACAGTACAGCGCGTAAGTCTCATCCGTCAGGGAAAAGATCATGTACGGATAGCACTTTCCCATACTTTTGAACTCTTTTAAGAACGTGACTCCATAAAACATATGGCGGCAGTTCATGGCCAGCGCCGTAAACGCAATCGTGGCAATGCCCGCCCCCGCAGAAAGGAACGATACGATGACAAACTGAAACGCACCGGTATAGACCGTGAGACTGACCAGATAAGCCCAGTAAAAGGGAAATCCGGCCTGGTTCATCATGATTCCGAATGCCATGCTTAAAAATAAATAACTGAACATGATCGGAATGGTCTTTCCCAGTGCGTATTTCAATTCTCGGTTCATCGGCAGGTTCCTCATCTTTCATTCTCTTGCAATACTTCTGTTCTGCGTGGTTCTTCCGGCATTCACCCGAAACCCCCACGTTTTTACAGGTATTTGAACGAAATTATAAAGCAATTCACCTACCATGTCAATATGTGTTTATAGGATCAAACTCAGTACGTTATAATAAATCGTCATAAACAGAATAAAGGTGATCGATGCCGGCAATGTTTTTTTCACCAGGTCACCAAGCGTTACATGAAAATAATCTGATGCCACCACCAGGCACACATGGGTCGGTGAAATCTGACTGGCTGCATGAGCCACGCACATCAGATATACCATAAGCGGCGCTCCTCCCGGGATTCCAGAATTCTCTGTAAAAATGTAATGAGATACAGCGATAACAGCACAGAAAACGAGGACCATGTTGTAAGCGTTTTCAAGGTCCGCTGTACAATTTCCATCGGCGGAATCCGATAGAACAAAATGGTTGCGAGAAGTCCGCCCAGAATCGCCTGGTATAACGGCCTCTTACACGCCAGCAAAATAATAATTACCGCAAATACAATCCCAAGATACACAATCTGCATGAAGGTTCCTCCTGTTTCGTAACTGTATCAGTGATCTGATTCCTTCATATTAACGGATCTGCTCCTGTTTTGAAATATACCAGCAAATTTGTAAGTCACTATCAATTTTCATAGTGAAAACGAAGCATGCCACCGGCTTTTTCTCCCGCCCCATAATGCTGACTGCGATTGATGCTGTCTGTAACCTGATTTACGTTTTCTGCTTGTAAAATCCCGCATTTCTTCATATACTTAATAGAATATACGGAGGTATCCTTATGTCTCTCATTGAACTTTTTCTTCTTGCTGTCGGACTGTCTATGGACGCGTTTGCCGTTTCTGTGTGCAAAGGACTTTCCATGCAGACGATGCGTCTCAAACACGCGTTTGTCATCGGTCTCTATTTCGGCGGTTTTCAGGCACTTATGCCATGGCTTGGCTACCTGCTTGGCATCCGCTTTCAGGGTGCCATCAAAACCTATGACCACTGGATTGCGTTCATCCTGCTTGGCATCATTGGCTTTAACATGGTCAAAGAATCCCTGGAACAGGACACCGAATCCTGCGACGCGTCTGTGGATGTGAGGACCATGCTGCTGCTCGCCATCGCAACAAGCATCGACGCGCTGGCGGTCGGCGTCACCTTCGCATTTCTGGAAGTACGGATTTTTCCGGCAATTGCCTTTATCGGATGCACCACCTTTTTTATTTCCGTGATCGGAGTCAAGGTCGGCACCGCGTTTGGAGCACGCTACAAATCCAGGGCAGAACGGACCGGCGGCATCATTCTGATTCTGATCGGCTTCAAAATCCTCATGGAGCACCTGTTCTTCTAAAAGAGCCGGTGCTTTTTTTCACTTTATTTTTTTCGTTTCTCAGCACAGACCGCGTTTTTTGTGTACATTTCTTCTATATTATGGTATGATTTTTTTATTCTGACAAAAGAAAGGTATCCCTATGTTAAACACGATCGAATCCATTAATAATGTGATCAACAACTTCATCTGGGGAGTTCCTGCCATGATCTGTATCATTGGTGTTGGCCTTTACTTAAGCTTTGGCCTGCGCTTTCTGCAGATCCGCAAATTCCCTTATGCCATCCGTGTGACCATCGGACGCATTTTCCGCAAACGCGATGCTTCCGACGGTGCCATGACTCCGTTCCAGGCAGTCTGCACAGCTCTGGCTGCTACCGTTGGAACCGGAAACATTGCCGGTGTCGCAGGCGCGATCGCCATTGGCGGCCCGGGTGCCGTCTTCTGGATGTGGGTTTCCGCGGCTCTTGGCATGTGCACCAAATTCGCTGAGGTGACACTCGCTGTCCACTTCCGTGAGAGAAACAAAAACGGAGATCTGGTCGGCGGACCGATGTACTACATCAAGAATGGTCTCGGACCAAAATGGAACTGGCTTGCTGTTCTGTTTTCCACTTTCGGTGTTCTGACCGTATTCGGAACCGGAAACGCAACCCAGGTTAACACCATCACCACTGCAATCAACTCTGCGTTAGAGAACTACCAGCTCATCAACGACCAGACAAAGCCGGTTGTCTGCCTTGTGATCGGCATCATTCTTGCCTTTCTGGTAGGCCTTGTGCTTCTTGGCGGCGTTAAGCGTATCGGAAACGTGGCTGAGAAACTGGTTCCGTTCATGGCGCTTCTCTACATCCTGCTTGCTCTCGGCGTGGTACTGCTCCACGCAAGCCGCATCCCGCTCGTGTTCTCCATGATCTTTGAGGGCGCGTTCAACCCGCAGGCGGTAACCGGAGGCATCATCGGAAGCTTCTTCACAAGTATGAAGCGCGGCGTATCCCGCGGCATCTTCTCCAACGAGGCCGGTCTTGGTACCGGATCCATCGCCCATGCCTGCGCAGATACCAAAAAACCGGTCAAGCAGGGCTTCTTCGGTATCTTTGAGGTGTTCACCGATACCATCGTCATCTGTACGCTGACTGCTCTGGTTATCCTGTGCAGCGGCGTTCCGGTAACCTACGGACAGGCTGCCGGCGCAGAACTGACCATCTCCGGCTTTACCTCCACCTACGGAAGCTGGGTATCCATCTTCACCGCAGTGTCCATGTGCTGCTTCGCCTTCTCCACCATTATCGGATGGGGTCTTTACGGCGCGCGGTGTATTGAGTTCATCTTCGATGAGAAGGTCATCAAACCATTCATGGTAGCTTACTCCCTGGTTGCGATCTTAGGCGCGACCGTAGATCTGGGACTGTTATGGAGCATCGCGGATACCTTCAATGGACTGATGGCGATCCCGAACCTGATTGGTGTGTTCCTGCTGTCCGGAACAGTATTTAAACTGACAAAAGAATATTTTGAAACGGAAGGCAAGAATGCCTAGCTGAAATAAAAACGAGAGCAGATTCTATCGATCATATCAAATAGAATCTGCTCTTATTTTTTATTCTAACGGAATCTCCTGAAATCCTTGTGGAGTTAATACCGTTACCTTGCGGAAGCCGCAGTCATAGGCAAGTTTCTGAGCCTGATCGAAGGCGTAGGCGATGGTGTCTGCGCTGTGGCTGTCGGAATTGATTATGATGCGACCGCCCATGGCGTGAAGTTCTTTTAACAGAACCGGGTTCGGGTACGGCGCGGTGCGGTAGCCGCGGGACATGGCTCCGGTGTTGATTTCAAACGGGAGTCCCTGGCTGTTTAACTTTTTCATGGCAGCGAGCGCTGGTTCGAGGTAGGCATCTTTCGTTTCATTGAAATGCTTATAGCCCTCATTGAATTTGGTGAGCAGGTCAAAATGGCCGACCCAGTCGCAGTGAAGTTTATCGTAAACCGTTGCTTCCAGCTCATAGTAATCTCTCGCGAACGCATACCAGTCGCCGTTCCAGAGTGTTTCCACCGCACAGACCAGCTTTTCCTCCGTATCATCCACCGTTACCAGATGCCCGTCTTTTAAGACACTGTGCGTGGATCCGATGGCGTATTCCGCCTGCTGCACCGGTCCCAGCGTGTCGAGTTCAATCCCGATATAAAGATTGATTTTTCCGGCATACTCTTCCCGCAGTGCTTCGAGTTCCTGCTTATACGCGGCAAGCGCCTCATCGGACATGCCAAACCCCGGTTCCCACATGGAATAATCCGCATGGCCGGAAATCCCAAGATCCGTCAGTCCCATGCGGTACGCCGCCTCCACCATCTGGCGCGGTGTGCTCTTTCCGTCACAGTAAGTTGTGTGTGTATGAAAATCTGCGCGTAATTTCATCGTATTCTCTGTCCTTTCGCTCTTTTTTGTTACGGTGCGCCTTTCCTCCTCTATCCGGCATAAGGAATCTGTTCAAAACAGTCGTACTCACTGACACCGTTAATCTTCCACTCCCATTCGCCATCCCCTTTTCGTACCGGGATCCGGCAGGTGCGTCCATCATCCAGCTCTGCTTCCACGAAGCTCATGCCATCCGTACCGGTAATGGTAAAGGAACTGCCAGACGGAATGGTTTCCGGTTTTTCCGCGTTTTTCTCCACTACCGTCACCTCAAGATCGCGGGTAGATACCAGCACGATCGGATTTTCCCGGCTGACCGGGCCAAGACGGAAGAGCGTGCCATCGCTTGCAGGTACGCCATCCTCTCCCACATGGTAGATCCGGTATGCGCTGTAGGTTCCAAGAACATCTTCCCAATCCCACAAAATGAAATGCTCCGGGTCCGTGATCGGAGAATCATACCACGCACGGCCGCAGTATGTCAGATAGACCGGCGTTCCGGTGCTCAGGTCAAAAAGATTCAGATAGCGGATGTCATTATCGTCCTGATGCTGCAGATACAGATACGTTTTCCCTTCTTCCGTATGAAGGATACAGCCTTCCGAGGAATAGCCGCCGGAAGCGCCGTAATCCTGCTCCATCAGGAAAGCGGTACTGTAAGAAGTATCACCGCAGGTCACCGTGATGGCTCCTCCGTTTCCATATTCATCGCGATCCACCGTATAGCTCACAGATTCTTTTTTTCCGTCGCCATCCACATCCACGTCTGCGGTTCCATTCTCCGGAAGTTCTTTTACATAGGAGGTTTTCTGTGTGCCATACTGCTGTTTTACCAGTCCTTCCGCAAAAGGAATTTCTACGCTGACTGGTCCTGCCGCATATGGCGCAATGTCATACTGGTTAAACCAGATGGTTACCCCTTCGTCGGTAAGGAACCAGCGTATCGAACTGTAATCCGCGTTTTCACCGTAAAACATGGCTTTTACAGTGTCCTCATACCCTTCAAAAAACATATCCGGGTCGTTCTCTTCCGGCAGTTTTGTGCAGACATAATCATAAATTCCATCGTAATCAGCCGCAATATCCTCCAGAGACAATTCTTCTCCCGTTTTTGTATCATACGTGATTCCTGTGATATAAGTATATGGATGCGCGCCGCCAAGCCAGGTATATTCCGTCTGCATCAGGCAGAGAACCCTTTCAGCTGCCCGGACCGCCGTTACGGTGAGTTCCGACTCCCAGCCATTGTTTTCCATCATCTCCGGATTGGTCTGGTACATCATGCGGGCATCTTCCCGGTTCTCCTCCAGAAATGCCTTCTGTGCATCCAGATTCTTCTGATTCAGCGCATCCAGGGATTTCTGCAATTCCGGGTGGTTCTCATCCAGAAGATGCACCTGAGATGTTTTCACGGAAATCAGGGATTTTCCATCCTCCCACTCTCCGTCGTACTCTGCCGGAATCTCTAAGAGGATTGTCCCGGAAGTTTCGTTCTGTCTGTCAGATTCTGACTCCGGCACTTCCTCTGCATCCGTCCCGGATTCCGGTTCCTGCGCAGCCGGATCCGCATCATGATTCCGTTCCTCGCCGGAGATCCGCTCCACACTCGCTGCTTTTTTTCCGCATCCTCCTGCCATGCAGGATGCCGCCATCACCGCTGCCGCCATCATCAATATCTGTTTTTTCATACTCTGATCTCCTCCATTTCCAATAGATATCTTTCTGTGTAAGACTGCCGCCAAACAGATTCATACAGAAAATGCCCTGCCGCAATCATCGCTTGCGCACAGGACATTTCATTCTGTTTTCCGGTCAAATCCGTTCCCTTCTATCTCGCGAACAATACCAGCTTCTGTGCCTGGTTCTCGGCATTGCTCCAGACAAGCAGGTTACTGCCCTGTGCCACATCTTCCAGGGAAACAATCTGTCTGGTCAGGTATGGCATGATGCGGCAGTCTGCTGCTACCGCGTACTCTGTACCTGCAGTGGAAACCAGCTTCCAGTTTCCGTCCGCGTCTGCTGTCATGGATTTTACAGTGATGTACTCCGGCGCTTTCATATCCGCCGGAATCTTTGCAATAAGGACCTCACCGCTTGTCTGCGGCGGCAGGCTCATGGTCATGGCCGGTCCGATGTAGGCGTATACGGTATCGCCTTCCTGAAGATCTTTTAAGTCAACCGGATAGCCGTTCTCCCCATCGAGGATCAGCGTATCACCGGAAATCTGTACAATGACATCGCCCTCGATCATGCTGCCGGACGGGCAGTTTAAGTCAATGCTGCTTCCATTCACACTCGTAATGCTGCCCCAGATCGGTGCCTGCGCGCTCTCCTCCTGGCTTCCTGCTGTTCCTGGTCCCGGCTGTTCTGCTTCGGCCTGCGCCGTGCTGCTTCCTGCAACAATGGTCGGGGACTGCGCCGCGCAGGCAGTGATCACGCCTGCTGCTGTCAGCAGTGCAGCCATGCCGATCGCGGTAATGGTTTTATTATTTTTCTTTCTCATAGAATCTATCTCCTGCAGGCACATTCTTATATCTTTCCTTATCATTCTCCCGGGCGAAAGGAAAATGTGTAACACGGATGATCGCCTTATCGCCAGGTTCCAGCCTTGCAAGCGGCTGATCGCTTTCATACTTTATATTTTTCATTCTTTTCCTCTACGATGCTGTCAAAATCATATATTATCAAATCAGACTATGTTTCACACAATAGCGGTACACTCCGTCTTCAGCCACATGGTCACAGGTATCTGCTGCCACTGCTTTCAGGTCATCGGATGCATTCTCCATGGCAACGCCCATATCTACCGCCTGGAACATTTCAATGTCGTTGTTTCCATCCCCAAAAGCCATGGCCTGTGACCGGTCAATGCCATAATACTCCAGCATCTTCGAAATGCCGGTTCCTTTTCCTCCGCCTGCCGGGATGATATCCACCGCGCGATCCCACCAGGACGTAATCTTAGCTTCTTGGGTATTCTGCAGCACCTGCGCATATTCTTCCTTGCGACAGGCCATTAAAAGCTGATAGACCTCTCCTCTGGAGACTTCATCAAACTCATCTGAAATCGTGACCTTCTGGTTTCCAAACGCATAGTACTCCTCCAGATCTGGATCCGTTCCATTGGAAATGAGCCTGTCCTTTGTTGCCACCGACAACGCCCGCTCCATGGAAGCCGCATTCTGTATGATTGTCTGAACATCTTCCAGAGACATTGGATTGCTGTAAATCGTTTTGCTGCCCTCATAGCAGTAACATCCGTTATAGGTCAGGTATGCATCAAATTCTACACCCTCAAACTTTGGCACTGCAAGAGGAGATCTTCCTGTGGCGATGCAGATACGGATGCCGTTTGCCCTTAGTTTCAACAAAGCTTCACGGGTTTTCGGTGAAAGATCTTTTTTCCCAAAATCCAGAAGCGTGCCGTCTATATCAAAAAAGATGATTGCCGGTCTGTTCATGTAATTTCCTCTTTTTTGCTTTATATGATTTCTGCTCTTATTATTTGATATACGATCAAAATCTTCCTTTAATGACCTGGTTTCTTCTAAAATAAGCACAGTTCATCCCCTCTATCAGTCCTGCTCCAGGAAAGATCAGCAGCGCAAACATAACTGTCATGGCTATCAGAATTTTACTGATTGCAGATCTCCCTTACCATTACTTTTTTATAAATCGCTCATATATGTATAATGCAATAATGATTGCGGGGGTGTATACAAAGACATTTGCAATAGCTTGAATAATTACTCCACCAAGATAAGTCAATATAAAACCTGATGTCATTCTTATCACCTCTCCTGTTTTTATAATTTCCGAGTATCTCTTTCGTTAAATAGCCTGTCTCAATGATTGCATTACTACATAAATGACAAATTCTTTTTATACAACAATTATATCATATACTCATTAATAATGTCATAAAAAGCATGGCTTTCATGAATGTTTAAGAATATTTACAAGACCCTAAATTTATTATTACGGCAATTCCCAATCACCTATGCTCAGCTCAAAATTCCCGCTATAAATAATAGGATTTCCCATCGCTGCCCTTTGATTGTACACCTCATAACGGCTCAGTGCTTCGGTTCCGCCCGGCATATACTTTGCCAGTGTATGAAACCGGTCAAAATTATAATACCGCGTGAGTGCAGCCGGTATCCCCTCATAGCGTTCGTTCTGATAGGTTTCAGCGATCCCGTTTATCTCACCTCCTGAATAAGTATATGCCAGGTCAGAATAGCCGGAAGAAACGCTGCGAAGCAGGCTGTTCGGATAATACCAGGTATATCTTCCACTGGTTGTGTCCGGGTCTCCGTAAATTTCGGTCTTATGCGGCAGGCTCTGGCAAGTTGCAAAATCATAATCGGATTTTTCGTCTGTCATCACATTAAAAGCATAATCATATTTCATCGCGATCTGATCAAATGCCGCATCCACATCTTTTACCGTGATCTCCCAGTCCCATACTCCCTCTGTTTCCCTGCGGTCTTCTCTTCCCATGGATGCCAGAATGGAATACATATAGAGCATCTGCCAGTCCAGCCGGAGCATACACTCCGTATCTTCGTTGCTGACCAGTATCTGCTTACTCACATATTCCTCAGCATCTTCATACCAACTTCCTTCTTCATCTTCATGCTCGATCTGGTACTCCCGTAATCCGTATACGGTGATAGAGCGTTGCAACATATACTGGGTCTCATAGTCATATGCTTTCTGCAGCAGGTACAGAAGCGTATCCCGGTCTATCTTTAAAATCCGGTAATCGCTCTCGGTCAAAACCACATCGTTTTTGATGGCATTCAACATCATGGCATTGGAAACACCGCCTGCTGCCGCACTCGTATTAAGTGAACCAATAAATGCACCGTCATAGTTTCCATCCAGGCCGCCCAGATGTGTGGCCCCATTCATAAATGCAAAGCAGGCCGCCAGCTGCTCCGTTTCCCAGCGGTTTCTCTGGGAAGGGTGCCGCCTCGCCTCTGCCTCATATATTTTGCTAAGCCATTCCCGCTCATCAATCCCTGGAGAATATGTACTCGTTGCGGACCGTAAACCATTCTTTGTATTATCCTTACTGACGGTTGCTCCGTTTCGGATGGCCAGGGACCAAATAGTACCCCGAAGGGCCGGGCTGTATTCTTTTATATTGATGCCATAATTGGATAGCATTCCACGCTGCGCCGGCAGATAATAAGCCTCGTAGGCAGTCCGGCTCTGCAGCCCTGCAAATTCATCCGGATAGTTCATATAAGCGGCGTGCCATGCATTAATCAGGGATGCACGGTTGGAATATAACGGCGGGTTTATCATACTCGGCTTTGTATCCGTCTCCTTTCGGTAGCCACTTTCAATGGAAGACATATCAATAAACTGCTGGAACGCTCCATAGTGCGCCTGATTATAGGAAACGCAAAATTTCAGGAAATCCACCAGGGAATACCCGATATCGAACTGGTAGCAGCCATATGCATATCCGCCATCGCTTCCTGCCAGGTTAAACCGTTCCCTTCCGGACTCAAATACCGTCCAGCCGGTCCAAACCGTCCCGCCCGGCACCTGCATGACGATCCCATTATCAGGCCCATACCCGGACGAATCCGCCAAAAAAGCATCATCCGAGGAATCATCGGCACTTTCATCAAGCAAATTTAGATAAGGCCGGAAAAAATATACCTGCCTTGCCGACCGGTAGCCGGTATTGGCCAATGGTTCATACACCGTGCCATATTTTTCCCCCTTTGCATGGATCACCTGTCCATTTCCCGCATACATCATCATGTGATTACCAGATGGCCGCCCATACCAGATCACATCTCCGGGCTGAAGATCCGCTTCTTCTATAAACTGTTTGTTCTTCGTCGCAAAATCCTTCCACCCAACCGTTGTCATGCACCACTGTGCTCCCATGATAGCCTTTAAGTCAAAGCCGGCCTCCTGGTAGCAACGTGCAACCATGGAAGAACAGTCCCAGGATCCCTCCAGAGTTCTCTTTGCCTGGCTGTAAGACCAGTTCAAACGTGATCGCGCTATCGCAACTGCCCGTTCCCCGATCTTATTATAGGAAGAGATGTCTCCATAAGACCAGGAATCATTTCCTGTGTTGAACTCCATATTGAACAGACTTTTCAGTGCATATTTCATGTGGTATACCGATGCAATACCAATTCCAACCGTTCCTAGTGCAACAAGCACCACACTGATTATCACAAGCCACTTTAATTTTTTTATCATTCGTCCGAACATCCGTTTTTTCATAACCGTCTCCTACCTCTAACACGCAGGAGCACCACCTCCAGTCCTTCAGTTTTCAGCCACCGCAAAGCAGATTGTCCTTTCATCCCTGCTTCCGTAACTGCAGGTCACCAATGCAAGCATTTTCTTTTGAATTTCCTCTTCCGGCAATCCTTTCCATGAATTACGGCACCATTCTTTAAAAAGCAGTTCCTCTTCCACCATTTGCGATGGTTCAAAATTTTTTGCTGAACAAACGATGGTTCCGATCACACTGTATCGCTCTTGCCTGTCTGGGAAAAATAAAGAGAGTGATTTATGGTCATTCAAAAAATCGGCATCCGTATACCTGACGATATCTTTAAACATCGTCCCATTGCGCATATGGTGCCCATATAGAACAACCAGATGCTCCTCTGCAGCAGAGGAATTGGCACCATCTAGCATAATGGCACCAAATGCCCGCCTCTCACCTTCTGCCGAATGCTTCATATAGTATTCGTTATCATTAGCCCGCCAGCAAACGGGATAATCGATCACTGTTCCAGGAATCTGTATCCATCCAACAATATCCGGATTAATACTCTTTAAGGCTTCAAAATCAATCGGTGAAGTATACGGCACCGTTTCCTCTCTGACCGGTTTCTTCACCTTACTCTCATTATCTGATCGGTTTTCTTCATTTCCGGGAAATGCCGCCTGTTTCAAATGCTCCTGTTCCATGCGCGCATCTATATAAGGAGCCGATCCCCGATAAGCACAGATACCAGCTGCCAGGATCAGCAATAGGACAACGGCCTTTCTAATCATTGCATAATCCCCTCCAGTCAATCGGCGTGCACTGCTTTTCTGTATGGAATGGAACTTTGAATGTTTCCTCTTCCTGATGTTCTCCTGTACGGTATATAAGGAATGGAATATAAGGCACCTTGTTTTGTTCCTTCACATACAGGTCCATTCGTATCCAGGGCCGTACCGGACTCTGAAGTGCCTGAAGAAATTCTGAATAGTGAAGCATGATATAATCCTGTGTGGAGTTCATCAGAAATGGAAGCGACTCAAAAGCATACCCGGTACCGAATGCTGACATTGTCGGTGCCACCTTTTTTGCAAGTAGAGCCATACCCATGGCTGCCTGATCCGTGATGTGCTCCTCACTCCCCCACTGGTTATATAACGTTCCTTCTTTCAGATAGCTCCCGTCAGCCATTTCCTCCCTGTCATTCATCAGCATGATCATAATGGTATTCTCTCTGGAAGCCGGAGGGAGCCGTACATAATCCCTTGCCCGGATAAGGCCTCCTATATCGAAACTCAAATTTTCAATCAGGACCGTAAGCTCACCCGCCATAAATACGCATCGGTAAACTGTGCCAATTCCTTCAACATCCTGTTCTTCAAACAACGGAAGGGCGTATACAGATGAAACTTTAACGCTTTCCTTGATAATCCCTAAATGAAATAGAAGCACGCCAAACTGATCGCGGAAGTATAGTTCCGGGAATAAAAATGGGATTTCCTGATCAAAATCCTGATGGGAATTACAGGAAAGGCTCATTCCATTCCTCAGCCCAGCCAACGCATAAGAATTATTCTTTCTAATCTGCTCAAACAGATCCATTCTCTTTTTCAGAGCATACTGTCTGCTGTACTCTGTTCTGGATGTTTCCAAATGATTTCTGCAAAAATCCGATATTTCTGCCATACAAGCTAAGATTTCTTTCTCTCCGGCCTGCTCCTGATTGCTGCACTGCTCCTTTAAAACATGCAAAAAGAATTCTGCATCCCGATAAAACTGTTTCTTTTCATATCCAAACGCATCACATTCTTTTACCTTTACCAGGGCCTGTTCCATTTTTCCCAAAGTTACAGAAGCCTCAAGATCCTGTTGCCGGCAGATAAAGGACAGAAATGGCAGCAGCGGCTGTTGATAACGCTTTATGGACTCAAATTTTAAAAGATCTGTCTGCTGAAGATCATCCCCAGGATCATTGCTGAAAACAAACATCACATTGATCGCCTGATGCAGGGAGATTTGCCGCATCCGGCGGTTTACCTCTGCATACGCATTGCATTTAAAAAGCAATCCTCCATGTGTACTTACCCTCTCGGTTCCCATGTCAATCTCTATACAGATCGGTCGTTCTTCCTGGTGATCCGTACATCGGTATGACAATTTTAAATCTGCAAAGACATCTCCCCGCTTCTTCGCTTGTCCGCCATACTCACGCATCGCTTCGACTGAATACGGAACCTCAAACTCCAGCTGCGTCCATTTCTCTCTATAATCTGAGAGTACCATTTTCAACGCCGCTGCGATCTCTGCTTCCTTATGCTGGGATAATTCCATATTTGTCCTGCCTGCAGCATACGCATCCAGGACCGAAACCATGTTTTGAACGGTTTCTCCTTGAAAATATTCATTTATCAATTCGTAAAGATGCTTCTTTCCAGCCTGGGTAATGGAATACAGGCCCTTCTCCCGCGCTCCCCTTTGTTCCTGCATTTTTATCCAGCCCCGTTCAATACACGTTTTGACCGTCCGCTGCCCCATACTTCCAGTTTCCTGAATGCACGGATCAATATGCTGAATCAGGAATAGGATCATCTTCCGCCTGAGGCACTTATATTTTAAGAGCAGGGCCAGAATTAAAATCACCCTTGCATCTGTTCGGCCGGGCCTGGAACTTGCAAATACATTACTTTTTAAAATCTCATCGTAAATCAATCGAAAATGTAACATGTACCACCTCATCTGTTCTCATTTATTTCTTATTTTTTCTCATACATATTTCATTGTGCCTGATCTCTGTTTTTCGGGCTCTAAAAAATATCCTTTATATGTATCCTTTTACAAGGATCAAAAACCGTTTGTTTCTGCATTTTATATGGTTCTTCCTCCTGTCTAAGCCCCATGCGCATGGCACAGTCTTTTCTGCTGTACATGGCACAACATAGTTATGCCATGCGCGGGACGTTTCTTTCCTCGCCTTAAGCACGCCCTGCACATGGCACAAAATTCCAAATATGTTCAGATCCAGTATCGTTTTAACACTGGCATCCTATATCCGCTTTCAGACAGCAAATGCGCATACCGGCTCATTAATATCTGATCCATTTCATCAATGATATGACGGTTTCTGGTATCGACTATCAACGAAAAACTGCTTGCGTCCAGCGCCACCAACTTTGCATTAGAACGTATAAAAATCGGTTCTGTTAATGCCTGCACAATGGTATATCTCGTTGCCAGAAGTATATCTGGTAGTGCATTTTGTGAGATCAAATCCTGAGAAATTTCGTAACATATAAAGGTCTGATCCTTCTTCTTTTCTTCCAAATCAAATGGCGAAAACTCGCATGACATGAAGGTCTTTCGGCACAAAAAATCACCATTCTGGCATTTGTACGATGTGCCAAAAGCATATTCTACATTCACATAATGTCGGTACAGCTTTTTTATATCTTCAGATAACAGCAGAGGCTCTTTGCTAGTCACATAGCGCTTATATAGTGCTGTCACGGAATACACATTACTGTTATCGGAAGCAGTTTCTTTCACTATATCTGCCATTGGCTGCAGCTGATCTGTCCTCTGAACCGCATTATAAAGAGCCGACAATGAATAGATTTTTGCTTTTGGCCGGATATTTCCAAGACCATTCATGGAAAGGATACGCCACACAAGGTATACCGAATATGTATAAATTGGCCGCCGGATCACATGAAGCAGATACTCAAACACAAGTGGTTTGATCATATTTTTATTCAGAAAATAGGCACATCTTCGTGACGCAACCGTTATGAATAGCCCTTCCTGCCTTTCCCGCTTCGCATAATCCATGGTCAGCCATTCTTCCAAAGATACTACGGCGCAAAACGGCAAAAAGTCTTCGTTGTGTATGTCTATCACATCTCCGTCTTCCACAAGCAGAGCACCTTCATCCGTCATAAACGCCATTGAAACCTTCTTTAGTTCCTCTTTTTGCGCCGTATTTTTATCCGATCCTGTTTCTGTCCCACCCCCTGATGTCCGACTTATATGGTCAGAGTCTGGCAAAAAATCAAGCATATACTCTGTATTTTCTGGCATAGTTTCTACTGTTTTCAGTAACTGCATTGGAACTTTTTCGCCGGAAAATGCCTGGTTTTCTCGGATTTCAAAATGCGCCTGACGATCACTATTTAGCGAATCCAACGGCAATTTATGATTATTTTTATGGGCGTCTGGAGCGGACTTACTGAAATTTTCCGGGCAGTTCAGTCCCGAAGTTTTCCGTTCTTCCTTAGCTTCATGCCCTAAAAATCCTGCACTCATACTCGCCTGACTCATCAGCTCCTCCAGTGATAAAGCCGGCCTGTCGCTGTATGTAGGAACCAATATTTTCTTTTTATGAGCGGATTGTGCTTCTTCAGGACATAGCTGTCTATCATCTTTCTGACCAAATTCCACCGCTACTGCCTCAAAAAACAGATACGAAATCTCATCGTATATACAGATATCTTCAAAAAATTGTTGTCGTTCACGTCCCTGGTAAGCAGGCGCGGCGCGAAGCTTTTTCAAACAATCCTCATACCTTTTTGCTGAGCATACCTCATTCTCTATTAAAATTGCATCCAGTAAATTCCGCAGAATTTTCCTGGCTGCCAAGACATATTGCTCTGGCAGTATTCCCCGATTTTCATTTAATATATGATCCAGCAGCTTTTCTTTGTCATATAGGAATGAAGCAGAGGTACGCTTCCTGGCATCTTTGAACGCTTTATATAGCTGTTCTCCTAAGGGTAATAAATAACCCTTTATGTGCCCCATCTGCTCTAAAATGATGCAAACCTGCATGTGAAATACATTCCTCCGTATCATTGAAACAGTCGGATTATGATACATGTAGCGCAGCACCTGCAGTTCCGCGTTAAGCTGACAATTGCAAAAATCTTTCGAGAATTCACATATTTTGCAAAGATCTACTTCCTGACATTCCGGTTCAAAGTGAAAGTTTTTATCCACTTCTACGCACTGAAATGACAGTTCCCCATATGTCTGGTATAAATCAGAAATGTAGGCTGCTTCTGGCTTTGTGTCTACCATTTTCATGTTCTTTAACTCTTCAAACACATAATCACACTGCTCCTTCGTGTATCCACATGAAGCGCATTTCTGAATTACATAGATATTTTTAAGTGCATGATCTGCTATCCATGCCACCTTAAACAGGCATGGGCATCCTTTGATATAGTGCATTTATTTTCCTTTCTGCTGCATTCTTAAAACACATAATACTTTGGAATTTTGTCACATCCCGGAACTGGATAATGTGGCTTGATCACATGTTTCCCCTGCCGTATCAGTTCACTCACCTCTGCCAGTTCCTCCTCCTTTCCACCAATCAGACCATATTCATTCAGATAAAACAGGGTGAAGCTTGCAAATTCAAGGACACGTTTTGCATCCTGCTTTCCTGCAGTTGAGGTCTTCGTAATTTTGTCATAATGACCCTTTTTAAATGGCACGATTTCTTTCACCTGAACAAACCCGGCAATGCAACAGACCATACGGTCACTACGGTATACGGCAGAAGAGAGTTTCTCCCACTTCACGCGAGGAAGCGAAATATTAAAATTCCCATAATCATTCTCACAAATCAAATATATCTGAGCGCCATACTGATCGCTGATTTTACGCACCCTTCCACAAAAGAATGCCGTTTCTCCAATCTTTGTCCTATGGGTAAGTATAAGTGAACTGTTGATCGAGATCATCGCACCAGCTGGGTCCTCATACTGATATAAGCCATATTCGTACTCCATCTGGGAAAGCACAGCATCCGCCGTCATTTGCACTGTCTGTGCACACATTTCAAATGCTCTGGCCGCAATGACCGCATTTAGGATTGTTAGATCAAATCGCTTCCACTTGTACAGGTCAAGCACTTCTCCAGAGTATATGCCGGTTTCCTTTCTGGCCCCTTTTTTGCACTTAAAGGCAACCGGAATGGAAAATCCATGCCCATAGATGAACGGAATGATACCGGCGGCTTCCGAATACTTAGCAAGCTGCTGAACGTATTCTACGCATGCTGCTGCATGTCTGCCACGTAAAAACTGAAGTTCCAAATTTTCATTGATAGTCACTTCCGCCTCATCCTCTCTGCAGCAGCACCGCAGCACCTTTCCTGTTTCTAATTCTCTTTTGATCCTGGAACGAAGTGCTAAATGATATAATACCGTTGGATATAAATAGCGTCCTTCTTCTTTTTCACCTAATTTCAATACTAAAAAACCGATTTTCTGCTTCAATACAGCCTCCTTAAATTCTTTTAAAAAAAACTGCGCATGGCTGTGACACCATACGCAGCTAAATCTACCTTCTTCGTCCACGTTTCGGGCCGCGATGCCACCGACTTGAAACGTGCTCAGGCTCTTCGGCATCTTTCGTTCTGCGCCTGACAGCGAGATATAATATGATTGCGATAAACAATAGGAAAAATACAACCGCCGTAATGTACGGATGCTTTTTTACAGTTTCTGCTATCTTTTTCAGAAACTTTATCATCTCTTCCCATAGGTTTTTAAGCCAATCCCAGCGATTGGATCCCGATGATTTTGATGTGCTTTCCGGCATAACAGAGGCATCCTTTGGCAGCAGTTCATACTGTGCACGGATCTGATACCCCTCTTCTTCCGGCAGGGTAATCACATCTTCATATGAAATTTCCAGATCGTAAACCAGCTTTTTCCCATACGCAACTGCGTTCCGATACAGAATCCCATTCTGCTCATACATATTACCGGCCCAGGCCGTATGGTCGATCTGGTATGCGTCCTTTGGCACGCCGATCAGCTTTAACAAAAGCCCCTCATTGCCCGCAAACGGATCTGCTGTCTGATTGAGTGATATCACCTCATTTCCAATCTGGAATAGTCCTGAGTCCGCATGTTCTACGACAATATCAAACGTAAAGGAATCTTCCCAGCGTTCATTTACCCGCTTTGTCTCTGTAACCGGTAACGTATAATCGGTTACCGTTTGAAACGGATTATCTGCAATTTCTACCTTATAAGTTTCCGAGATCTCGTCAATTCCTTCATAATCTTTCAGCAGCAACGTATCCTGGATATGCTTTTTTCTTCCGGAAAGAGTTTGTTCCTGCACCTCATAATCCACTAATCGGTATGTATCATTGCCTTCCACATGTTCTTCCTCTGGCAGATATGGATCCTGATCCGCATCCTTTGGAAACACCTGAGAATAATATACATAACTTCCGTCGGTCTCTCCCGGACCATAATATGGCCGCTCTCCAAATACTTCTTCCACGGTGGTAATCGCATCATCTGCGTCGCTGACCTGCTTTTCCGTTTCAGAAGACACCGCTGCATTCATATCCTCTGTAGTATTCTGCGTCTGGTTTTCTGATACCTGACTCGCCATGGTTTTCCCGGCGGGACTGGCAAATACCAGTACCGCCGTAAACATCAGGGCGCTAAAATATCTACGCCTCATCATCTTTTTTCTTTCCTTTCCTTCGTCCGATAAGCACCAGTCCCCCTGCGCCTATCGCAAAGATGGTTGCCAGTACATACCATTTGAATGAATCTGTAGTATCTCCTGCCTTCGGTTGCTTCAGCCAGTCTGGAACACCCAATCCATAGGATCCGCTGCTTCCATTCGTGCTCTCATAATGCGCATAGATCCGCCCGATACCAACCTTTTTATCAGTTTTTTCATTATAAAGTGTTGTTTCCCCAGCGATGGTTCCGTCATATGAAACAAGGAACTGCCATGGTGCTTCGGACCGCTCATATCCGTTTGCCGGCTCGATCTCCACGATACGGTAAGTTCCTGCCTTACCGGCCAGAACCTTGCACTCTCCTGTTTCATCCGTTCTGCCATGAAATACCACCTGGCCGTCCGGATCAGTCACCTGAAGCAGCGTATCTGGAACCGCTGTGCCGTCTTCTGAATCTTTCTTTTCAAGTATCACCTCCACATTTGGATAATCATACAAGGTCCGATTTTCTGGATTGGTTACTTTACCATCCTTAATATACAGGTACTGCACGGTCGGGTTCAGGTAATATCCAGCCGGTGCCTCTGTTTCCTGATATGTATAGGTTCCGTCTGTCGGCATAGTAAATATCAGATATCCGCTCTCATCTGTAATCCCTTTTAAGTACAGGCTTCCATCCACACTGTAAACAGTAAGCTCTGCTCCGGCCACGCCGATCTGGTTTACTGGATCGTACTTGCGAATGGACAGTTGACGTTTTCCCGGAGTGGTGCCACCTCCGCCGCCACCGCTACTGATTGCATAATTCACGAATCGGATTTCTTTTGTTTCCTGACCCAGTGGCATAATAAACTCCTGATCCTCAGATACCCGGTATCCACCAGGGGCTGATACTTCATGAATGACATAGGTTTCTCCGGCCTTCAGTACACCGTCAATCCGGTAAACCGTACCGTCTGGCACGAAATCAACCAGAACATTTCCGTACAGATCCTTGATCTGTATCCGGCCGCCACTAAGAAGCGTGCCATTTGGATTTACCTTGCCAAATTCTACATGGGTTACATCATCGAACATCTCCACCATATCAATGCTGCCATCTTTGGATACCGTAAATTCAATGTTCTCCGCAACCGAATAGCCATCTTCCGGTCGGATCTCAATAAGTGTATAAGTTTCTCCGGCAATCAGTTTTGCTACGATTTCGTGTGGTGTCGTCGAAGAGGTCCACTCATCCACATTTCCATTCTTATCCTTTATCACCAGATGACAGCCCGGAAGTTCTTCTTTTCCCGTAATTTTCTTCTTGGATACAACCACATGCGTCGGCTTATCCTCCATTTTGACCTGATCGACCGTTCCGTCATGGCTTACTTTAAACTGAATATCTTCCGCATAGGCCCAACCGTCTGCCGGACGAACCTCCCGTAGTGTATATTCCTCATCTGCGATCAGCTTCTCCTTAATTTCATGCGGCTGGTCCGTAGAAACCCACTCATCTACCACATTTCCATTCTTATCAATGACCTGAAGCGTACAGCCTGGCAGCTCTTTGCTTCCCGTAATCTCCTGTTTGGAAATTACAACATGCGTCGGCTTGTCTTCCATTTTGACATAATCGACCGTTCCGTCATGACTTACCTTAAACGGCACATCTTCCGCATAGGCCCAACCATCTGCCGGACGAACCTCTCGCAGCACATAACTCTCATCAACTACCAGTTTTGCAACGATTTCATGCGGCTGGTCCGTAGAGATCCACTCCTCTACTACGTTTCCGTCCTTATCTACGACCTGAAGCAGCGCACCCGGAAGTTCCTCACTGTTTGTGATCTTCTTTTTAGATAACACGATGTGAGTAGGCTTATCCACCATGATCACCCGGTCCACCGTACCATCCTCATTTACGGTAAAGGTAACATCTTCCGCATAGGAATATCCAGGTGCCGGGCTTTTTTCAACCAGTCTATAGGTCTTTCCCGGTTCCAGGAATTCTTCAAGGCTTTCCGCTACGTCAGAGCTGGTCCAGCTGTGAATCAAGTTATTTTCCTCATCGTATAATTCCATTTCACAGCCAGGAAGCTCTTTACCACCACCAATTTCCGTCTTTGAGATCATAACTTTGGTTTTCCGGTCCGCGGCTGCAATGCCCTCAACATTCACAGACTGGCCCAGAATTGTACTGATCTTATTTGTCGGAAGGCTGTCCCCATTTGCGAATACGGTTTCTTCCATAAGCACATAGGTTTCTCCCGGCTTAAATATCGTGCGTTTCGCCGTATCCTCAATATTTCTGGTAAATCTGGCTCCGTTTCCGCGAGTTGCATCTACACTTCCGGACGTCATTTTCTCCGTATGGTGCAGGCCATTCTCGATCTTTTCAATCTCATAGGTCACATTTTTATAGTAACCCGGATCGATCTTGACATATTCATTACCAGAGAGGCTGATGGTATCACCACTCTTTATCATGCCGGTCCTGCTGCCGCTGTATGAATATGTGCCTGAAAGTTCCCTTCCTGTCGATGTGTCATAGAGTTTTACCCTAAATGATGTTTTCTGATCTTTATACCTCTCCTTTCCGGATCCCGTAAGTTCGTTGAACAATACTACCTTTCCATAAGTTAATACCGGCACTGTCTTTTGGGTTTCCCTTACAATTCCGTTATATTCTGCTTTTGCCTTAATCGTAGATGCCTCACCACTTACCTGTGTTGTAAAAGCAGCGTATGCAGCTTCACCTGGCGCCACGCTCTCAAAACGGAATACCAGTTTTTCTCCGTCAAAAGTTCCTGTTCCTGGATCAATGATGCTTGTATCTGCATCGACAGTCACGGTTAATACCATATCCGCCTTTTTATGATCCGTGTTGATCACGCGGATTCTTTCAAAAATTGCCTGGTCCGGCGCTAATGCACTGGCGCCATCCGCAGACAGTCTGGTTATTACCAGATCATCTTTCTGCAGAGGATTTTTCACTTGCTTTTCCTGATTGTCCGCATCTGGAAGAAACGCAGTGATCTTGGTTCCGTCCGCATAAGATAAGGTCACATTTACACGGTCAATTTCTCTGGTTGGAATTTTAATCTCTTCATTTTCATCAAACCAGAATGTTTTGGTGAACCGATCCGTCACAAGAATGGTTCCGTCGGAATATCTGCAATACTCTGTAATGGTATAGGCCGATCCTTCTGACACGGAAGAAAGCGGTTTTCTTATCACATGTTTCTCGCCGACACCGATCCAGCTTTCTACCAGGTCTTTGTTTGCGTCCGTCAACTCATAATATATCTGGGTCACATAACGGCCCTTCAGTTTTACCTGCTCAATGCTTGTGGTATCACGATTAATCGTATCCAATTCATAATCATTCTTTGATACCCGTTGGATTTCAATACTCTCCATCTGGTTAGAAAGGCCCTGGATACTCCTTCCATCACTGGATACCGTAAACAGTACCGGCTTCATCAGATTCCACCCATTTGGCGCAGCATCTTCCACCAGAATATAGGTATGCCCTGCAATAAGTCCGATAACCTCATGCCTCTTCTCCGATTTTCTGGTGGTCCAGGTCGTAAACGGTGCATCTTTATCATATACAGGCTGATCGTGTTCATCTTTTCCTGTCACTTCATAAATGGAAAGAATTGCCCCATCTATAAAAGCACCTTCTGTATTGTCATCCCCTAAAGCATCGAAGTCCTGCTTACTAAAATACAGCCTGGTCTTCTGATCCTTTACGCTTTCCTGATGAATTACTACCGTCTCATGGGCAAAGCTCTGGCCGTCACTCTGTTTCGGCTCAAACTGCCAGGTGATGATTTCCGGATTTACACTATAACCCTCCGGCGCTGCAATCTCCTGTAACGTATAGGTATAAGGAATGATGCTTCCATCTGGCTGCATCTCACCAACAGGAAGATCCTGCACGATGATGACTGCCTCTGTTCCATAGATCATGTTTGTGGAAACCGGCTCATCCAGTTCATCCCCTTTATAGGCTTTGATCTCAAATGTCGCTCCGGCAAGTCCCTGACCGTCTTCTCCAGTCTTGGTGATAGAAAGCGCACCTTTCACCGCTTCATTGACTGCCCGGATCGTCTGTACCGAATCATCCAGATGATACTCAAATCGTACCGGTTCTGCTAAGGTATAATAATCCGGTGCTGACAGTTCTACTAAATAATAGATACCTTCTGCCAGGCCCGTTTCAATATGAAGCCTTAAATCTCCCACCTGATATCCTTCCGGGATCCTGCCATTTACTTTATCTGTCACTGTATAAATGCCGTCCGCTCCGGTTACCCATTGGCTGACCAGATACTCCTCAGACTGGTTCAGATTTCCTGATAAATCTGCTCTATACAGGGCCATGACAGCACCAGCCAGTTCCCCGGTCACACCAACAGCAGATTTAGAAAGCCAGATCTGCCCCGCCAGATCTTCGATGTGATACTGCTGGATCTCCTTCCGGTTCTCCACTACGATCACCTGGGCATCTGCTTTTAAAAATCCATCGGGAGCCTTGGTTTCTACAAGGACATACTTTTTCCCTGCAGGCAGGCCATTGATCCTTCTGGTGCCTCTGTCCGTAAGGTAGGTATCCGCATAAGCATTTATATGCTCCAATTTCTGATAATCAAACTGGTAATCAAAGACGGTTTCCGGCAAATTGCCAGATACTGCCACGCGTATAGTCTCCCCGTCGCTTGTAATCATGGTAAGGAGTGCTTTCGTTGCAAATCGGTCATGACTTCCTCCGGCGCTTGCCGCATCCATTACTGTTTTAGATGTGACGGTTGCAGATTTTTCCTGTCCATTCTCCTTCCAGCCAAACAGTGAAAGATCCACACCATAGGACGCATACGCTTTTTCAAATGCATCGCGGAAATTCTGATAATTCTCAACGGTGCCGCTCTTAAATGATGCCAGAACACGGGCATCATATACCGGCGTGCCATCCACATCGTAAATAATTTCACCTTCTGCATTTACCACTGCCTGTTGGAGACTAAATTCTGCTCCAGACAGCTGGACTTTTTCTCCATGCTCATCTGTAAAGAATTTTTCAATCTCAACCTTTGTGGTATCATTCTTCATGCAGGCAATTTCAACTTCTGACTGATCACCGATCGTAACTTCCACTGGATCTGCTGTCACAAAACCTTCCGGCGTTTCAATCTCTTCCAGCAGATAATCTCCTGCCGGGATCCGCTCGAAATAGGCCGGTTCATTTCCGCTTACCCACTCCGCAGTATTCCATACCGGATTGGAAGCAGTACTGTTTGAATCTTCCCAAACCAGTGGAGTATCCTGTGTTTTTACCATATAATATCCCTTTGGATATTTTTCCGTATCCACACTATATACCCGTCTGGCCGGATACAGCGCCAGTTTTGCTCCAGGAACAGAACTATATGTATAGGAAGCAATATCACCAGTCACCACCTCGCGCTCATACGGTTTCTCTCCCGTTTCCGGATGTTCATGGTCCATATCCAGAACTGTCATTTTGGTATCCTGCGGCGCATGGATCTTACTAATTTCAATCTTTGTGGTCCGGTCAACCATCTGAACATGCTGAAGTTCTCCCGTCTCCGCAACAGTAATGCCGCTAGGCAGCCCCTTCACATACCCCTCCGGTGCCTTTAACTCCTCCAAAATATAGGTTCCGCTCGGAAGGCGTTTTAAAACATCTGCCTGACCGTCCATTTGGAACGTATCGAATGGATCATTTGGAGTCTTGTCGGAGCTGAGCCAGGTGTTTTCAAGGATGTATCCCTCACCCAGCCTGTGATACAGATTTTTCCTGTTCGGAGACTCTTCATCCCAGGAAGAATCATACAGTTCATCGTGTTCATTGATGCGGTACGCATTCTGGTTATATTCTTCCAGATTATCTGAATCCTGGTGTCTGACAAAATCTCCATTTCGGTCATAAAGATCCTCACCCTTTTTGTAGGTTTCTGAACTTCTCTGGTAATACAAAACCAAACCATGGTCATCATAGACTGGATTGAGTTCATTTAAGAAATCACCATTATTATCATCTACCAGGACAGAGCCATTCATATCCTGCTTAAAACGGTTCTGCTCAATGCTACTCTCTTCGTGTGATTGCTCCCCATTTCCTTTCCAGGTTCCAGTAATATGGCCGGACTCCGTATGGGTATACGACGGTTTATCCGCATCCGGTATCTCCGCGGTGGAATTATTTACCACATCCAGCGTTTCATCCTCTGCATAGCCGTCCTTATTTTCGCCCACCGTAGCAATACGGGAAGTCGTAACCTTATCACGAGCAATCACATTTCCAAATTCATCCTTCCTTACGTTGACTGGCCATACCAAAATTCTTACCGTTCCGTCTTCACAGTATTCTTCGATATATGCCATTCCTGTTGCCGGATCAACCAAAGCATCGCGGTACCCGTCTTTATCCAAATGATAAATTTTGGTGCCTGCCTCCACTTCAAGCTGCTTATCATTCTTACGGTATTTTACCCTTGTAAAATCGCCTTCTGTAATCTCTAAATACGGAACTCCATTCTTAAAGACATACATTGAATGATCGCTGTCACTCTTTGCGAAATTTCTGCGGTCCCGTTCTGCCTCTTCCACAGGCGTCAGTTTGTGCATTCTGTCATACACATAGGTAATGAACTGTCCGTCAATATAGCGCTCCTGATATGGATCCAGTCCATCCAGGTCATAATATAAAATATCTGTATCCGGCCGCTGCAACGTAACCGCAGACCATACTCCGCCGGTAGCTGAAATGGAGTTTCCGTCCTTGTCAATGCCGACCGGGAAAGTTACTTCCAGTTCTTTACCTGCTTCATCCTTTTCACGAACAAACTCTACCTTTTCGCCGGCATACCCCTGCTCGATATACATTCTGGTGATATTGTTCGTGAGATTTCTTTCAATCTTCAGTCCTTTATAAGTCTCATCTCCCTCAAATCCAGAGCGTTCTACAGGAATTGCATCAAACAATGTCATCAATGCCCCTGCTACGTAGCCATTTTCATCATCTGCAGTTTCAAGAGTTCTGGTAACATATCCATAGCCCGCAAATGTTCCGTGGGAATAGACAATTTCCACCTGTTCTCCTGCTGCCTTGCGTTCCTCTAAATACTCCAGGGTTCCTTTCTGCCATGCATATCCTAAATATTTTCCATCCCGGTACGCATAAACCAGGTCCGGATTTTTTCCGATCTCGCTGTATTTTCCATCCACACGACCGGAAATCTTATAGCTGACCGTCTTGTCCGCCGTTGTATTGGCTTTCTCTGCAGAGGATTCTTTTACCTTTTCAACCTCCAACCGGATCGGAGTATTCTCCACATAGACCTGCGCCACGTTTACTTTGTCTTCCGGTTTGTTTGCATTGGTTGTCTGGTGGTCCGCATCATCCTCATAAACGACTGCCAGGACCCGATTATCCTTTGCTCCTTCCTTATAATAAGTGATCTTGTCGCTGTAAACCTCGATCGCGATTGGCTTACTCCGCGCGTATCCGGCTGGCGGATCCACTTCCGCCAGGACATAAACACCCACGCCTAAAGGCTGCGGCAGCTCCAAATAACCGACATTCTGGTCCTGATAAGAAGATCCCGTGTCTGTCATCTCATCCCGCATCAGGCCGTCCCTGGTTGTTGAATAGGTTTTAAAGGCTACAGTCTTATTCCCGTATTCATCTCCCAGGACAATCTGCTCATCCTCACTGCAGGTCGGTGTGCCCTCCGGCACGGTGCCACTATACAGATCACCGATGCCATTCTCTTTTCCGGTAATGCGATCAATCCACCTTGCAATCCGGCCTTTTGCAATCGGCCGGATGTCGATAGCCCCCATTGCCGTTAAGAATTCTTTTGTTCCGGTAAACTGCGTGGGTTCTGTCGTAAATTTTACGGTTCCCTGACCACTCTCACTGTCATCACGGGATGCCGCATACAGATTGAAAAGTGCACCGTCGTGAAGGATATTCTCATGGGTTTCTGAGTCAATCTTTTCTATTCTAAGCTTTGCCGTAAAGAAGCGGTTCACAAACTTATCGTAAGCAAATCCCCGATATGTTGCGTTTCCTCCCTGAGTCGGCTCTTCATCTGTCACCTCTGCCTGTTCATCCGTTGATGCAACCACGCTATACGGAACCAGCATGGCAGCATATTTCCCGTCATAAGCTGTCTGCATTCCTGTCATCGTTGCAACATGATCCCGGTACTGGATTCCTAACCGGTTATCTGCCGTAATATCCGCACCCGGATATGGAACGTCATCGGAAAGTCCCGCATCTTCAGACAGGGAACTATACCGGTAATTTTCTGAAATTCCTTTTCTGCCGCTCTGTCCCTCTGTCAGATAATAGGTAACTTCGGCAGCAGAACGATCATTTTCCGGATTATAATAATTTTTCAGCGGCCGCCATGGGCTTTGCGTCAATGCAAAATAGTTACCGGCTTCTGCCCGAACCCCATTTGTGATCTCATTTAGATCAAGGCCATACTTATAAACTTCAAAATCCCCATGATGATTATGGGCCTGGATCTTATAGTCCTCCTCACCAAACCGGATCTGATATTTCTGTTCCAGCTGCTGCATGGAATCAGCCCGGCCATAATTATAGAAAGAATTGAGTGTTTCCGGAGTTTCCTGTGATGCATCATAAGATGCATACACACTCGGCAAAGTTACTTCCCTTGGCTGATCAATCTGATAATGCCGGTTTTTAAAATCCTTCAGTTCATCAACATGCGGCTGCTGCTCTGCCACCACGTAGATTCCATACGGTAAATATTTCGATAACCCATAGGCATATCCACCGTCTTTTGAAAGATCTTTATCTCCATAAATCGTATTGGCAGCCAGTGTTGTTGTATCATGGTCGCTGCCTCCGTTTGCCTCGCTATCCCAGTGAATTGCGTAAAGCTCATCAAGATCATACGCAAAGAACGGCTTCAAATAATTTTCTGCTTTTTTAATGGCCTGGCGGAGTGCCAGATCATACGTTTCTTCACTGTATGCCGTCGCACCAGCACTGGCCTTCTTCTCTCCAGTACCTGCGTCTACCTCCTGCACCAGTTTTTTTACCTCATCATCCAGGTACCAGCTGATTGCAAACTGACGCACCCGGTCAGATACCCTGGCATTATCCAGCTGCTCTTCGGTACGGTTTATGAGATTTCCAATCGGCTTATAACTTGTGTAGGTCGGATGATTTTCATCCCATTTATCTCCATTGGAAACGCTGATCGCATCAAAAAACTTCTCATAATTGTAATTTTTGACCGTTCTTGTGCTGTCACCGTCCTCGACCCGATAGTCTGCCATTTCCAACAGTCTTGTGTAACCCGTGTTTGCCTCATCACTGATCAGACCGTTATGGTAATCATACAGAGCCGTATTGGCAATCGCTGCATCATTAGAATTTTTAAACAGCGGATCTGTCTGATGAGGAACCTTTGTATAGATCTTATTGACCAGCATTGGAAACGCTTTATTTGCGGCAAGCTGCTCAGCATCAGTCCGTTCAGTTCCCATACGGTCCTGCCATACAATTTCTCCATTTTCATTCCGGTACAAAGCTTCCAGATTTGACTTCAAATAGGTTTTGAAACGGAAATTATCAAGCTTTTTCGCCGAATGGTCCGATGCTCCATTCCCTTCATGGTTACCAAATAAGCGACTCCACCAGTCCTCATGGACTTCACTGTAGGAGTTCGTATTGCGGTAACTCTTCTCATCAATCGTTTTTGTTACTTTGATCTGCTGACTGATGATCCTCTCTTCTACACCTACAGGTTCCTTTCTGGTGTTCGTCCCCGGCCGTTCTGCCCCATCCTGAAATACATAGTCCTGGACCGGATAATCAAGGGCCACCGATTGTACATAAGAATTTTCCTGGCCTACTAAAAGGCTGCGATAGTTAAGGTATGCTTTTACGCTGGAACCTTTTGCCAGATAATAGGAGGCGCTACCAACCTGAATGCCGGCAAGTTCTTTTGAAATTCCAAAATCTGTGCAATCCTGCTCAGTCAGTGAAATGAACCGGGATGGAAGTTTCAGCGTATACTCATAACGTGCTGCTGCCTCGTCATTATGCTCCGCTCCATATCCATCCGTATAATTACCAGTCTGATGGGCAATCCACACATTACCTTCCTTTGTGAGAGGGATCTCCGTCCACTTGCATTCATTTACTTCCACGGAAATCTTTTCTGTCCGCTCCACATAGGTTACCTTCGGAATTTTAATGCCATTTTTATCCAGAGGTGTTTCCCCGGTTTTATAAAATTCAGTTTCGGTTACGACACCATTCACGATATCCCCGTTCTCATCTGCCTGTACAGCGGGAGAAAGGATCGCATTGACGGTGCCGTCCTCGTTCGTGGAAAAATTCTTCATTTCACCGCGGGGATCATAAATGGCATCCTCGCCGTATGCAACATAAATAGCTCTTGGCCGCATGCTGTGGTCTGCCGGCATACTTGCTACCCGGTAAAATATCGCATCCCCTGAAGAACCGTCTGCCGGAACATAAAAGAGCATCGGATAATTGGTCCGGTTTGCGTATAAACCGACCGTCCAGCTGTCCGCATTTTCTTTGATATAATCTACTCCACCATAATTGTAATAATCATGAGTATTGTAATAATCCAGAATAGAAACAATCAGTGAAGATAACGATACTGCGTCTCCGTCTGTTCCTTCCTTATTGATCGTCAATGTTACAAGAGGAGAACCGCATACCGTTTTATCAGCTGCGCTTCCAGCGCTGACACCGGATATACCATAGGTATCTGTCTCACCTTCCCATACACCGCGGTCGAATACCAATTCATCCATGCTCGAATAAGCTGTAACTCCGCTTCTTTTATAGTTCGGTGAGCTTTTTCCATTTGTGCGAAGCGCCTGCTCCACCTTGATTTTAAGAAGCGCAAAGTCATTATCCACATCTGGTACAGATGCGAGTCTTAAAAGAAGTTCATCATCAGACATTCCTGGCACAGATGCCAGGATTACATCCGTAACTTTCGCAGGATCCAACCCTTTTCGGGTCACACGGATTACGTTTTTCGCAGTAAAATTCACATTGGTCGTTTTGGTTTTAATGCTTCCATCTGCATTATATTTCGGGTACTGATGGTCGTTTTCCGCCACAACATACTCCGGCAGGCCAAAAATATTTTTGACTGGCACTTCATCATAGATACCCGTACCGGCCTCTACCTCTTTCGTCGTAGAAATACTGTCCTTCCGGTAAAGTTTTGCTCCCTCCGGCAGATTTCGAAATACAAGATCAAATCCCGAATCCCCTGTTTTTTCACTTTCAGCTGTAAAAAACAACTGGTTGTAATCAGGATCTTCCACATCTCCAGTCGACTCATCACTGATCTGTTCCTCCGCGGTAAGGATTCCCACAATTCCAGCGTAACCGGTCAAATCGCCTGGAACTCCCGCATTTACATCCTGGCCCAGATTGGTTTGCTGCTGCATTCGGTTTCCAATCGACAATTCATAGCCCTCAGAGCGGGTCAATTCCTTTACGTAATAATCCCCCAGGATCAGCGGTCTTCCAATCCAGCAGTTTCCATTCGCCAGTTTGTAATCCGGATAAGTCCTTACCACATCTGCGTCCGCCGTATACTCATCGTATGCTTCTGCATGATCATAGAGATTTTGTGGAGATGCTGCATTCCAGCCCTGGCCACGGTCCACGATCTTACCCTCTTCATAGTCATAGATCATTCCTGGTGCTTCCGTAAAGGCCATAAACGAAGCATCGCCATTTTTATCCGTTGTCGTGACTGCCACCAGATCATTTGCCATATAAACGATTCCCGTTTTTCCGTCCGGATGAATAATATCCGCTGCTGCAAACAGGCCATACACAGCTCCTTCTAATGTGGCATCTCCCTGGGTATCTCCATAGGAATCATATGCGTCGTTTGCCCCATTTTCCAGATCCAAATCCCGCTTATTGATATGGATTTCGCCCTCTGTCCGGTGATCATAGATACGCCACATATTTCCGCAGCCATCTTCATCATTGCAGTGACTAAAATGATCCGCCGGTCCTGGTGTAATAAGTACGCCCACGCTCGGTGAACCCTTTGCCGTGCTGTAGGCACTTTCAAACAATTCTTTACCAGATCCTGAAAGCTGCGCATAAAGGGAAATGTCCGGATCATCACTTCCGGATACAGTCAGATCACCCTCTTCCCTTTGCTTAGTAAATTCTACATACGCCACATAGGTCGCATTGGAGTCTGACGCAAGATCTACCTTCCTGCCGCCAAGAGCCTCTATCTCTCTGATTCGTTCTTCATCCTCAATAAATTCCTGTTCATCTTCAATATCGTCATCAAGGAATTCTTCTGAATCAATGTCTGCCAATTCTTCTTTTGAGAGATTTTCCTCATTTTTCAAATCATGATTATCTTTTACAACATCCTGAATTGGCGTTTCTTCCTTAGACGGCCTGCTTTCCTCTTCATCAGAAACATCCTCGGAATTATCGTCCCTGGTTTCTACGGCAGAAACCGGCTCCGCTTCTATATCATTGCCTGCAACACGCTCCGTTGTCTCTGCGTAAACAGTCATAATACCGAAAAGTTTTTGAATGCCTTTTTCAATCCAGCCGGAAAATACCTTTCCTTCAAAGGTTTCCAATCTCGCAGACACATCTCCAACCGCGCTGTCCAGCTCTTTAGAAGCTGCGTCATCCACACTGCCTAAATTTTCCAGGTCTCCAGAGCTATTACCTGTTTCGGAATCATTTTTCTCAGGCTCATCTTTTGAGTCCGTATCTGATATTCCGCCGTCAGGGTTCTCTACCTCACCTTTATCCTCCTGATTTTCCTCATCCTTATCCGAAGCTTCCGTGGAATCCAAAATTTCATCATCGGAACCCGATGAATCTTTATTATCACTGTCGTCGGAATCCGTTGTTTCATCTTCTCTGTCCACCGTCTCATGATCCTGAAATTCCTCATCATCTGATTTTTTTGTATCCGCAGCCGAGCCATCCACACGCTCCGGTGCCTTTGTTTCTTCAAGCTCCACTTCTTTTTCGATCTTAAATATTTTTGTAAAAAATGAAATGGCCTTTGAAAGAATTCCTTCTTTCTTCTCTTTCTCCAGTGCCGGAACATCCAGATCTTCTCCCGTCAGCTCCGCATACTCGGACTCCGTGATACTATGAACGGCGCCCTGCTCCACTCTACTCGTGAAAGAATCTGTCTCTGGAGTAGCATCTTCGTTGATCTGGATCTGATTGCTGTATTCATTCGCGAAAAATGAATTTGCACCATTTTCCGAAGAATCCGTTGTGATCACCTCAATAGGAAGGTCATCATTATGCAGATCGTGGAGAATATACCCATTTCGCGCGGTATCCTCCTGATAGGTATAGCTGTATTTCAAAGCAATAAATTTATTGTATGTCGCTTCCGCATCCTGCTTACAGCCAGAATTTACATAGGAATCCTCCCCGGATGCCGAACTGGTCGGCCCTGCATTCGGAGTGCTTCCCTCCTCGCCGCCGCTTGATGCAATGAAAGAGATTTCTCCCTGGCTGACTTCCGACATCAGCCAATGAAAGTGGACTCCCTCATAGGTACCTGCAGATGCAGTTTCGTCGCACGCATCAAAACATTCCAGCCAGCCACTTGCAAGTCTTCGGTTTTCTTCCTTTGCTTCATCAATTTCGTCCTGATTTGTAACTTCTCCTTCCTCATCTTCTTCCTCTTCCGGGACTTCGACAAAAGCCGGTGCCGGATGTCCATCACAGAAGGTTTTATCGTAATGATATTTGTGCTCTACAGTATTGGATGCATAACCCTCTTCATTGGTCGTAACGGTCGCAACAAACCGATAATCATCCCATACAACCGGATTATCCAGGTATTTTGACAGATACATTTCATGATCTGTTCCACCATACAGTTCTACTGCTCCGTCACGTTCCAGATTGACCTGGTCCTTATCATCAAAACGCTCATAAAACCGGAAACTTGATCCCTCCAAAGTTTCTCCCGTTTCATGATCATACTTAGTCAGCTGCGTATTATAAGTAGAAGTCCAGTCCTCCTCATGCCGATAACAGTTAAATTCAAGGCTGCCACTGCTGGAGGTTCCAGATGGATACGATGGCGTATTTCCACCATTCCCACCAAAACCTTGCTGGCCCCAGAAAATTCCTGTACCGAAAACTCCTGATGCTCCCACGGACGCATAATACACACTGCTAGGAAGAGCCATTTCCACGTATGCCAGTCTCTGATGCTGCTGGGCCGGCACTACCCCAATTCGCGGGAATTTCTTATGCTGACCAGCACACTGCTGAAGCACCCACAGCTGCAGACACTGTTCATACAAATCTCTGGCCGAAGCGAATGTTCCCATTGCCGTTTCATACCTTGTTCCTATTGGATCAAACTGCACATATAACGGAGTCGGGCTGTTTCCAGGATTGGTAAAGATAATCTCCGTATCCGTTTTTACATACGTCCAACCATTCGGAATTTCAGATACGTAGGAGCCGGCCTCCCCCGTCGCAGAAAATTTCAACGGTACCGACTGGATAAACCCGGCATCTGAGCCGTCCTGCGCAAACTTAATACTTAAGGTTCCATCTACTGCTACCGCTGTTTCCGGAGTGGTATGGCCTGCCAGAGTTGCCGGAACCAGTCCACCCATTGTAGCCCCAGCGGAACTACTGCTTAGTAACCCGGCTGTTTCCAACAATTTGTCTGCATTATCACTCCAGACCTTTACCCACGGATATTTTGCCCTGGTGGCAGCACTGTGTAAATACAGCTTTAAATCATCCTTTGTTACTGGTGATGTCATTGGCAACAACCCTAATGATACCGCTGCCTTCTGAAGCTGGTTTAACGCTTTATTAAGATCCTGGCTACCGCCTTGACTCACCTCTAATGATAGCAATGCAAAAAATATCTGCCCAGCCTCTGCTTCGCTCAGTGACGCATACGGGCTTACATATACGTATCGATCTGCCACTCCCAATGCATTATTCGGTGACATTCCGTCAATACAATACTGGCGAAATCCAGAGTCCTTAATATAAGCCTGCATCGTATCACCATATGTCGCAGCTTCACTGGAGATGAAAAATGCCGGGATGTTATTTAACACTGGAGACGTACTGAGAATAAATGCAAGCATCCCTGCACAAATTCGATTTTTGTTCCTTCGAAGTTTTTTCATCTTTATCTACTCTCTTTCCCTTTTTGTAATTTAAAAAAGCAGGCCATCAAAACTGATAGCCTGCTCACAAATATCTATTCTATTATTTCCAAAGATTTCCGTATTCTTCATAGCTCATTCCCAATTGCGACTGGATCTGTTCGTCTGTATAGTCTGGGAATAAATAATGAAAATACTCTCTCCATGTAATTTCACCTTTTTGGGCTTTTTCTCCCATATCTAACTGTTCCTGCAATATTTGCGCTTCTTCTGATGCAAAATACTCGTTTTTATACCGATCTCTCTCCGCCGCATAATCAACGGCCTTGCAGTTCTTCACCCCATTATTGGTTGGATCAACCACGTACCAGATTTCTCCGATCTGTACCAAACACCGCTTATGATAGGCCGAAGACTGATATGCTTCACATCTGACGCCTACCAGCTTACAAAGCTCTGCCAGTTCATTTGAAAACTGTTCACACATCCCATGTCTGGTACGAAGGACCAACCACCGCTCTTTACTGCGATTGTATCCCGCATCCGCATCATAGATATTTCCATGGTATGCTGCCCCGACTCTTTCAAAAGCTTTCTGGTATCTGGTATATTCATCTGCATGGATCCAGTCAAAACTATGAAGAAATTCCTGCAAAAGTGGATATGCCTCATCCATGTAATTGTTGTATGGTGTCTTATATTCTCCATGCGCATTTAAAATACTCTGTTCCCCTTCTTGCGGAGAATTGTACCATTCTTTTAAGTAATATTCCGGATCCGTAATTTCTGGATGCTGATCACTGAAAATAAAACCGCCGCCCATTACATCCGTTAAATCAGCTCCCGGTAAACATACAGTACCGGCACTGACTTCTGCTGCCACTTCTGAAGTTCCTGCGTATACTGACATATTCATAAACATCGCTGCGGTCAAAGCCGCACACAAAATGGTTAGTCTTTTCATAAAGCTTCTCCCCTCCTTCTCTGCTCTATAATCACTGTATACGATCCATGATGATATGTAAACTACCTACCTGATTCAAAAGCCCTTTTGAACAAAAATCATGACTATCGAACATCAATTATAGAAATTTCTTTCTCTTCCCATGCTGCGGAATATGAATATCTCAATCTGTTTGAATAAAAAAACAGGCCACCAAACGATAGCCTGTTTCTCCCATAGCCTAATTTACATGCACCATGCTCTTTAAATACTCAGCGAGCATATATAATGGAACATTAATAAGCCAGTCTTCTTTTTTATAATTTACCATGCTGCTTCGAACCGCCATGTCCGGCTGATATTTATCACAAAAAGCTTTCAGGCTCTTTGCACGAAGATTTTGTTCCGCTTTTACTTCAATCGGGATGCAATCAAGATCTCCCTGCAGCATGAAATCAATTTCACCCGTTGAACGTTCTGTCGCAAAATAATAGAGTGGATATCCAGCTGCATGCAACTCCTGCGCGACATACTGCTCTGTGAGCGCCCCTTTGAATTCTTCAAAAATACGGCTGCCGTCAAGCAACAATCTGGCCGATAAACCGGCCTTCGCTGTTAATAATCCCACATCAAACATGAACATCTTGAAACTGTTCATCTCCATATATGCAATAAGTGGAATATCCGGCTTTGATACCCTGTAGCTTCTCAAAATCAATCCTGCATCTTCGAGCCACTGTATTGCAAGCTCAAAATCTTTAGCTCGTGCTCCTTCGCGCAGCGCACCGTACATGAACTTTCGGTTTTCCTTCGCCAGTTGGGACGGAATTGAATTCCAGACCATCATAATACGCGGAACAACCTCTTTGGGAGCATGCTTGCTGAAATCTTCCTCATAGTACGTGAGAAGATTGTTCTGGATCTCACGAACTTCATACAGATCATCGGAATCAATATAAGTCTGTACCACCTCTGGCATTCCGCCCACATAGTAATACTTCTTCAACAGATCCACGTACTTTCCTGCATATGCATTGATCAGCTCATAGTCCTGGGCCTTAAGTGTTTCATACAGCCCATTTTCACCAACCGCCAAAAGAAATTCACTAAAACTCATTGGACAGAGTTTTAAAAAATCCACTTTTCCCACCGGAAAGGACGTTCCCTGATGCAATGCAACACCGAGCAATGAACCGGCTGCAATAATAGAATACTGTGGCGCGTTCTCATAAAAATACTTTAAAGATGCCAGAGCCTTTGGTGCTTCCTGAATCTCATCAAAAATAATCAGGGTATTCTCTGCCTGAAAACTTTTTCCGTATTCTATTTTAATTGCCGACAGGATCCTCTTCAAATCAAAATCCAGTTCAAATACGTCCTTCATCGCCTTATTATTATCAAAATTGATATAGACGGTTTTTTCATAGAATCTGGCTCCAAATTCCTTCATGATCCATGTTTTGCCGACCTGTCTTGCCCCCTGTATGATCAAAGGCTTTCTATTCTTTTTCTTCATCCACCGTTCCAACTTAGTAAACAGTTCTCTTTCCATAAAAAACCTCCTCCAAAACGCATATGTTTCCTACCGCCGTTTTAATTATAACATTTTTTCGGCTGTAATTCTAATTATTTTAACATTTTTTCGGACGTTATTTTATAAATCTTAACATTTTTTCGGCTGTTAACATGGAATATAAAACATTTTTTCGGTGCTTCCAGTATTTCAATTATAGTCAAAAAACGTTATTCATATTCCGCAGCATGGGAATTTTCCATACTGCATATTCTTTTGCTATCATACTATTCAGTTTTCAAGGTACACACCGCGCCTGCGGAAACTGAACCGTATCCCTTTGACAGCATACGATTCCCTGCATTGTTATTGCTGCTCATCTTTATTCTTTTCTTTCTCTGTCAAGCCAACTTTTCTTACATAATCCCGCATCTTTTCTTCCCTGGCATCAACCCTCTTTTTTAGAATTTCATACAATTCAAAAAGTAATTTCCAATCTTTTGCGGATTCTTCATCTTGATTGTTTCCCGGCTTTTCCAACGGCAGCTCCCCCTGTGTATGGTCACTTATTTTTTGATGGCGGTGCCCTTAGCAGGGCACCACCAAAATAATAAATACACCTGGTATATTTATTTTGTCTGAACTACTCCATTCACAACCCAGATACCATCTACATTTAACTGATATCCGTCAATTTCACAATTTCTTTTCATGGCTCCTCTGGTTCCATCAGAGACGGGGTTAAAGTAATAACACATTCCGTCAATCCAATACCAACCGGTTACCATACGTCCCTGTGTACCATCCGATACCGGGTTCAAATAGTATCTGTTTCCATCGACATCTGTAAACCAGCCTGTCACCATATAACCGGATTCATCAAACCGGAACCAGTCATATTCCTGCTGGCCTTTGGTTTTATCCGCATATGGATTATAAATTGCTGCCCATTTAGATGCATAAGTACGTGTATCATCGCGGAACATCCATTTATGCTGCTCAGTTTCTGTCCATGTTCCTCGCACAACATATTCCGGCAGACTGCTGGCAGCAGGTGTTGTGCCGGAGGTGGCTACTGCCTTTGAGCTGTGGCTTCCGCCACCGCCACCACCTCCGCCGCCACCGCTGGAGGATGATGAATAAGTTGTCTGGTCGGATACTGTAATTTTTAATGTCACAACGGTGCTGTCTGAACCAGTCGCATCCGTTCCGGTAATAACCGCCTGAATTGTTCCCGTATACGGACTTACACACGCCTTTCTGATCCACTTCAGACCAGCATCCTGAACTGGCCGGATCGTTCCGTCTGCAGAAACCTGCAGCACAGATGTATTGGAAGAACTGTAAGTAACCGGTCGTTTTTCCTGATATGTTGTTGCAATCACCTGTTTCTGCGGCATATCACCAAATGTATAGATTGGAGAGTTTCTTCTTCCGGTCATCGTGAGTACCAGATCCAGAGTTTCTGTTTCCGGCATCTCAATACACCTTGCAGCATAATTTAAAACGACCGTGGTTTCGCCCACTTTCTGACCGTCAACAGTCGTTGCAATCGCTTTGATCGTCTTGGTTCCAGTATACGGCGCTACATGCTCAGCATCCTTAATCCACTGTGCATTTGGATTCGGTGCCAGAAGACCGGTCTGGGAAATACTTGCCACATCCGTATCCGATACGGACCAGATTACTTCACGGTTATATGGTGTATGTAAAGCATCTGAACTACAATCCGGCAGTACGGTGCAGCTAAGCTGTACCGGATCAAATCCAGTCCGGGTTTTCACTGCAGAATTAATATCACCCTCTTTGGTTGCCTGAAGATCAAATTTCACCTGTTGCTGGCCCATCTGAACACTTTCCGGGTGAATGACGGTCTCATCCACTGTGACAAATTTCAATGTAACCTCGCAGTCTGCGGTCTGGTGGCCATTCGTAGCATCCTCACTGGTAACGGTCACATGCTCTACCTGCGTTGCTGTTCCGGAGAGCTTCTCATAAGGATCCGCATCCCGCTTCTGATTATCTGCATTAATGACATTCTGGATCCATGCAGGGTTATCAGCGCCATTCGGATCATACTTTGCTTCCACTTTCAACTCATGCTCAAAGCTTCCCTGTGGAGTAATCTTTAAATACTGTTTGGGATTCTCATCTTCCCAACGCACATTCTGGGTAAAACTCTGGGCCGGTCTGAGACTTGCTGCCAGGATCTGCGGTTCATCTGCAAAAATGGTTTCTGTCGGATTTTTCCGGTCTCCAGTGAGTTTCCTGGTAATGGTATAAGTGATATTGTTCTTGTTTAATTCCACTCCTTCAACGCGGAGCGTTGTCTCATCCACAATCTTAAAATCAACCGTGACGGTCACATTTCCGTAAACAGATTTATGATCCGGTGAGGTGTCTGCATTGGTTGAAGCTGTCAAAATTGCATTTTTGCTGGTTACAGTAGCTGGAATTGCGCTTAAGTAGTTATTATCCTGCTGCGCTTTTACCGCTTTATTTAACAGGCCATTGATCCAACTGCCGGCCATATTCGGTTTGATCTTTGCAGCCGTCTCCACATAACCTGCATCGGATGCATTTACCACAAGATCGGAATCGTCAATGCTCCAGCTGTGTGTTTTATCCGTACTTGCTCCGGTATCATTGTGTACAGCATTTACAGTAACCGGATTAACATTGATCGCAGAAAGATCATTTCCGGTATACGTTGCAAGCTGATTGTTGTTGCCATCCAATACTACTGTCTGCACCGTCGGATTTTTCCGGTCCCCGGTCCGGGTCTGTACCACATGGAACGTCACATTGGCCGGATCCATGGAAAGTTTTGAGGTTGTCCTGATGTACTCTACATCCAGCTCTGTGCTATGCTCTGGCATTTCAAACGTATATCCCCCACCGGTCTGATACGTCATATCCTGCGGATTTCCGTCCTCATCCGTATAGGTTGGTGGCTTTACGCCGCCAGGCTCATTTTCATCCGTTACCATCTGATAAATGCTTCCATTTGTATTCTTGGCTGCGGTCGTTACATGGACCGTTTCTCCCGGTCTGACAGCAGCAGAACTATCTTTATCGATGATCCGGTAAAAACTGTTGGCACCTCCCGGATATGCCGTAAAAGTAGCCACATCCTGATCAAATGTGCCATTGGAATTTGCCACATCTACACGACTAACCGACAATAAATAGCCTTTCACCGGCTGCCCATATGTTCCCGGTGCATAATGATCAATGGAAAATGGCAGGCCATTTTCGTAATCTGCTACCGTAAAATCCCGATCCAGTCTGGTAACTACAATATTGCGGATTCCGTCTTCCAGTTCTTCATAGAAATATCTGCTGGCATCATAGGTTTCATTGGCTCCATTTTTCAAATAGTAGTGAACTTCATTATCATTCCAATATCCGATGTGGGCCGCATCGGTAACGGTCGTATCTGATGATTTTCCACTTCCGACAATCGCTTTTGTCTTATTGGCTACGGTCGTGAACCAGTACGCCAGGTTCTTCCCAGAGGTTGTGCCATATTTCATATCAACGGAATCTTTGCGGGTACCGATAAAGATGCCTTCTCTTGCTGTTCCCGCATTTGTCTTTCCGATCTCTCCAAACATGCGGGCAACAACAATTTCTCCGCCTTCATAATAACCAGTGATACCGCCAACCGCATAGGCACCGTTTCCGCCAATTGTTCCGTCCACGGACACATTGTAAAGGGATGTACCGCTGCTCATTGCTCCGACGATACCGCCTACATAATATCTGCCCAGGATATTATTTCCGGTCGCGGATACACTGGTATCAACGATATAGGCATTGCTCACCTCACCGGCAATACCGCCCGTTTTACTGGTAGCACCGAGGTTCACTGTATTCACGGTTGCTGTTACATTTTCGATCGTAGCCCTGGAGCCAGAACTGCTTCCGAAAATTTTTCCAGCCAGACCACCTACCGCTGCATCAGAAGCATAACCACCAGATGATGTATTGGCAGCAGCAGTTCCTTCAACTGTCACGTCCGTGATTACGGACTCCCCTTTTATCTGGCCGGCCAGAATGCCAACATGGTTATATCCATATACACGGGCATCTTCGATGACCAGATTTTTTACAACCGCGCCATCCAAGACTCCAAAAAGGCCAACATTCTGAAGATTTTTTGAAATATTTACAATTTTCAGGCCACTGATTGTATGGCCATCTCCGTCAAAAGTACCCTTAAAACTATTGGATACATTACCGGATAACTGTGCTGCATTCTGATACCAGCCAATTGGGTTCCAGTTTCCATTATTAATGGTAAAGGAAAGATCAATATCATCCATTAACCGATAATGGGCAGTATCATAATTACCTGTACCAGCTGCAATCGCCTGTGTCATGATCATCAGATCTTCCAGATCTTCAATCTGATACGGATTGCTCTCTGTTCCGTCTCCAGTAAGATCAAAATTCCCATCGATCCAGTTATTCCAAAGATCTCCTACACTGCTTGCCATAAGTGCCGAAGCATTTGCACCCAACTGTTTTGCAATTTGCTCCTGATTTTTTTCATACCAGGAATACAGTGCGCTGTAATCTTCGTTGGTATCATCCTCCATAACACCATAAAACCAGTCCCACAGAGTTTCTTCTTCCAAATATGTAAAAAACCACTCTGAGAATGCATCACTGCCAATATCCTTCGGCCGACTCTCTTCAACCAGCTTTGTATTGAAGTCCTGATAATCTTCCGTGAGTTCCTGCAGTGGCATCGCAAGCGCGGTGGAAACATTGCAGGCACTGAACATCGCGGCAGTCAGCACCGCAAACAGTCTTCGATATCTACGTTTTTTCATGTCAGTTCCTCCACCTCTTCATCCAGTATGGCCATGTCTTCTTCTGTTTCTGCATCTACCTCGGAAGATATTTCTTCATCTGGCTGCCCGTCTTTCTCCAGGATCTTCTGATAGGCTTTAAATGCTTTATAATACAGCTTATCGTGTTCTACCGCCCAGGTAAAAAATGTGTCATCCTCTACATGCTCTGCCAGCATCTCCCATAAAAAATCCTCTTTACAGTTTTTCTTAAACCATGCTGTAAATTCTTCCGTTCCGATTTCCGGCATATCCCCGGCTTCCTCTTCTGGCGCTTTTGACGGTTCTTTCTGGAGTTCATCCGCCAGTTCTGTCTCGTCCACTACCTCCTTCTCTTCAGTCTCTTCTGTGTCTTCGTCCTCTAACTCATCTTCTTTCGATTCCAATCCCTCTGAGGCAGCATCTTCATTTTCTGATTCACTGCTCTCATCAGATTTTTCTGATTCCTTTACCTCTTCCTCTGACTCTTCGGGTTCCGATTCTTCCGTTCCTGCTTCTGCCTCATCCGTCTCCTCCAAACCCGCGTTCTCCGACTCTTCATGGTTTTCATCCTCTGCTTCTTCTGTCTGATCCATGTCCACCGGACTTTCCTCATCAACAACATCTTCCGAAGCAGCCTCCCCATTCAAAGCTATCTGACCGGCAAACTGATCAGCCAGCGCGGTTGCCGGAACAGAAGCGGTAAGTGCAGCTGCCATTAAGATCACAACGCCTCGTTTCCTCATTCAAATTCCTCCTACTAATTTTCTATGATCATCCCTGCGGTACCGCAAAGGCTGGTCTTACACCAATCGAAGTAGTTACCCTTAACTCTTCATCTGTACTGCTGCCATCCGGTTTCACTGCCTCCGGCCGGATCATTCCATTGACCAGATCCACGATATAGGCATATCCACTGTCAGCACCTGTATTCCCCATAGGAGAACGCAGCCAATATCCATTGCAGAAATTATCGGTTACATCTTCTGGATTATCCGCATCCGTATCACCAAATTTCCAAAGATAATCTTTATACTTCAATGCCTCTTCCACCGATAAACTAAAAAGTCTGGCTGTCAGTCTCTGATATCCGATGCTATGCACGTTCAAGTCTTGGTCGCTTAATTCACTGAACCGCCCCTTACCTGTGCTTCCAGTAAATGCACTGTCCACGCCAATATGGCAGTTAAAGCTCTGAAAAATTCCATTCTGATGCTTGCTCAGCCAATTATGTATCTTGGAATACTTATAATCACTTTCATCACCAAAATTTACTACCGGCCCCGGAAGAAATACCTGGCCCATAATGCCTTCTTTATCCGGTAAATAGGAATACTCACTCCCATAATTTGCCGGAATCACCTCATCACAAAGGAACAATGCCAGTTTCTGATGATTTTCGGATTTATCATAATAATTGGTATCTACACACCGAAATTCATAAGTTTTCTGATCGATCACTACTTTCTGTACATCTCCCACTGACCAATAGATTGGATCCGCGGTACCGGCATCCGGAGCACCGAGTACTACAGCCGGGCGAAGCAGCATATCATCCGTAGGTGTCACGAGACTTGTTGATCCATTATCATGCACAACCACAAGTTGTCCATTTTCTACGGTTCTTGTAATGTAATCCCCCTCTATCTGTCCCCGATATGCAAGCACTTCTTCCTTTGACAGAATAGCTGCATACGCAAGTGCACCATCCGCATCAATCGGCAACAGCGCCTGTCCTGTAATACTGAAACAGTCCGCAAATGTACCAGCAAAATTCTGGTAGGGGTTAGAAAGCATATAATCAAGGGATCCATAACCTCCAAATTCACTTGCCGGTATTCCTGTATCTGAAATGTAAAGATAGCCATTCTGGAAGTTTTCACTCACACAGACAAACTGCATCTGATATTCGCTCAGGGATGGCCTATACGTTGCCGTGATACGGTCTCCGCCATTTTGTTCCTCTGTACGCTTACCACACCTGTCACATAATGAGTCACCATTTTCATCCACATGCCCCAGGGCCGGTAACGTTTTTACTTCTGCCTTACTGCAGATACTGCAAACATATTTTTCTGATCCTGATGATAGACATGTTGCTTCTGTTCGCTTCTCCAGTTTCCAGTTATGGCTGCAAGTTTCTCCAAATATTTTATTTACGAGAAATACGTAAATTCTATATTCCGCTCCATCCAGCTGAATCGTATCCAGAAGATTTGCGCTGTACTCCACAGAAGTACTGTATAATTCCTTCAAAATTATCCCTGTTGCCGCACAGTCTTTTGCAATTACATAAACAGGAGTGGCCGCCGTATTTTTTATCTGTACAGACAGGCTTCGCAGACGATAAGAACATTTGGCGTTGCTTTCACAAATAATCTGGTCATCCAGAATTTCTTCCGCCTCTTTTCCAGTGATTGCCGCATCCGCTTTTTTAGCCCTTTCAAAATACATTTCAAATCGTTCCCGTTCCGATGCCTCTGGATCATCTATATCCCCGACAGGTCCTTCATCCGAATAAGTGATATAGATGATTTTTTCACCCGGTCCATATACATTTACCCGATATGGTGAGTCCTCATTTGCCAACCAGCGATGCCCATTTACAATAAGACTGTTCGCATATGGTACAACCAGTTCCTCACCCTCTAAAATCGTTCCACTACGCATTGCAGATAACTGGATTTGTCTGCTCTCTTCATCTACAAAATAAACCTTCCAGGAAACCAGTTCCCTCGGATCAGCTTCCGCTGTTGCATTCTGTCCTGCATCCTCTAAAATATTTCCATATGCAGAAAGCTCAAATTCTATCGGCTGTTTTATCGTATAACCATAAGACAGGACCGGTTCCGACATAATCACGATTCCCAAAAGAAAAACCGCATAACGGCTAATTAATTTTCTTTTATTCATTGCAATTCTCCATCATTTCATCAATAAATTCTGTTTTCCCGGCAGCAATTAAAAAATGACATAATGAATTCTCTACCATACGGTCTTTTCTGCTTTTCTAACTGTCAAAGATCATCCCTTGTGATCTTTCTTCATGTCAGCTGCAGCAGTCGAAACCGTAAACTATAACAAGACAATTTACTCAATATCATCTCCAATCCCCGTCCCCATCAATGCCGATTCATCCGCTTCCAGTTCAATGCGATATTTTTTACAGAGGTTATTTATTTTCTTCTGCAGATCAGTTTGAACCGTTGCAATCATACTAACCAGATAGTTTTCTGAAATTGGAAGGCGCTGCATTCTTCCACTGCCAACACGATAGGTACAGCTCAGCGAAGATTCTGGATTTTTTGTACTGTTATCCAATATTTTAAGCTGCTGAAGCAAGTCAGCCACTTCCAAAAGAGCCTGTTCCTGCGCCGTGTCCTTCATTATTTTTGCCATAAGTTTTCCTGCCTAAGTCTGCTGCCAGGCAGTCCACTCCCTCCCTTCTTATGCTTCCAGGAAATAAAAACCTGTCGCCCCAACGATCTGCCACCGGGCCTTCTCTGAATTGAATACCGGCTCTACAAAACATCCTGGTAAGACATCTGCTTTTGAAAGTGCGCTTCGTGATATCAATACCGTCCCTGTCGTAAAAACACAATGCTTCATCAGCGGCTCATCAATGCTCTGGATCATGGAAATTACTTTTTGTATGCCTTTAGCGTCTTCGCATATGATGGCCGCAAACGCAGATCCATTTCCTATAGTCTCATGGATTACTGTACGCAGAGCTGCACAAAATCCCTTAACCTTTGAATTTATATAATACGAATGATCTTTTTCGGTTACAATCCTCTCATTCGTATAGAAATTAACCGCGAAGATCACCAGGCGAGTGGGCATAACTCCTTCTTTCTTAAAATCAATAATTGCTGGCAACTCATCTATACCCTTCACATTTTTCAGGCGATAAGAAAATATATATTTTGACATATACTTCTGCTTCAAAAAAACCGCCGCAAGTAACCCCGCATTAGCCCGCTCCATTTTTGTCATCTCATTAAGCCATATTGTTTTTGAATCAAACCTTAATTGCTGATCTGCCTCCAGCATGGTCCGAAAAGCGTATGTTGCATGGGCAGTAAGAGAATACATCTGCCGGGTCTGGTGTGCTTCTGATTTTGCACTCTTCAAATATGCGTATACGCTTTCATTGATCTGAAACTTTTCAACAATAACCAAACCACTCATTGCCAACGTATCAAGGCGCTCTTTCAGGGAACGATGATCCAACTTCGGAATACAACGCGCCGGCCGTTTTTCTTCCTTAGCTTTTTGTTCTTCCTTTTCCCGTTCTGCCATCAGCACCGTACAGATTGATAACAGATCCGCATGTCCAAGCATTCGGATCACACGTAAAATATACATATCAGAAACTGTAAATGCTTTCTTTACTAATAGCGCCTGCATCTCCGCTAATGACTGCGGATTTGTAACACCTGCAACCTCAAATTTCATTCTGCTGGGATCCCATATAGAATACGGAGATGGAATGATCAATTCCGGCTTCAAATCCTCCAAAATCTGCTTTGCCAGCACCTGTGTATCATGTTCTAATGCCACGTTTCCCCCTACTTTCTTTCCACATAATCCGATTTATGAAACCATAGAGATATACAAAATAGCAACAATTTTAATAATTTAATCAACAATATTTAAAAATAAGCGGAATTATTAATAGTTTCACAGTCAAAAGCTTTCATCTGCGTTGTTTTTAAGAAAAAATAATTGTAAAATAATGTCATAAATCGGATTATGTCATTATTTTAATATTCCAATATTAGATGCCATAACCGGTTTAGGCATTTTACCTAAAAAACGACCATTATAAAATCAAAAAAAAGCAAAACTTCCATTCATTTATTTTCTGAACAAGAAGTTTTGCTTTTGTGTTCTTTGACTCAAACGCACGTTCGCTATATAATCGGAGTGTCCAATTAAAACGGAATGCGCATGAATGGAGTAATGTGATGAATACAGTCAGTTCCACTACTGTTGATATTAAAAAAATCTTGTTGCACTATATAAAAGCAGAATTTAAAGAAAAAGATCTCGATATGCTGAAGTCCTTACTTGGCAGCATTTATACAGAATTAACGAATACACCAGATATTCTGCCCCACTTAGAAAGCCCGAATTTTGCAGCTAATCCTCTGGATTGCTGTGACAGAACAAATTCTGATACCATTACTGACACACCCTCTTTCTCTCCAGATAATTTGAAACCTTATCGGGATTTTTTAATAGCAAATGAGCGGTCCAAGAATACAATTAGCAAATACATTTCTGATGTAACTGGCTTCATAACTTTTTTGTCCGGTGCAGAACTTTCGAAAGAACAATGCCTAGATTATAAAAAATATCTATTAAAACAAAACTATGCCGTTTCCACGGTAAATTCAAAACTGTGTTCCATTCATTCTTTTTTGACCTTTTTGGATCGCGCTGATTGTTTTGTTCAATTAGAAAAAGTTCAAAAGAAAGAATTAAAAGCTACCTATGCTATTCTTACCCCGGAAGATTACCATAAACTCCTGGAAGAAAGCAGTCGCCCTCAAAAAAGAAAGGTTAACCTTATGATCCGCGCCTTCGGACAAACTGGTATCCGTGTTTCAGAATTGCAGTTTATTACCGTTGAATCCATACAGCAACAGGAAATCACAATTAGAAATAAGAATAAAAACAGAAAAGTTCCTTTAATCCGGGAACTTCAGGAAATGCTTAATGATTATGTCATTGAAAAAAACATCCCATCTGGCCCTATTTTCACTGATAAAAATAAAAAACCATTGGAACGGCAAAATATTTATAATATGCTCCAGACCATTGCTGCCAATGCTGGCATTGATAAAAGGAAGGCACATCCCCATGCACTTCGCCACTTTTTCGCCAAATCCTTTTATGACAAGACGCATGATTTGGTCATGCTCTCAAATATTTTAGGACATTCCGATATCAGCACCACAAAAAACTATGTTACCGGTACGTTCGAAGAATTATGCAACGAAATGGAAGAAATAGGTATCTTATAATTTCCAAATCCGCCATTTGCATTAAGGGCAGCTCCGAGATATAGCTGCTCTCCGCATAATCTATCCCCAATATTTCATATTTTTCTGCACCATATAATTCACTATTCAATTTTTGGAAAAATGATACCCTACTACATAGATCAGGTATCATTTTCCTCATTAAAAGTCCAGTAATCCGCTTGATTTTATTGCACATTTTGAATGACCAAACCCCAAATTTTTCACCCATCTTGGATAGCAGAAAAATTTGGGGTTGTTTCCGATATAAGTAAGGTATCATTTTGCCTAATTCTGTTCTCCTTTCACCGTCTGATATGGAGCAGTCAATTCATCTAATATTTCTTTTTCCCGCTTAATTCTATTCCTAATATACAGTGTGGCTCTTGCGTCTTCCAAAGAATCATGCGCTTTATAGTTATACCCAAAATGTGCGGCGGCCGCTTCTAACGTCTGCCATCGCCGGGTTCCGTAGCGCTTATCATAGTTTCCACAAATTTCGGCAAAATCGAGCATCACATCTTCTAATTCGGTATTCGTACCTGGTTCAATACCTGCAAAGAATAAAAATCCGAGATCGAAATCACAATTATACGCGATCCATGTTTTCCCCGATGCAAAAACGCCTTTTATCTTCCCTATCTGCTCTCTGATGGTCTTACAGTTTTTTACCCGCTCTGGTGTAATGCCATTCACCAGTTCCGCATCTGGCCATGACCTGATCAGCCCTGGTCGGACATATTCATTAAGAAGTAAATCCCCGTTTCCATCAACCGCACTGATCTGTATAATTTCATTATCGTTACTGTTCAACCCCGTAGTCTCCAGATCAAACACAACAATTCCAGATGGATTATCACATGGTTCTGGAGCTACTTTCAGTGCATACTCTCGCAATTCCCAGAAGTATGTATAAATTTTTAAATGATCGGCTTCTCTTTCCCGGATCCATTTTTCTCTACATGCGCTGCAGCAAAACTGCCCCAGCAGGGATTTGCTTCCTACAGATTGCATGGCCCAATATGGCGACTTGTAATTATATGTTTCTTCCAACTTTTTGCAGCCACCGTTTTCTTCAAAAATCTTCTGTTCATCTTTATTAGAAAAATACCGGCACTCTGGATGCTCATCCAAAAAAGCCTGTAATTCCTGCTGATCATTGCCCTCATAGCTTAACGCCCTATTTAAAATCAGTATTGGTGCTCCACACTGATCGCACAGGCCATGATTCCAATAATAATAAAGCTGATATTTCTCAAAAACCCCCGTAATATTCATCATTCACGCCTTCTGCCCTCTCTCTGTATCTTCCGAACAGTTTTTCATAGCCATTAATACCATTTTTTCCATAGACTGAAAAAATCTTTCATCATCTGCATCGGTGCGCTTTCTCGGCCCCTTAATATGATTTTTCTGGCTGCTCCGCCGCGCTTTTTTGTTCAAGTGCCGTTCCATCAGCATCTGGTCAATATTTTCATTTGTATACCATTTGCCTGACTGATGAATCGCATAAGCACCTTTTCCGAGAGCCATAGCCGCTACTCCATAATCCTGCGATACCACGATATCTCCTTTATGACAAATGCTGATCAGCTTATAATCTACGGCATCCGTGCCGGCTCCAACAACCACTACCTCACTATAATCAGAATACAATACATGGTTTGTATCGCATAGCAGCGTTACCGCCACCCTATATTTTTTCGCAACTGCTTCCACAATGGAAACCACCGGACAAGCATCTGCATCAACAAAAATCTGCATAGTACCACCCTTTATCTTGTTTAGTATATGGATTATACCACAAGTATATCATACACACGAAAAATAGGTATAACCCGGCACTCAATAACAAATAAATGTTGCTGACTTCTCAGCCTGACCAATAACTGATTTCCTTGCGAAAAAGCAAGTCGGTGACAGCTCATGAGATCAGCAACAACAACGTCCAAATCGTCTGGCCGTTGACGTGGCAGAATCCATTAAACTACACCATCCTGCTCCCAGCTATCTGCGCGATGATTCCGAACAGGAGAAAAATACAATTGCCGCCATTTGATGGCGGCAATGCAGCTTTAAAATTATTTACAAATTATAGATATTTTACAATTTCATCAAGATTTATTATGAAATGGCCATATGGGGTGAAAAATATTTGTGATACTTCCTTAAGTTGCAATTGTACTCCATTTTTCTAAGAAAGATACTGTCCCAGCATCTGGTTCACACAATCCTTGATCTGGTTCATAATTCTCCTGCATTCCGCTCTCGCCATCCCAGCGGCAATGCCAACTGCCAGAATCTCCTTTTCTCCTGGATTGCGCCCATTTCCATCCACTGTGGTTGTATGTTCTCCGTAATAGGTATTGCTGTAAGTGAGATCGTATGCAGGACTCAACCGCCAGCAATCCTCTGCCTCATGGTATAGATACGTAAAATTTTTAGAATGATCATCTCGGTTATGAGCGAACACATTAAAGCACATCCTGCGGAACATATTGTTCACATCTTCTGGATGATCCCTGGTTAAAATTTTCGTCAGCTTCATCAAACTGTGGTAATCCAGACTTGGCTGTTCGAAATCTAATTCCAAAAGAGCAGCGGCGGTTAACATATGGATTCGTTTTTGACTGCCATTATCCATCATTCTGTCAAATCGTTTTGTTCCAAAATACCCTTCGCATTTGTCTGATGGAAATAATCTGGCCTTACTCATGGCAATACCACATTGTCTGGCACAGCAGGAATAATCATATTCCATCTTTCCAGCATTTCTTCCATCTACATGGGCCGGAAATTTAATGATCCACTCTTCCCCCTCAATAGTTGTCATAATTTTGGGTCTGGCTCCACCGCTGGTACCTCCCAGGCGATATAGCTCATCCAGTTTATCAGAATACTCTGTATTCAACAGTTTCTGACATTGCTCCGCAAGTTCATCCAGATTACTATGGCCCTGTTTTTCCTGCATTTCCTTTTCTGGATAATAGGTAAGCGCCCCCATTCCTGATTTTCCAACGATAGCCAGCCGCTCCAAAACTGTAAGTTTATCCGGATTTTGTCCATGGGCGCGCAGTAGTCGGTTCAACAATAATCTTCCCCAGTTGTCTGGTAAACTGTCCGCAAATACTCCAAAAAGTCCATCAAAATAGTCTTTGTTTGGAACAAAAACCTGCCTTTTCAGTGGAAGAGAAAATGGACTGATCGGGAATCCATGTTCAAGCCATTCTTCGCTATATTGAAATGCCGCTTTATGGTCTGCAGTCATCGCCAGCGTTCCAACGAGCCTTTCATCGTAGAGAACCTGCAATGCATTATTTGGTTTCATTAATAACCTCCTGAATATTCTTATATGGCACCTGTGTAAAAATACTCCTAAGCTCATCTGCAATATCCAAGGCCATAGCAATCTTGGTCAGTGAGATCAGGGAGATTTGTCCGGTAGCTTCAAATCTTTTGATAGAGCCATAGCTTACACCACTCATAGAGGATAATTTTTCCTGGGAAATGGAACGCCGTTTTCGGATGTTTCTTACCCTTTGTGCCAGCTTCTGATCCAATTCTTCCGCTGTTTCCCATATCAGTTGTTCCATTCGTTTTCACCGCCTTTATTTACAAATAATATATTATCCAAAATAGCTTAATTTATACTATTTTAGATAATATCTTAACTACTTTTATTTTAGCATTTTTATTTTTAAATAACAACAGATTATACAGAATAAAATTGAACGAGCAAAAACTATTGTTCTCTATACTTTCTTTCAATACACAAACTGTAAACCACCATGATTACTATTGTTTCTATCATTACTCCCAATACTGACAGTAAAATAAATGGAGAATTCTGTCCTGAAAGCAGCGGTAATCCCAATGCAATCAATATTGCTCCATAAATAACAAACAGCTTACCAACCGCATGATTGTAGCCCATTATATCATTTACAGATATAGATTTTATGTTTGCCCAAAAGTCAGCCACTTTTCCTGAAAGATATGCTCTTATTCCAAGACTAATGATAATAACGCCAACCATCGCCCATATAACAAACCCTATCATATTCCCAGTCATAATATTTCTCCCAATAACATCCAATTTTTCGAGTTTATGAACCGATAGAGCCTTCATTTTCCCCCTCTGGAAGCACCTGCAGCGCATCCTGCACAGTACTGAACACACGCTCGTCCAGCCAGCCGCCCTGTCTTCTGTTCTGGGCTGCTGAGATGACCGGATACTGCCAGATGGTCTTCTGATGGGTATAATTTAGCCAGGAATCAATCCACCAGTCACTTTCCTTTGCCTTGATTTCATAGGCCACGTATCCGCGACAGTTTTCCCCACTCCGCGGCAAGGAAAATTCCGCGAAAATGCTGGCATTCTGTTGACTTCCGTAAAAGAAAGCATTCATGCCGGTATCGTAATTTTCGTCCTGCAAGATTTTATAATCTGCGGTGTAAGAAGTTCCATCCTTATCGTAAAGGACCTGACCGGTAAGTTTCCACTGGGAGGTCCAGCCCCCGTTCAGTTCCTGATATGCCGGATTGATCTGTACTGCTTCTGTCCCGCGAAAGCCCGGATTTCCATTCCATAAGAAATGATGGATCACCTTCCACTGGCCTTCCTGTTCCAGTTCTACTGCCAAGCCGTCAAGCTGCAACTGCCCATCCCTGCCCCGCAGCGAATCATCGCTTTGATTCAGCATAACCTGTCTGGCATTTTTGCACGCCAGAATATCTTCTTTCTTTAAGTCATGCAAGATATCTTCCGGAAAACCAAGGGATAACAGATGTGCTTTGGTTTCTTCACATGCCGGATCCTGGGTTTCATTTGCAGTTGTCCACTCCATATGATAAGCACCAAAACATGTATAGCTGACGAACAGACCTGCCGCAGTCAGAATTGCTGCTCCTGCTGCACATCTACTGTCTGAAATCCGCACCGAATGTTCTTCCAGTACATATCCGGCCTCTTCCAGTTTTTCTGCTATATTCTTTAACTCTACAAGGATTCCAATGTATGCAGCAACGATTACAAAACCAAGGATCCAGCCCTCATATTCCTGAATCGCAAGCACCGTCACCACCGCATACCAGATGATGATATGGAGCAGAACTTCACTTTTTATTTTTTCATCACGCTGTTCCAACTCCTCACGCATTCCAAGGAAAAGACAAATCATCAGCACGACCGGCAGGATTCCGCCACAGAAATCAATTTCTTTCCATGCGTACAAAGCATAGATTTTCTCCCGTTCGAGCACACTTCCAAGCACAATTGTCACAATGGTAATCACAACTTCGAGCGCGGCGCCTGCATATCCGGCTTTCAGCCAGCGGTTTTCTGATCTCAGTTTTCGAAATCCTGTAAACAGCAAAAGGGCGCCAATGAAGGGGAGAATCTGATTGAGAAAGAGAAATTTCAATGTAATCCCAAAGAGACCCATTCCAATCAGAATCTTCTCATACGTCTGTTTCCAGAAACTCTCTTCCATGTAATCGCCCCCTTTTCACACCGTTCCTGCTGCCAATACCATGCGAGCTGCTTTTCTTATGAATTTCCGCCATTTTTCTTCCAATAAACAATTGCTGCTACAGCCAACAATACAATTCCGATCAGAATCAGTATGATAGAGAAATCACCATTCAGTTTTCCGGCAACAAACACAGCGGTAGGACCGTCTGCGCCTCCAATGACAGTAACCGCTGTTTGTCCTTTCAGCTTCATCACAGCACCAGAAATAACCAGTACTATTCCGACCATACAGCTTCCGATTCCGAATACTTTTTTCATGAATATAATCTCCTTTGCACCATTTGCATTTACTCTGTTTGCCCCTGATAAAAAACGTCTACCGCTTCTTTCATGTCGGTAAGATTCATACCACCGCCATAATCCAGCACAACCAGACGATTTCTGTCTTTTAATATCACTTCATCAAGAGTCGGCTCATCCTGATAGAAATTTTCTTCCGAAACAGGCTCAGCCCCATCTTTGCGGACCATGTACCGGCACCAGGACACTTCTGTCCCCTCGGGAAGTTCCCCCAGCTCTGCCGGAAGTTCCAGTTCCATCTGATCCCACCACTTTGTCATATCCTTTGGATAGCATTTGCTGGTTTTCGCAATGATCCAGGAAATGGGACTGGTATATACGGTAACGCCTACTGACTTTCCAGAACTGCTCATCTGAACATCATTTGCCTGATAGCTAGCGAATACCGTATGTTTTCTCCCGGTATCCGGTTCATCTGCTCCCAGAAAGTGAGTTGCTGCCGCATTACACAAGGGAATCAGAATCATGCAAAGCACACCAACTCCAACCGCATATGACATCCAGTCATCCCGGGCATTTCCGCTGCCGTTATTTCTGAGCAGGTTCCTTACAAACAGGGAAATCACTACAATGAGAATGGAAGAAAGCATGGTTCCGGCCAGGGCTCTCATGGAAGAAGAAAATGCCAGCGCCAGAACTGCCAGAATCAGGATTTCATCTAATAGAATGATACGCTTTTTAAAGCTTACCTTCCGCTGCAGATTCATTCTCGGAAACGGCCTGCCTTCTTTTATAGCCATTGTATTCCCACAGTTCCATCGAAACAGCCGCGCATAGGTTACCGTCCAGGAAATGCAGATTCCAAGCAGCAGGGGATTTAGCATAAGCGCCACGGGATCCGCAAACATTTTTCCCGGATTCTGCAGATTGCTGTATAACGACCACAAACTTAATACTACCAGTACAGGATAGGAAATTTTCGCAGACCCGTTCCAGGAAAGAGCTTTCTGAATCAGGAACTGCCTCTCTTCCGTCATATCTCCGGTCAGCTTCACGCTTTCATCGGTGGTATAAAATATCTGCCAGTAAGTTCCGCTGCATTGAAAATCCCATCCTGCTTCCTGGCACTCCTTGCGAAACTGTTCTGCCTTCCAGCTGTCCGCGCCGGTAAGGGAAGAGCTTCCCGGAACCAGAAGCGCCGCGTATCTTCTTTTTTCCGGCTGTGCCCTGTAAAATTTCATGACAGAACCGCCGACGTTTTCCAGGAACCAGCCCTGCAGCGCCATTTCTTCCAGATATTGCTGAAATGCATCTGCTTCCCATAAATTGAACGTCCACCAGATCCGTTTTTTCTGCTTCATATGGTCATCTCCTTTCCGGGACAGCTATGCCGAAATGCTCCATGCAGGAATTTATCTATGTACTTCATCCGCATCAGAATGCGAACGGAAATTCCAGTTCTTCCCCAACGGTGAAAGCGGAGTTACCAGTCACTTCCGTAACATGAAAACTTGCCCCCTTCCACCCGTCAATATGAATGATTCCCCGTACATTTCCATCATCCGATGCGAAGGCCAGTTCTCCATTTCCATGATCCGTAAAGGTTCCTCTTGTTTCTCCTGTCCGGTATACCGAAATGACCGCTTCATTCTCTCCGTTCAATCCCTCCCTGGTTACCAATGCGCTATATACATTTCCTGTCCCCTGATTATCAACAAACAGGCCGTATTTGTTTGATCTGTCCGGCAGCATGAAATCTTCTCCTTTTATCCCAGCCAGCTTACTGGCAAGAACACAGGCTCTGTTTTTCGTAATTTCTTCCAGAAAAGAATTCTGAAGGAGAGGATAAATGCTGCCATTTTCTTCGCTGCTTCCGATACTCAGCAATGTTGCTTCTTCCTTCATGGCTACCCAGTTTCTCTGTTCTGCAAGAACGCTCTCCTTTGTCTTCTGGTCAGCCAAATTCATAAATCTGCTCCAGAGATTATTGAGCTCCGTATCCCAGATCACATAAAACCATCTGGAAGATGCATTCATTTCTCCCTGCGTTTCTGCTTTCTCTGCCAATGGAGTAAACTTCTGAATGATCGTATTGATCTGTTCCAGCTCTTTCTGCAGAGATTCCGACTTCGATACCACATCTTCAATATCCGCTTTGATCTCTTCCGAATAATCATGCGTGAAATCCACCTCTCCTGATGCATCTGCTTTCTCTGCCAGAATTTCGGTTTCAAGTACCTGCCACACTGCCGATTCCTGCGTTCCCACATTTCTGCTGCAGCCACTCATAAGGCCAGCTGCAATTCCTGCTGCCAACAAGATGCAAATCCATTTTCTCATAAATTTCCCCACTTCTCTTTCCATGAACAATTACAGATATAGCCAGCAATACTCTTTCTGCCATTATTATAGATAGGATTATCCTGTCTGACAAGAACAATGGGCTTACCATTTTCTTACATATTTTGATTGAATAATATAAGATTGATGAAAGCAGATTGACAATGCATAAAGGATTCTATATCATTAAAGATACATTAGATATTCTCTTTTTTACCAAACAGGGAAGGACGGTGCAAACGAAAAATGGCATTTGGTTTTATATCAACTTATCTCGGTGGTATTCTCATTCAGGCTATTGTAAATATTTTTGTCTATGCTCCGGCAATCATTGTGGCGCTGTACTTGTATGATCGATTTATAAAAAAATAGCATTAATAAAAGAGCTGTTTTCTCGACAGCTCTCAGACTGTAGACAAAGTGGTGTTTGACTATTAGGTCAAGCACCACTTTGTCTACAGTCTGAGCCACCGACAATTGTCAGTGGTTATATTTATGGATATGCTTAAGACGTATAAGGTAAGTACAAACATATCCCAGGACTATAAATAAAATGCTCACAAACAGATAATCTATAAGTGACCACACTACCAGTTGCGAAAAATCAACGAATACAAATTGTGTCCTCAAAAATAGATATAATCCGATTTTGTTTTTTATAAAAGTATAAAGACCGCAGATTGCTAACAACACTATTATCATTCGCAAACTCCAAGTCCTGATTTTAGAGGTTTGCTGTGTAGTAGTGATTTTTCGGAATACTTCCATTATCCTATTGCCGTGCATACCGGCGTGGAAGCTCATTAGCACCAATCCCCAATAGGAAGCCAGTAGATGCACTGTCCTTGCTGTGGCTGCTCCACCAAGATGCAGAAAACGAAATACATAACGGGATAGAATCATGCCGCTGATTGGCAAAGCCAGCATAATAACTACCAGTGCCAAGTCTATCGCTGTTCCTAAAATACGGAGTGGTGTGTACTTTCCACGCAGCAGATGTTTCCACCATGCAACATTCAAAATATGATGGGCAACGAAAAGTAGAGACATTCCAATGCCGAGATATTCATGGGCGGTTTCTCCCACCAGAGAATATGCCATCAGCAAAGGCAAAAGCAAAACCATTCCACTGTCTACGGCAATTCTCAACTTTTTATTCAATAAATCCATCCTCTCTGAGCCAGTCCGTCACATTGTTTCTGGCTGTATCACGGTCATTCTGGGCAGTCGTGCCGGGAATTGCGAAACCGTCTTTCATTTTGCCTTCTGTAATATCGGCAATCGTAGATTCCGTATTGGAAAGCCCACTGCCGCCGTGGGTGCAAAACGGAACAATGGTCTTGCCCGACAGATTATATCTCTCCAAAAAATTGTAAACGATCATTGGCATATCGCCCCACCAGTTGGGATAGCCGATAAAAAGCGTGTCATAATTATCCATATTGTCCACCGTGTCGGCAATTTTCGGGCGGGAATTGTCTGCCATTTCCTGTCGGGATACATCCAGAAGCCCCTGATAGGTGGTCGGATATGGTGTTTCCGGTTTGATTTCAAATAAATCGGCTCCTGTTTACTCCGCAATCATGCGAGCGATAATGCTGGTGTTTCCTTCCTCTACTACACCAACACCGTACTGCTCACCGTCAAGAGAAAAATAAGCTACTAACATATTGCTGCCTCCTTCTATTTTTTCAGATTGTGCGGTGTCATCCGCTTGTAAAGTGTTCTGCTGCGTACTGTTTGCCGGAACTGCTGGTTCCGTTTGTATATCCTTATTATTAGATGTCCTTGTTTCACCTTCTGAAACAATTTCTGCCGAAGAACTATTTCCGCAAGCTGTGAGTGCCAATACCATAATACTCGATAGAATAAATATCAAAAATCGTTTCATAGTGTCTCCTTTACCAATCGCCCAGGCGCTCATTTTTATCCAAAGAAGCAATTTGTTCCATTTCATCCGGTGTAAGTTCAAAATCAAAAATATCAAAATTTTCCTGAATATGCTTTTCGTTATGAGAGCCTGGAATTGCAATGTGTCCATCCTGCAAATGCCATCTCAAAATCACTCACGGCTCTGCGGGAATTTGTTTACAACAGCACTGAGGACGCTTCTCCTACTGTAAATATTCCGATTTCAGAAATGAAAAAAGCAATTGTAGCGAAACGGATCACGATTGTGGGTGGTAATGAAAACTGGGTTAAAAAGCTTCGACAGGAGTTCCTAAACTGGAAATTTGTCAGCGCATCCGTATCAAGCGCCGTAGATAATATGTCCATTTTAAAGGCAGAACGGGTTATCCTCTTTACGGATACACTTGGCCACAGCAATTATTATAAATTCATGCAAACAATCCAATCCCACCATATTCCTTTCAGCTTTTTGCATGGCGTTAATATTGAGCGGAACATCATTCAAATCTATGACGATATATTTGAAAATAAATAGAAATATAATTTCAAAAACGCTTTCTCAGCACTGTTTCTAAATTTTAACCTAAGAAAGAGCCTTCTAAATGATTGCATACACATAATTTTTTTGTGCCTTTCGGCGGGGAGCAAAATGCCTATACAAGATTATTATAGAATACTTTCTGGCAAAGAACCACTATAAATTTTCCATGTACTCCCTTTTACTGTTCCTGTCTATACACATCAATCTGGCAGCTCTTCATCGTTTCCAGCGCAGCAGCTTGCTTTTCTGGTGTAACTCCGTCGCAGCAGCTTACATCCACTGAAATTATCGCCTCCGGATACTTAGCTTTCAGGATCAACGCATTGGAGACCACGCATATATCCGTGTAAACTCCAACCAGTTCAATCTCATCGTTTGATTCAAAGCCCTCCCAGTTAAGCCAGCCAAAGGTCGGTTTGTCTACATATTCGCAGTTTTCCACTTCCAGCTCCGGCACGATCTGCCAGCCTTCCGTTCCATTGATGCAGTGCTTCACTGGTAACTTTTTCCCCTCCGGCGTGTCCAGATAATTCTCCTCATGGGTATCCCTGGTAAAAATTATCCGATCCCCGCGGTCCGCATACTCTTTTACTTTTGCCTGCACATTTAGAACAATTGCCTGCGCTTCCTTATTGCCAAGAGTTCCCGTCACAAAATCATTCTGCATGTCGATCACGATCAAAACCTTACCCATTCCTCTTTCCTCCCGTTTTCCTAAATTACGGATTTCCCCTGCTATAATCAGAACGTTTCGACTTCTGATGAAAATCTGCAGCGCCCCCGAATACGTTTTCTTTCATTATACTACTGATTCCTAATTAGCAAAAGAAAAAAGAGGATGCCTCTAAAGCATTCCTCTTAAGTTTCAAGCAATCTCTACTTTTCAATCCACCCTATAAAAGTATTAATCTTTTCAATATCCGATTCATTCATAGTCCGTAATTTTTCGCACACTTTTCTGTATGTGGTATCTTCATCATCCAGTGGTGCGAAAAACTCTGCCGGCGTCATATCTAAATAGGCAATTATTTTAAACAGTTCTTTCAGAGACGGTAAGGCCGCTCCGCTAGTTATGCCACGTATATATGATCCACTTTTATCCAAATCCAGACTCATTTTGTGCTCAGAAATGTTTTTGCTTAGTCTCAATTCCGTAATCCGTCTACGAACAAAATCCTCTTGCTGCGCATTGGCCATTTTCCCACCTCCCGTTTCAATTATTTTAGTATGAATTTGAAGATGGCGTTGGTTATAAAATTATCAATTTGCATTTAATATATTGCAATTCTAATATTTTTATTATCAATATATAATTTTAATTCATATTATCAATAGCAATGCACAGCATTTTTCAAATGGAGGTATATCTATTGGGGATGTACGGGCAATCCGACTCCTGGAAACATGACAATAAAAAACCCAGGCACGATCATCACTGATCTCTGTCTGGGTTTCTTCCTATTATAATATAATCAATTTTGCCATAGTCTGGATAAACAGATTTCTCTCGTTTCCAAAAGAAATTTTCGTTCTGTTCATTGCCTCTATCAATATCGACATTACCGTATCCAAACGCTCTTCCGGTAACTTCCGATAGGCCCGTATTCCCCGCATCTGCTTTTCCGTAAGGCCTAAAAGCTTTAAAATTTCATTTTCCTTCATATCTGACAACAATAACGCTTTTTTCGCAACCCGGTAATTCCGAAGAAGCATCCCGTAAAGCTTAAGGCTATTATTCCCATGATCGAATAACTCCACCGCGAGCTTCATACCTTCCATAGGATCCAGTAAAAGCTTTGATGCCAATTCCCAGCTTTTCCCCACTGCTGCAGGAACAACCTGGTCAATCGTCTCTTTGCTCACTCCAGCATCCATGGACGCAAATGCAATCTGTTTAATGAAAATAGCTATCTGGTAAAGATCTATTGTCTCATCTTTCCCGTCCCTGCGTTCCTGGTATGCATAAGCGCTCCTGTCGATAAAATATCGCAGCATCGGCTCCGCTATTGGACAATCTAAGGACTGAAAAGCTTTTTGGATCCAACATTGATAAGACTTTCCATTCAGCTTATCACAACATATGCCATGCTTACTTTTCCATGCATTCCAGTCCTTGCTGTTGTCAAGCTTTTCCGTCCGAATGATCAAGCAGGAACTTTCCGGACACTCTTCCATAAGATGCAAGAGTTCCTTCCTCTCTTTTTTCACATCCTCCACCTTATAAATAGCGCAGGGTATCCCAAAGAATGAAATGCTTTGCAGAAATTCTTTCACTCCATCTATGGCATCAAATACCTGCACATAATATGTCGTATTTTCCGCTAATTTCCGTACTTCATGGTCAATGCGGTACGGTTCCGTTCCATATACAATTTTCACCATTTTCTCCACTCACTTTCTCAGTAATTCGTACTCAATGAAGCGAAGCCATGTCCTCATTGGTTACACTATAATGGCTGCGCTTCCTGTTCCATGACAGAACGATTGAAAAATTCTTCGACATTTCCATTTAACTTTCCATACAGCATCTGTAATAATGGGATAAGATTCCATGACAAGAAGCCAATCCCATACGTGATTTCCACATATCCATCGCAAAATCCAGTTTCTGAAGGATATATCATAATGAAAAAATCTTCAAATGAAATCACAAAATAATCCAGTTCCACGAAAATATCCGTTTCAGAAAGAAGCGGTGCATTTTCTCCCTTTATGAGTACAATGACAAACTCTCGCTCTTCTCCATAAAAATCGCATCGGAATTCATCAAATGCTCTGTAAAATGCCGCCTTCTGATCCCTGGACAATATATGATCCAAATCCTCCAATTCAGCAAATTCCAATAATTCAAACCCTAATGCCTTCATAATGGCATCTAGCGTTCTTTTCCTCTGGCCATCTGCCACTTCCAATCCCTCAGAGCATTCATCACTGACAATACATAAAAGATTTTCAACCGGTACATCCTCCATTCTTAGTTCTGCCGTCTCATACTCACAGGTTATAATACCTGCTTTGATCAGCCGGTTTACTAAATGGCTGACCCACATCTGATAATGTGGATAATACCTGGCAGATCTGCCCATGTTGGAATTTGCATACGCATATGCCTCTTCTTCGTTGCAACCACCCTGTTGAAAATAGTCCATCTGATCCAGATAACTCCACGGACAGAAAGCACCTTCTATCCTTTTCATGAGCCGGATCACCTGTTTTAATACTTCCACGCGCGCTCCTCCTTTAGCCGATAACACATTTCCAATTTCGCAGCAAGCAGACATGTTTTCCAGGCCGGCACATTATCTTTATATGTACCATAGGAAATGTAAAGACCGCCTCCATTAAACGCATTGCCAAATACGTTTAAGCCTCTTTGATCGGTCTGCTGGTTATCTTGCAGCACCAGCATAAGATACGGCTCATCCTGATCATAAAGCTTCAGTAAATTATGGTACTGTTCATATTTCATTCTGCATTTTGCAAGAATAGGTTCCAGGATCTGCTCTGCAGATGTTGTCACTCCGCAGTAAAGCACCGGATATCCTATTTTTTCGATCAGATACCGGTAAGCTTTTGCGAAACTATCATAATATTCGTATAAATTTTCTGGAAACGGTTCTTTCACAAATTCATTCGCCCATGCGTACCGGAACAATATGTATTCACAAAAGTGTTCCTTATAATCGCTCAGATTTAGCATACTCCTCCTGCCTTTCCTAACACATAAAGAACAATCCCACATAAGTCACATACCGGAGATACCGGAAACATATCTCCCCAGTCTGAGTTCTCTTCTGGATTGTACAGCCAGTAATAATGCTCACCAATTTGAATAAAATCTGTCCCGGACGAATAAGAAACACTTAAAGACTGGCAAAACAACTCATATGCTTCAAATGCGATTTCACAAAGTCTCCAGTCCCTGCATTCTTCATACCAGCGTATTACCTGCTCCACAACGTCCAAAGTAAGTACCGTAGTTCCACATTCCCCCAGGTATTCTTTCAGTTCTGCCTTTACTTCTTCTGGAAAAAGTTCCAGAGTTTCTGTATCATCCTCATAGGCAGAAACCACATCGGTAAACCCAATAATCCCAGGATATGGAGTTTCTACACAAAAGAGTACTTCTTCATTTTCACTGATGAAGTCATCTTCATCGTCTGACTCAATCCATTCAATCGATAAATCATAAACTTCCCCCACTTCAATCCCATATTCCTGCAGGATGCGTTGTACCGCTACCTGTAAAAGTTCCATCTTCATGCAGTTATCCCGAAAAGAATAATCAAAACATTTTTCATACTGCATCAGACGCTTTGCATAGGTAATGATCTTACGCAGTTCTTCCGGATGATCGAAGAGCTGCTGATAACGCTCCTCATTCACTATCTTCAAAAAATATTCCCCTTTCCGCTCCCGCATTTACCGGAATAGCATTTCCCTTAAACACATCAAAATAAACTATTTTATATGGAAGGAACCCGTTTCTTAAAATTCCGAGAGTAGCTGATAAAGCCAGCATTGCCGCAGCCATATTGGTAAACCGATGCTGCGGTGAAGACTGGTTGATCACCCCACAGCTTAATTCACTTGCCCGCTTTTCCCGGCTTCGCATGATTTCCGGAAAATAGTACGGCCTGGAAGGTGACAACATCTTTCCATTCTTTTTGACTGCAGCTACAACCTCGCCAGTGTGAAATTCATTTGCCGCATCGATCCAGATACCAGTAGGCGTCTGACGGAACCATTTTTCCATTTCCTGTCTGGCCCGGTGATTATCCACTGACCCAATCAGGATCGGGACCGTGCGTCTATAATAAGTTCCCGTCATCTGCTTAAAGACCACTTTTAACTGCTCAGCGGAGTCAATGTACATTGGATATGCTCTTACTTCGATCCCATAATGGTCTCTAAGAGCTTGTGCCAGTACCATTGCCTTATGCTGGCCAACATCCTCTTTCAGGAAGTTCTGCCGGTCAAGGTTCTTCTGCTCCACCCGGTCTCCATCGATTATGGATAATGCATAGGAGTTGCGTTCCTCCTTCGTTAAGGATGAAAGGATTGCACCTAATTCCTTCAGATAATAGGAACCGGTCCCACCAGTGCCTACCACAACCAGTTGATAATGAAAAACTTCGGTTGGTTTCCGGCCCATGGGAAGATCCAACTTCTGGTCGTTATGATGCTGTGGTCTTATTTGGGCCATTTTTTCATTCACACAAAATGTCCCACATTCAATCTGTCCTTCTTCATAAACGGCCACAATCTTTGACATGGCAAGGTTCACCAAAAACATTCTTTCCAAATGCTTCCAGACAAAATCTTCGCTTTTCTCTTCCGTATTTGAAAAAAATGGTTCCGTTCCGCTTCCGTCATCCAAATACAGCTTTGCATCTGCAAATTTCAGATACAGCTTTCTTTTCGCAGACAGTTTTTTCCATTCCGTTCGGTAGTCTCCAGGAATGCTCCCATCGCTGCAATCAACCATAAAAACATAATCCCGTTTGGAAATCTGTAATACCGGACTGCCTACAGAAAAATCTCCCGGAACAGCCGTCACCTCATAGTCATACTGTTCTTTCAAAAGTTCTGATAATAAAAGTGCCCTGTTCTGGCCAAGATCTTCCCGGATATATACCGCGCCAAGGTCCTCTTTACCGATTGAACCAGGATCAAAAACCGTAATATCCGTCCGGATCAAATTTTCCTGTTTCATATGAAGATACGCAATCATTTCCTTTAAAAAGAAGGAGCCGGTCAAGCCAGCTCCTATCACAATTACATGCAGATTAATACGCATGTTTGTTTCTCCTTTCCCTGTTTACCATAAATTCTGGCAGTTTTAACACATCCGGCATCTCTTTTGTCCTTTCTTCAGACTCCAGAACGTATTGTAAAAGAAGCGCTTCCTGGCGCTTCTGGATCCTCCTGGCCGCTGCACGCTGCCGGGATCTCTTTTCCCTTGTAAGAAAGCTATACCCCTCGACCAGGCACCGTATAATCAGCTCCATCACACCATGCAGCAATAAGGATATAACTACCACAACAAAAAATGCTTCCATAAGCACCAGAATACCAATCCCAATGATAAAAAGACTGCTATCCTCTAACAGTGCGATTTCTGTTCCTGTAAGATAGGCTCTCTCTGACTTTGCATTCAGGGATTCCTGCATTGTCATTTCGCTCTGCATCGCCCGGAATGCCCAGCCAAACAGAAACCGGCCATACTCCTCCAATTTTTCTATCATAAACATACCTCTCCGATTATAATAATGCGACCAACTGATCAGCATAACCACATCCACACAGCAAAGGATCTCCTTTTCTCCAGGTAAGCTCCTCTGCTGAGATCAGAAAATGATGATCCTGCGGACAGTAATCTTTTCGCAGGCCGCGGTCAATGGAATATACATGGAAAATACCTTCAAAAAATCGTGCCATTTCATACGATGGAACATAAATGGCCTTTGTCTTTTCCTGCCCCACCAGCACAATATAGTGGCTTCCATTTCCGATGCTCTTGTTGTAGACCTGATGAAACCAGCCCAAAACCCAGGACAGCCGATCCTCATCGGAATCATACACAACGGTTTTCATCTGTTCTTCTGTGAGAAAAATCTGTTTATCTGCCCCTAGTACGGCACGATAAACTTTCCTGTCATCGCCGCAGGATACCACGCCGTAAAGTCCAGGAAATGTTTCATCCTCATCATCTGTGGCAGAGAAAAAGGCCGGGATCCTGCCATGGGAATGAAATTCTCCAACCTTTACCAATCCTGAAACTTCATAACACTCTAAATAAGGCTCCCGTTCTGCTTCAACGGATGCATGATATACCTGCTGAAAGGGCACAAACCACTTAAAGCTCTTTCTTTTGGGGTCATAAAAAAGATGCACAGCTACTTCGCTGTCACAGTTTTCGCAAAAAAACCGTGATATAGCTAACCAATAAGAAATATCCACTTTTTCAAGTTTCCAAATAAAGAGTTTCTGGTCACTTTCCAATGAGCTTCCGCAGTAAAAGCATGGATGGTTCAGAATATCATAGATTTCTCCCTGATGCATCACCCGCTGTCTTCCGATAGAAAGCTGCATTTTATCCAATGTTTCCTTATCATCCGCACCTTTTTTGCTGCCCTTTGTTCCCACATACAGAATGTTCTTATCTTTTCCGAGCCAGGTAAATACTGCACCTGCCAGCCGGTATTCCAGATGTCCTTTTGCATCCAGGAAATTCAGCAGATCCTCTTCCGTGACGGACTTTTTACCGCCAAAATCCTCTGAAGATAAGTCATATGAGGTAAACATCAGGGATAACTTAACTCCGTCAATGGCATACTTGGTCACTTTAACCGTACTGGCACTGGATACACCAGCATACTTCGGGCCAAGATAGTATTTTTCGCCACACGGGTACAGATCATATAAGGATCCATAACCCTCAAGTTCCTTGAGCTGTTCTTCAAGTGTCTCTGCTTCTTCGCTGATTCCAATGGTAAGCTCTTCTCCTGCCTTCAGCACCCTGATCTCTTCTGTATCTTCAAATGGTACGGTGATTGCAGAAGATTCTGCCGGAAGGAGCACAACATTGTTTTCGTTTTTAAACAAAGTAAGCTTTAATCCGCTAAGCCCCTTGCTCTTTAACACATACTCAAACAGATTTGTAAGATCCACCTCACCTGTTAATGCCGTAACATCCACTGCTTCTGCCCCAAAGAACACCTGCATTCCGTCAACCGTGATGGTTCCTTTTTCCACTCCTTCATGGTTCTTTGGGCGGCACAAATATGCATCCTCTTTCTTTGAAACATCACAGATTGCAAAGAATGGGCCCTGCTCTGCCAGAAACTGCTTCACTTCTTCCTCTGTTCCCGTTCCCTCCGTCATCACCAGATCACCAGCAATACTCTTTAACGTAAGGGGCAGCTTGTAAACCGTTTTCGGCGCAGATTTTTTCTTCTGCTTTTCTTCCTTCTTCTTTCTCGGTGCCTCTTTCTTCTTTGCCTCAGCCTTCAGCTCATTAAATTCCTCAAAATCAAAAAAACTCATCTGCATAACCTATTTTCCTCCTCTTATCGCAACACATAAATTGCTTAATTGATTTCCATTTTCCTTCAGCCATTTCTGCGGGAACACTTCCATTTCCTTAAGTGTTTCCAAAAGACCGGACTGTTCTTTAAATTCCGGATGCTCCGCGATCCGGTTCTGGTACAGATCATTATTGGTTTCTGCATCAAAAAATGCCTGGATCAGCTTCTCCGCATCTTTGATCGAAGTCATTTTCGGAAATACCGTATTTCCCCAACATATTTTCCCATTATCATATACATTTCCAAATGGGTAATAACATAACCTGCTGGCCGGCCCGATCATCCCGGATTCATCCCGCTTTAAGGCAAAACAAAAAGAGGCGGATACCATCCCCTCTCTTACCTTAAACAGAAATGCCAGATCCGGAAACACAACCTGCTTTGGCACTCCAAACAGATAAATAACCCCCAGATGTGCCGAAACCGTGATGATCACATCAAAACTCTGTTCCTTATTCTGGATCAGTACCCCGTCATAAAATCCATTTGGTATCTGTCCAATTTCAAAGCATCTCTCCTGCTCTGCTTCAATCGTGCTCATGGCTCTGATGAAATCGGCCATCGTAACTGTTTTTTGAACAGCACTTCCGTCACCGAAGGAAAATTCCACTCGAACTTTTGCGAAAGTTTCCTCATCACTGACTGCTGCCCATTTTACAATATTGCTCACTTTCTCCCTCCTCTTACAGCATTCTCCGTCGTTTCACTACAGAACAGCGCTTGATCTGTTCAAAAAAGCTATGCACCAGTGCCTCCGAATTGTACCGCGTCTGATATGCCCATACTCCGGCATCAAGAACATCAAACAATTCTTCGATTGGAATTTCTCTGGTGATCGGACTCTCCGGTGAAAAAAATGCCGCTTCATTCCGTCGTTCCTTTTGCTTTTTTTCATCCCATCGCTCTTCATAGAGCAGTTCATACATCCGTGTAACCTCGGACATAGTTTCTCTCCTTTCCTGGTTCGTCTATAAAATAAAAAAAGCCAATGCACACTCATGCATTGACTAAAAAAATAGACTACCCCTTTTCAATGATCCATGAAAGATCTCATCCATGGCCAGAGGCCACTATCATCGAAAGAAATAATCTTGTTTTGATTATAACATTGCCCGGGCTAATTAACAAGGAACATTTCTCACTGCAGGATACCATTCCTGGCATATCCCATACATATACGAAGCCATTGCGCGAAAAATATAGATTAAGTTATAATTTCCTTGCAACTTTTTCTTCTCTTTATCCGTCTAATATATGAAAACAAAAAGAAAGGAAAATATGTAATGATCCATTCTAGCGCGCGGGATTCAATTACCGTACAGACCGAACAGGTCCTGATTGAAAAATATGACCGGCTATACCGGTTAGCTTACAGCTATGTTTACAATGAAGATGATGCCCTGGATATTGTTCAGGAAAGCGCCTGCAAAGCGATATGCCAGTGCAACTCCTTAAAAGATCCCTCCAAACTTTATTCCTGGATCTGCAGGATTGTAGTAAATACCACCATGGATCTTTTAAGAAGCAGAAAAAAAGAAGATCTGCCTGGAGAGCTTCCAGAACAGGCATCGGAAGATGTTTACCAGGAAACAGATTTAAAAAATGCCCTAGAGAGCCTGGAACCTCAAAACCGTACCATCGTCGTCCTACGGTATTGCGAAGATATGAAACTGGAAGATATTGCACTGGCTGTAAATGAAAATCTGAGTACTGTAAAAACCAGGCTTTACCGTTCTTTAAAAAAGCTGCGTATCAACCTGGAAGCACCTGACACCAACTAATTCGGAAAGGAGTTCTTACTATGAAAGAAAGCAATCACACTATTGATGAATTAAAGCAGGAATATGAACAGATCCCCGTTTCTCCACATGCCAAAGAACGTATTTTAGCTGGAATTGCACAGGGCAAGGCAGCAACCGCTGTCCAGTCACATTCCACAAAATCAGGCGAACGGAAAAAGAAATCACATATTATTTATATTTTACGGAACACCGGTGCAACTGCTGTGGCAGCCATGGCCGCGCTGGTAATCCTCACAAACATAAACCCTACCATTGCAAATGCCATGGAAAATGTCCCTATCCTTGGCCCAATCTCCAAAATCGTCACCTTCCGGACTTACGAAGACCAGACCAATCACTTTGAAGCTAAAGTGGATGTCCCAGAAATAGAGTCTGCACCGGCAGAGGTCAACCAGAGCATCGAAGAATATGCCAATGCCTTAATCGCACAGTATGAAAGCGACCTGCGCTCATCCCAGGGAGAGGGCAATTACTCGCTCACTTCTTCCTATCAGGTGGTAACGGATACCCCCAACTATCTCTGCCTGCGAATTGATACCACTCTGGTAATGGCCAGTGGAACCGAATATACCAAAGTTTTCACCATTGATAAACGCACCGGCAAAATGATTTCTTTGTCTGATCTTTTCCGCAACAAGCCAGAAATGCTCACTGCGATCAGCGACAATATAAAGGAACAGATGCAGGCACAAATGGCCGCCGATTCCTCTGTCACCTATTTTTACAACAGCGATATGCCAGAATGGGATTTTAAAGAATTACGAGGCGATGAAAGCTTTTATTTCAATGAAAAAGGCGAACTTGTGATCACCTTTGATGAAACGGATGTTGCCCCCGCTTACATGGGCGCGGTGGAATTCGCCATCCCGCAATCAGTAACTGGCACACTGGAATAAGCGGTAAAATACTCCTTCATTAATATAAGGAAGAAAAAGCTGTCGCAAAATCATCAATAGATGATAGCGCTGCAGCTTCCGCTTTCATACAGCAAAAGGGGCTGCGGTTCCATAGATAATCACTCATCTATGGAGCAACAGCCCCTTTCGTATGTCTATAGCATGAAACCAGGGAGGTCGTACTTATTTGCAGAGTTTCTTGAATTCATCTGCAACAAACTGTACCTGGGTTCCAATGATGACCTGTACGGAGGTCTTGCTTGGACGCATCACGCCAGCCACACCGGCGGACTTGATCAGCTTTTCATTGACCTTGGTATAATCCTTGACCTCAAGACGGAGTCTGGTAATGCAGTTATCAATAGAAGCCACATTCTCCGGACCGCCAACGCCTTCCAGAACGATCTTCGCTACTTCCGTGAAGTTGTTATTGGACAGAGTTACCTTGGTCTCATCTGCATCGTCATCCTCACGTCCCGGAGTCTTCAGATTAAACTTGGTAAGGAAAAAATGCATCCATATATTGCTGCTCACAGTCGGCATGATTGGTGTACTTACTGTTCTCTTTTTTACTGGCGAAAGTTGGCTGGGTGGCGGCTGGTATTACATACCTGACAGGGCAATCACCATCGCGCTTGTTTTCTGCATATTCTGGCAGATTGCTTTGATAACAGGGACATTTTTTCTTATCAATGCGGGTAAATAAAATCTTCTGTGGGTGGAGGAAAAGAATTGTTATGATACCGATGTTCGCGGCCGCAGCTTTTCTTTTCCTGTTTCTCGCATGGAACTGGCTGCTTTATAGTTTTCAATTTGAGGAAAAGGTGGAGCAGTATGATGAACATATTGCTCTCTATGTAAATAATACGTTTGCAAGAACACGATTTAGATACCCCCATTATATGTACGAGGAAAACTGGCTGTTTATGAGAAACCTAGATGATGAGGAACAGCAAGAAGCAGTTCTGAAATACGGAGATCCAGATAATTATTACAATGACTAAAGACATTTTAACAAAATGCGTAAAGAATACAAATCGGGATTTTTACGACAAAATATGATATGATTTCTGTAAAAATAAACAGGATAACTTTCAATAGGGAGAAAATTGAAAAATGATAGAGACACTCTGGAATTTCTTTCGATTGTATACGGCGGATGCCGATTATTTACCGGACTTTTGGCTCACAATGATACTTCTTTATCTGAATGCAGGTCTGTATCTTAACGATCTATATAATCTGGTGAAGCGAAAGTCAAAAGCAGAAACATTCAGTCTGATGGCGATACCAGGAGTCTTTGCAGTACTCTTTGTGTCGGTGCTATCAATTTTTGCGCATGTGCCGAATCTTCAGAGCACAGCTTCACAGGCCAAACGCCTGAGCCTGATCATAACGACAACGCAGCCACAAACGAACCTTGCGCTGCTTCTTATTGTATTTCTTTATCCAATTCTATGGGGAATCGGGCTCTTACGACAGAGGAGGCATGAGCACGGCAGCCGCAAACGCTGGGTGCTGTCTTGCATTCCTGATTATATTGCATGGATCATATTGATATTGGGCATCGGTTATCACCTGTTTTTCGGGGAAAATATCCTGAATAGTGTTCTGGAAAATGCGAAGGTTGGAGATTTACTGGCCCTTTATGGCTCCTACGGAACCTGGCTCCATATATGGATGTATGGAATTTATATCCTTGCATGTAAGGAAGCGGTACTGCTTGTCGGCCTTTTATCTGAACTTTTGCTTATGCGGATTCCGCTTCGCTACCACAGTGGGCAGAATGCTGTTACCTTTGTCAGCTTTTATTATCTGTTTTGCCAGAATGCCATTTTTCGTGGTATCTCCCTACTGGAAGCTGCGTTGGTGATTCCGCTTTGTGGAGTGATGCTTCGGGAAGCGGCATCGCCTTTCAGCGATTACTCGTCGATTATGATATACGCAGCCTTTATGCTGCTGACAGGCGCAGTGTTTGTCGTTCTTATCGTCATTGGTCCAGTCATGCGGACACTTTCATACTTTTATTCATGGGGACAGCGCAAGCAGATCAGAGAGCTTTTCTGCACGGAATATTTTCTCATGCAGCCGGTTTCCAGAAACAGATCGTTCACGGTCACTTATCATTTTATCATTGATGAACAGGACGCCGCCGGTGTTTACTATCTTCCACTTCTCACAGACATCAGCGGATGGATCTCCCCGAAAAAGAAAGCAGGCAAATGGAAAATGCTCTCTTTCGCAGATGGCAGAACCTTTGAAGTATCAGAGCATGAGGCCGAAGCAGCCAAGGAAATGCTCTCTTATGCGTCAAACCGTCTCTATGCCCAGAAAGTAACTGGAGAAAATAGGAACAATATACCGGACGCAAAGGAAACATGGAACCCACTCATAAATCCAGCAACAACGATATATCAGAAATTGGTCAAGATATTTTTAGGCCTGATGGTTATTCTTTTTATGATGAGCTATCAGATACTGAAGTAATTAAACATCCGGTTTTCACTGCCGGAATAAATCAGGATTGGATTTATTCCGATGATGGCACAGCACAGTTCTGGCCGGTCGATAACTATTATCCGCCCGGAGAACGGCACACAAATTTTTTAGATTACGATGTTGTGAAACAACACCATACTTTAACGCAGATTTTGATGGGATTGCTACATAATGGCTTTACACTACAGGCTGTGGAAGAAGCTATGCCGTCCCCAGATATGCTGGATATTCCAGGCATGAAGGATGAACTACGCCGTCCCATGATGCTGTTGGTAAAAGCGCAAAAAAGATAATGGGCCCGTGAGCGGAGAATCCTCCTCGGAAATCCCCTTACTGCATATCAAATATAGACAACTGCTCGAATTCCTGCCTCTGCTCCAAAAGCGGAGGTGTCTTCGTCAGAAGTCTTTCTGCCGTGCTCCAGTCCTGGATCCATGGCTGTATTTCCTCTGGTGTCAGTACCAGTGGCATCCGGTCATGTACCGATGATACAGAGCTGTTAGGAACAGTTGTTATGATCGTAAACTGGCTTTCTTTTTCTGTTGGCTGCCAGACACCGGCCATGTAAAGAATATCTGACTGCGGCATGGTAAAAGAGATTTTTTCTTTTTCTTTATTCCATTCATAAAAACCAGCTGCAGGAATTACACACCGGCAATTCCGCACGCTGTTCCGAAATGCAGGCTTCGATAAAATACTCTCGGCCCTGGCATTAATAAGCAGCCAGTCTTGATACTTACTTGTAAATCCCCACCGCATTGCCTCCAGATGCACATTCTTCATTCCAGTCAGAACCATGGCCATATCGGTAGGACGCACATCTCCCACTGTCACTTTCAATTTTGCAGCATCAATCTGTTTGCAGATTTTCCTGATTTCCCGCCACATTTCATCATCTATAAAATATCTTCCACACATAAGCTGCTCCTCACACCAGCATCACCCATTTACAAGCCTCCAGGAAAAATATCAGTTTAAATTCCCGAATCAACCCACCAATTACGGCTTCGCATCCATATTCACGGCTCGGTATGCCAGAATAATTCTTTTCTTCCGTATATTTCACTAGGATGTCCTTTACTGTTTGAACCTCCCCGGCATCATCCTCAAACTTAAAATATCTTGGCATAGTCTGGCCAGTTGATGTAAACCATGCCGAACAGGCGATATGGTACATGTTTCCTTTAGGGATCCCGCTATCTACATCTATTCCATATTTTGTTGCTTGCGCAAATCTGGTCACGTTCATCAACCCCTTATATTATAATATTTTCTCCTGGGAATAATCAACCGTCCGCTTTTCCCGGCTGACGCCTCCACCCATATGGTCTATTTCTACAGATCCTGCAGATGGCAAAAAGCATGCCCTTTTTATGCTATCCATTCCAAACCTTTTCCGTATCTGATCCACAGTTTTCTCCATCTTCCGGTATTTTTCATAGTCGATCGTTTCAAAAAATTGCATCTGGCGAAAGGGATCTGATGATACACGGCTGGTATGGATCCCGAGATGCCGCAGCGGAATCCCATTCCACAATTCAGATAAACACCGACAGGCTGCAGCATAAATTTCCAGGGTCAGATCCGTTGGAACAGATAGTGTAATTTGATGTCCGTAAAAACGCAGATCCCAGTCTTTTAGACTGATAGAAACAACGCTAATCTTTACTCCATCTGCCCTTAACCTGGCTGAAATGGTTTCCGATAACGATAAAAGATACTGCCTGGCAGTTTCACAATCCATAACATCATAAGGCGTGGTGAGAGAATTTCCATAGCCTTTGGCCGGCGGAGGTGAGCTGATCACTGCAGATTCATCTATACCATTTGCATATTGCCAAATAAGTATTCCCTGTGACTTCATATGCGCGCGCAAAATTGCAGGATCCATAGCTGCCAGTTCTCCAATCGTATGAAATCCCAATTTTTTCAACTTGTATAAAGAGGCATGGCCCACATAAAACAGATCACCCACCGGAAGATGCCACATTTTTTCTGACATTTCTGATTTCCAGAGCGTATGAACGTGATCCGGCTTCGTAAAATCTGAAGCCATTTTTGCCAGAAGCTTATTTTCGGAAACACCAATATTTACAGTGAACCCTAATTCTGCATGCACACGATTTTTTATTTCATACGCAGTCGTTATCGGATCCTGGCAGCAGCCGGTCATATCCAAAAAAGCCTCATCTATACTATATTGCTCGATCTTGTCCGTATACTCACTTAACAGTTTTATCAGAGCTTTTGAAGATCGGTTATAGAGATCATAATTGGGCGGCACCAGAACCAGGTCCGGACATTTTTCCTTTGCAGAAACAACCGTTTCCCCGGTCTGAATATGATATTTCTTTGCCGGAATAGATTTTGCCAAAATGATCCCATGTCTTTTCTCCTGATCTCCTCCCACGGCACTCACCAGCTGTCGCAAATCCTGCTTTCCCCCCAGATGATGGATCCTGTAACACGCCTCCCAGGATAAAAAGGCGGAATTCACATCTACATGAAAAATAACTTTTTTCATATCCGCTCCTTTAAATCGAACATTTGTTCTATTTTCATTTTAAGCATTTCATTCCCAGATGTCAATATGGGATTTTCAGGCAAAAAAAGCGGCTGACCTTTTCGATCAACCGCTCATAGGTATTATTTCACACATTTAGCATTCTGCTATACCAAGACTCTGCTCCGCAAGATCCTTATACTTCCCAGAGTCCCCGCTGTCTTCCCTTTTTTGCGAACCGCTCCTCTAAATCGAAAATCGTATACGGCGGCTTATATGGCTCTTCGATATAACTCTGAAGAGCTCTAAGCTTGTCCCAATACTGCGGCAGGTTATGATAGATTGCATTCAACTCCCGCAAATTTTTGTTCCGGCAGCACCAGCAGCTTACCCTGTCAAGAATGGAATACAGCTCTATGCCTCCCTCCAGCCAGTTATATCCCTTCGCATAACAATACTGAAGGCACTGATATTCAGTCCAGCCCCATTCGACCAATGGATAGCACTTTTCCTTTACTCGGCCAGATTCATCTGCTGCGATCCCTATGTATTCCACCGCAGTTGCTCCGAGTGATTTTACATATTTTTCGCAGGCATTGATCTTAAGGCGTGTCATCCAGCGGCATGGCCCACCGCACCAATAGCTTCCATAGTGCGATGATCCGTCCCGGCACTTGATCCGTCGAAGGAGCATTTCTTCCAGGAAATGCCTTTCCGGCTGTAGAATAACAAGTTCGCACCCATACTGCTCCAATTCCAGTCGGACTTTCTCTATATTTTTCCGAATGCATGAAAACTCCATACCGGTATCAAAATAGACGCAGTGCGTTAACGGCCAGCCCTTTTCCATAAGCCCTAAAACCATTGCCATGGAGTCCTTTCCTCCTGAGATGGAGGCAACATATCGTTTTTCTTTTTCCATAATCACCATATTCCAGAACTGGATATGGCAGCACCTGTAGCCTCCCATGCTACTAATCATTCCTGATCCTCACGCTGTTTTCAGGTGCTTTATGCGAAGTACAACACTCTCATCGCAACCTGGTCTACCAGGATCTGATTATTTTCCTTTCTCTGAGTTCTCTTTCCCGGCCTTCAAAACGAGTTCCCCCGTACCAGCAAAAGAAATTTTCTTAAATCCCACAGAATCGCAAAAGAATAATTCTTTGCCATCGATCTGAATAATATCTCCTACCGACATGGAACGCATTGTTTTTCTATTGGGACGATCTGGGCGATTTAATCTCTCATACAGACCCTCCATAATTTCTGATACATTCAATGCCGTTCCCTCCTGCTCTTTCACTTCCGTCTCATAAGCAATTTCATAATCCGCGCGAGTAGGATTAAGCTTCAATTTCTGAAGCTGCTCCAGTGAAAGAAACATCATTCTTACCCCGCGTTCATTATTCTCTTTCAGCATCAATATCTCGATCTTCATAATCTTCCTTTTCTCTTTGATAAGCTCTACTCCAGTCAACCGGCTCTCCAAAATAGGCCGGTGTCATATCAACACCGCCATACCCTTCAGGAAAGCGCTCTGTAATATCCGGTATATACTGCTTCATTTTCATTTCCCTTTCATAAAATAAAGAAGGCTCTGAAAAATCAGAACCTCCTCTAGCATGCACATATTTAGTTAAATGGCAAACTCTCATCTTCTACGCCATCCGGTATTGACATAAAGCCATCACCGATCGGCTTTCCCATTTCTGGTGCCTGTTTTCCTCCAGCGGACGCATTTTTACTATCAGCAAATTCCTGATCATCTGCGATGATATCTGTGGTATAAACACGCTGACCTTCTTTGTTGGTGTAACTGCCAGTCTGGATGCGTCCGGACACCAGTACACGCATCCCCTGACGAAAATACTTCTCTGCAAACTCACCTGCTCTGTCAAATGCCACGATATTAATAAAATCGGCAGTCTGCTCATTTCCGTCCTGGCTCTTTCTTGCTCCTCTCCGGTCAACTGCCAGTGTATATCTGGCAACGGCCATGGAGCGCTCACCCTGAGTGTACCTGACTTCCGGATCCCTGGTCAATCGACCCATCAATATAACTCGATTCATGCTCTATCCTCCATTTCATTATTTTTTATTCTTTTACAGATGGTTCCTCAAAAACAATTCGTCGCTGGCCATGAAATTCATCTTTACGTCCATAAAAGGCCAGTTCTTTTCCTTCCCGGTAGGTACGCACAAATTTTGAAAACTCTACATATTTCTCAATCTTTGAGTACTGACCACTAAAAATTACGAACAGGAACTTTTCTTCTGTCGCTATATCCACACAATCTGCCTTATAGCATTTGTTACCCGCAGAAAGGGAAGACGTAAAACGAATTTTATATAAATTCTTTTCTTCCCTGCGCTGCTTAGTGCCATTCTGTCCTCTGCGCTGCTTGCCGCTCCTGATCTGGCTGATACCAATCTGAAGCAACTTACATACATTTTTGAAACTTTCCGATTGTGCAGCTGCGATATCCGTTTTTAAACTGGACGGCTTTCCAGTATCTTTGACAACAATGATATTACTGCCTCCAAGCGCAGACTTTCGGATCAAGGCATTCCGTTCATCATCATAGATAATCAGAATCGTCTTGGCCACTACCACAAAGCGCCCGAGAACTTCCTGGATACCTTCATACGTAACCAAAGTATCATAGTTTAAAACCCCGATGACACTGTTCAAACGGCTCTCCAGGCTTTCAACCGGAATATACGTTTCATTTTTTTCATTCTTCTTAAGTTCCTCTTCTGGAAACGGTGCCTTCAATTCACTCAGCACCTGATCCAAAGATTTTCCATTCACTGTGCCTTTCATCGCACACCTTCCTCCTCTATTTTTGAAAAAAAATAGCCAATGTAACATTCACATTGACTTAATCTAAGAATCCCATTTCAATACAGATGCAGTCACAAACCCACACTCTGTAAAAATAACTTACATGAAAAGCTATTATTAATGGGAGTATAACATTGCCATCAATGCCTGTCAACAGATCTAAGGCCACACCAAACTCTCAGTGCTGCGCTTTGATTTTTAGACTCTGATAGAAGCTTTCCAAAATGCGGCTGACTATTTTCAGCCAGCCGCTATATCCGTAAGATCCGTATTTAATCTGGAAATAGCACGGAATACTTCTTCTTCCTCTCAGGAGAAAACGTTATTTATATAGAAAGCATACGCTACTTCTGCTATCTCCACCTTAAGGAAAGCTGCTTTTTCTGCAGATGACAGACCATCATCCAGTGTCAGATAACGTTCCGTTAAATCATGCATCTTTTTAATTAACGTGTAATCATCCAGATCCTCTTCTTCATCCTCTGATGAGCTCTTTTCCCCGTGGAGTTCCCGGTACGCGCATACTCCGTCCGGATCAAATTCTTCCAGCCGGTCAAGATCAAATGCTACCTTCGAAAAAGTGCAGTATCCTGATACGGCTGTTTCAGGTAAAATTTCTCCCAGCTGATACTTTTTAATGAACTGCAATTTGGACTCGAAAAAATTGTGATCAATGAATGCTTCATTCTTTTTTACATCTTCATGAGGCAGATTTACAGTCAGATTACCAAAGTCCTCCCATTCTCCGTTTTCTTCTTTGTATAATCCAATATAAAGCCGTTTTCTGTCAGCATAGGATAATACTCTGATGATCAAATCCTCATGGCCACATTCCCAGTCATACCCCAGTGTTTTAAATTCTTTCATAGTTATCCTCTCTTTCCTGTTTTCATTTTCCTGGTTTTCTTAAAAATAAATCATTTTTTCACAGGTCATTGCATATTGATTGAAACAACTAAATAAAGATTCCATCGCGGCAAAACCGGATAAAATCCACTTTCATAAGTTTCATCGACATCGTCCTCCTTTCTGGCACGAAAAAAGGAACCTCCGACAGGAAGTTCCTCCAATGTGTATATATTCTGTTTATTTGCAGAATTCCTCCATTACTTGGTCTTAACTGACTCTCACTTTGCCAGAAGCAAATATAATTGAAATGAAAGAATTTGTAATTATTTTACCATTGAATTCTTTCCAAAGCAAGGATTGTTATACTAAAAAGCAAATAATCAAACAGATATGCTTGTGCAGCTGACATTCTATAAATATAAAAAATATAAAAGACATAGAAGACATGGATCTCTTTGTCGTATATATAGGGATTCCCGATAGATATTTCAGGCAATATTTGCAAACAATAGGTATTATTTTCTGATAGAGTTGAAATAAGGTTCTTTTGGATGATTTATTTCCTCTTCACAATCACTCTCTCCGTAAGGGGCTAGTCGCGGAACGCGTTTTATTTAAAAGAGCTAAAAAACATAAAAAAATTCAAAGACATAAAAGACATGTAAAAACATGAGTAATTTTCTGCTGTCAAAGGAGCTATTTCAGGCATTATTTTTTGGATCAGCCGATTTTTAGAAGCAAATGCAGTTTTTATTTTAAGAAAGATGATTTTCTGATGAAAAGAATGGTTTTTTTATAAAAAGGGTGATTTTTTTCTGAATCAAATAAAAGAAATTGTGGATAACCGACCTGGAAATTTAGATATTGCTGAAAAAAATACACATTGAAAAGCAATAAATAGGAAAAAAATTACCCAGAAAACGGGTATGAAAATACAGAATGGAACGAGAAATAGGCATCCTAGCGGATGCCGGTGAAGCGAAACTTATGCAATTTGTGGATTTTGGATTAATTCCCTTATGATGGATCGAACGAGCGAGCCAGGCCCTTTCTTTGCATCATAGAGTTTTGTGAGGATATAACGGTTATAGAAAAGGTGCAGTGCATCAAGAACCGTACCAATTTCATAGTCCTGTGCCATGATGGTAAGATCATGATACTGAGTTTCTTCAAAATCATAGATAGGAAGTAAATGCTCAGCATCCAGGGTAGGTGTCTGATCGAAGGCAATGCCATATTCTGTTTTCAGAATCTCCTCATACTGCATTCTCTCTCTTAACTTGTCCTCAAACAGGTAAGTGTTAAAGGTGCGGATCACATCATCCATTTCAGTGGTAAAAGAAACAATTTCGGAGTAGGCTTCCTGACGGACCTGGTTTTTGGTAGTCGCTCCATTAAAACAATCATTGAGCTTTGCAGCAATATAGCGTTTTTTCCTGGTGTACTCTTCCTTAAAAATAGTTTTGAAGGAGTTGGCATGATCCAAAATCTGCTTTACCACACCTGGTTTTACATATTTTGGTAAACCGGCAAGTAATTCTTTAAATGTGAGTTTGGCCACGGCCAGCTTTGCAGAACTCTGAAGTTCAGTGGTGATCGCTTCACAAAGAAGCATAAGGATCACTCGTAGCTCATTAATGGATTTGATCTGCAGGAGCTGCTCAAGCAAATCATATGTACACTGGATATAACCACCGCCAAGACCGATAGGATTATACATTTTGGTGTAGTCATGGATTGTAAAGGTATACTCTTCTGTGACCGGATCCATAGATACATCAAAAAAGCCGCAGGACTCCAACCGGAGAATATTGCTGCGAACGGTTTTGATGTTACAATCAAGTGCTTGTGCCAGATCTTCCAAATCGAGTGGTGAAGTGATGCCGGTATTTGCGTTGGCATAGAAATGGATCAGAATGAACAGCCGAACAGAGCAGCTTTTTAATAGCTGCTTCTCGAATGAAGTATGAATGATTTTCTTTATGGATGGAATGCTTACATTCGCAAAACGTTTCACTCTGGATCCACCCCCTTTCCGCAATGTAATGTTAATTATAAAGGGAAATAAAAAAATTTGGAATATTGCCAAAGTGTGGGAAAACGGGTAAAAAAGGACTGTTTTGTGAGATGTGTTAATGAGAAAATAAATGGGGAAAATAAGACTGAAAATGGGGGAAGTATTGTAAAATAAGGGTTTTTCCGGGAAAAACTACCGCACTTTACCGAAAATGGTTACCGCACTTTACCGAAAATAGCTACTGCACTTTACCGAAAAATTTACCGCAGTTCTCCGAAAAATATAGCGCAGTTCTCCGAAAAAACTACCGCAGTTTACCGAAAAAGCTACCGCAGTTCTCCGAAAAAGCTTAGCGCAGTTTACCGAAAAGCTATAGTATTTTGCCGAAAGGCTACTGCAGTTTATTGAAAAATAGTTGTATTTGCGCTGAAACGGGCCGATTAGCGCAGTTCTCCGAAAAGTGGAGCATCTAAGCTGGAACTGTTTAGCTAGTGCAGTTTACCGAAAAATAGCTGCATTTGGGCTGGAACTGACCAGATAGCGCAGTTCTCCGAAAAGTTGGTTATCTGGGGCGGAGCCGTTCAGATAGCGCAGTTTACCGAAAAGTAGTACATCTGAGCTGGAGCCGCTTGGATAGCGCAGTTTACCGAAAAATAGCTGCATTTGGGCTGGAACTGGCCGGCTAGCGCAGTTTACCGAAAAGTGGAGCATCTGAGTCGGAGTCGTTCAGATAGCGCAGTTCTCCGAAAAGTAGTGCATCTGAGGTAGAGCCGCTTGGATAGCGCAGTTTACCGAAAAATAGCTGCATTTGGGCTGGAATTGACCGGCTAGCGCAGTTTACCGAAAAGTAGTGTATCTGAGTCGAAGCTGTTCAGATAGCGCAGTTCTCCGAAAAGTGGCTGTATCTGAGCTGCAGCTGTTTAATTACTATACTATGCAAAAATGTATCTGTATTTGAACTGCAGTTGATCGGTTAATGCATTTTCTAAAAATTACTAAAGATATTTGGTTTGAAGTTATGTAGCCACCACATGATAGAAAACCGAGAACAGTATGTCCTCGGTTCGAGTTACTTTTTTTTGATGAAGTGCAGCTTCATTTCGTTTAAAGTACTTACAGTTGGAATTCCCAAAAGTTCTTCAGAGAAAACCATATAAGGATAATGCTCTTTCAATGTAGTCTTTTTTTCCAACAACTCATAAGCTTTCGAAAAAGCACGCTTTAATAGAGTATTTTTATTCGCTGTACGGATTGTATTGTTAAGCGCTTCTACTAATTGAGGAGAGCGATCAAAAATATCCCGAACGGTGATACATACATTTTCGTCTGTAGATTGCTCAATCATTGTCACAATGGCGAAAACAATCTCTACGGCGCGTTTATTTCTTTCTTTAGCAATTGATGTATAAATGATATCGGTATGTTCTGATATTAAGAACTTTGCAGGTTCAGTAATCTTATTTAAGTTGAGTTTTGACTGTCGTACCTTTACATTATACAGTGTCTGAATTAAGCGAAGCATGTAGGGAGAGGAAAAACGTATTGTGTTCGTGGTGTCATCATAACCCAGTGAAACCAAAAGCGGTAAAGCGGATCCGATTCGTTTTGGATATTTTGGATCGCGAATAATCCCGTAGATGGTTTGGAATGCTCCTGTCTTATTTCGCAGCATGATTATATCATTATCACTTAAATTACGTCCTTTCCCCATAAGTTCGGCCAAATCGGGTAAGTAAATAGTAAAACTTTCGTTTATCGCATACTGGTTTTGGTTGATAGTATTTTTAATATCGGCAAGAATAATACTGTAAAATAGTTTTAATAAGGGCAGATCAAATTCACCGATTTCAACAACCTTACCACGACTAATTTCTTCCAGTTTTGCTTCTGATACAGGTACTCCTTCAAAATAAAGTTTTCCGGTATTAGCATCATAATTGAGGCCATCTGTTGATTCCAGAGGTGTTAGATATGCACTTCCGCTTTTGCGTAAACTTAAACCAGATTCATACTCCTGATCAATGATCAGGGAGATGTGCTTGGTCAATGAAGTATCGACATAGTCTTTTTTTCTTGTTCGGTTGGTCCTTTTTTTGGTTTCGTGTTCTATGGATTCTAGAGAAGATGCATTAGGTTGTGCGTTGTATGCGTTATCAGCGGCAAAAACCGGCAGCTCCTGAAGAACCACTTTGAGAGCCTCATATACACGATTTTCATTTTCTGTCAAAGGTGGGCCAGACTTCATACGAGCTTGAAGTTCCTGAAAGTGCAGGGCATAATGTTCGGGAATTGGCGCATATACTTTTCCGGTTTCAGGATCCTTTGACCACCACTCATTTTCGGTTTGATAATTGATCTCATGACCAACAGGTACCATCTCGGTTTCAACATCAATGGGGTGCTCTTTTCCATCTTTATCTGTTACTGAAATCTGAACAGTTTTCTTTTTATTTAATAAATCTGAATCTTTTTCCATTATTCACGCTCCTAAAAGCTAAAAAATAAACCCTAGCTTATATTATACAGAAAGAGTGGATTTCCTGCAAGACAAATGAAAGTAGAAGGGGAATTGTTTAAGATTGACTCTTTTGTAAGGTATCATAAGTACTGTGAGAGGTATAAAAAAGAAAAACTGATAAACTGCAGCTTTTATAATTGGCTGCAGTTTATCAGTCTATACATACTAACTATTGAAAACGCTGTGTAGAAATGATATGCACTTTAGGTGTTGAAGGCCGGAAGTTAATGGGCTTCCCAATCATTGTGCATATTCTAGGTTCCTTAGTGAAATCCAACCATTTTAAAATAGAAATCCACCAATTCTTCATTGTCTCCAGCAATCAGTTCAAGAAGCACATATAGTGGATCTTCCTCGTTTCGCAATTTTTCAAGTGATGCAGTAATGGTAGAAATTGTATCTTCGTAGTCATCGGCATCAGTAATATCGTTTAAATTACTAATGTCAATACCCATATTTACAAGTATATTTGCGATTATAGAAACATCCAGATCATCAATGAAATCCATATATATCCCCCTATTCTAAATAAAATTTTTTACAGTATAGTTCCGTAATCATGTGTGATAAGTATTCATGAGGACCATAAACAATTGCGGTTCATGGTCCCTGTGTAGTTAGCAGATTGTAATGTTTTTTATGCCACTTGCAGCAATAAATAACAGGATATCTTCTTTGTATTCTGGCAGCACCTTAAGTAAAAGGTTCTCTTCCTGCGTGATCCACTCAGCAGAAAGAAGTTTTTCCTTTATGACAGGGTCATTGCTGATTCTCTCGGACAAACTTTTTTGTGCAAGTTCTCCCGCAGAAAGAGCCGCAGAAGTTTCAGAAACTGTTGCTGTCTCTTGGAAAGAAGTGCCAGTTTCCTCTGCACTTTCAAAAAATCCGGGTTCGTCCGTATTATCAAAGGAGTCAAAGCCCCAGTCACCAAAAAGTGCGTCAAAATCTGTAGTTTCTGTTTGCGCAACTTCAGAGGTTTTGGAAGGAGTGATTAAAACAGGTACACTCTCCTCGGGTAAGTCGGGCTGAGCAGAGCTATTGGAAGTTATCGGGATATTGGTTTCTGCTTCCAGAGCCGTATCGACCGGTTTCGAAAATCCGACGGATTTTATAGACTTTAGTTCGGCAGACAGCCTGAACATCTGATCTTCCAATGATTTTAATTTTCCAGCAAGACCTGATTCACCAGTGTTCAGATCTTTTGTCGCATGGATATAGGCTGCTATTCCGCTGCCGGCAGCATTTTTTAGTTCATCATTCAGCCAGTTTATTTTAGCAGACAGCTCGCAAAGCCGTTCTAGTGTATAGTTTTCTGCGATAGCTGAAGATGATGATGGCTGCCCTGTTTTGGCCAGCAGCAAGGATGTGGATTCATTTAGGAGCTCTTCCGTAAGGCTTAGAAGAGATTTTCCGCTTTTGGCAATGGAATTTAAAGATTCCAGCAGCTTTGTGTAATTTCCAGAAAGCATCGCTTGGATGATTCGGAGCAGCTCATCTTTTTCAGACATCCCGAGAACAGATCGAACGACATCAGCCGTGATTTCATCTTCGCCATTTGATAGCTGTTCCAGCAGTTTTAAGGCATTTCGCATCGCACCACCAGAATAGGAAGCAATCAGTTCTGCAGCTTCCGGCTGAATACGGATTTGAAATTCTGTCGCAACTTCAAGAAGATGTTCACAGATGATGGCCTCTGGGATCTGCGTGATGGTATAGCAGGCAGATCGCGACCGGATGGTTGCCGGGATCCGGTCTGCTTCTGTTGTGCAAAGAATGATCAGTGCATAAGCTGGTGGTTCCTCCAGTGTTTTTAAAAGGGCGTTGAAAGCCTGACGGGAAAGCATGTGTACCTCATCAATGATAACGATTTTCCGCTTTCCGAGTGGGCGCTCGTGTAGCCAGTCTGTCAGGTCCCTTACATGATCAACTCCGGTGTTACTGGCACCGTCGATTTCCAGAAAGTCTACAGATCCACTAGATATAGATCTGCATCCATCACAGGTACCGCAAGGGTTTCCATTCTTATCTTTGTTTTTACAGTTTGCTGCCGTGGCCACGATCCTGGCAAGTGTTGTTTTCCCGGCCCCGTACTGCCCGGCCAGAATAATTACCTGAAAGAATTTGTCGCGGATGGACTGCATTCTCAGATTATTTACAGTAAATTCCTGCCCCTTTACCTCATCGAAGGTTTTTGGGCGTATCTTGGTATAAAGAGTCATAATTCCCCCTCTTTCATCATCTGGAACAGGAGTTCCAGAAAATCATGTTTTGTGTAGAGTAGCTTTTTGCCCCGGATATTGTGTGCCTGTTCAGAAATCTGGTAAGCCTGTTTAGCAGAAATAGGCAGTTCCGTCATATACGGGAATAATTTGCTTCCAACAAGTTTATGCAGGTATTGATCTGCATAGATGGCTTCCAAAAGCCTCACGATTGCCAGACGGGCGGCCGGTGAAAATGCTTCCAAAGCAAATTCGTCTTTTTCTTTCAGGAGACCGAAGGTTGACAGAAGATCCGCATGATTTTGTTGGTTCAGTGCTTTTATCATTCTGGCGGTCATAGATATGAAAGCGTCATCAGCATTTAGCTGTCGGAATAGTCCGGGACAGCCATTAGAAGCTGTAACCACCTCTAATGATACAAGATCTCCCTGTTCCATAAAAAACTGTGCCATATCATCTTCATTTACCGGAAGAAAACGGATTTCAAAGCATCGGCTGCATACCGTGCGGATCAAAGGCTTGTGTGCTATAAAAATGAATACACATTGCCCGTCTTCCAACTCTTTTAGCAGGCTGTTGGCCACGTTTGGGGTCATCTGATTCGCATTATCAATCAAAACAACGCGGCGCACAGTACTGGAATAGGAAATAAATTCTCTTAGGTCCTCCGTATCAGACAATTTGATGCTTGCCTGGTCACAGTCCAGACAGAAAAAATCTGCGCAGGAATGGAGTGGCTTATCAAGTCTGATGTCCAGGAGAAAGTGTGCCAGGATATCTGCACAGGTCCGCTTTCCAGTACCCTGAGGGCCTGACAGAATTAAATGCTGAGCATTTTTTTGTCCTTTGTCCATGTATTGCTTCAGAGCATTTTTCACATATGGGTTTAAAATCAGTTTTTCAAACATTCCTCTCCTCCTCGAAAGACCTCATAACCCAGATAGTCGCAGAAAGCTTTCCGGGTCTTATCGGTCGGATGCATACGGTCAGACTCGAAAAAGATCTGATCGATAGAATTCAGCTCTTTGCTCATTCGTACTGCGTTGGTGACAATAACTGCCTCCTTGGTTTTAGGCGGTGTCGTTCCATTGGCAGCTTCCAGAATATGTAAAAGTGCGGACATATCCGTAACTCGTTTCTCCTGTTCTAATCGGCTGTTTGTGCAGACTGCCATTAAAACCGCATCTGTGGAGGAACTCAAAAGGCGGGCCCGGTCCGTGAAGATGCCTTCCGCAGCGCTGAGTGTGAGCTGGGAAAGCACGCCGCTTGCGTGAAGAAGCGCACCGGCAATGACCAGCGATGGATCCGGCCGGATCACTTCATTTGGGCTGCCTTCGCAGATAGTAAGCGCCATATCAGCCAGGTTTGCAACATTGATGGTATGCTTTAAAAAACCGCCAAAGTATGGATGTGTGGCTTCCTCGGTCAGTGGGAATTCCAAAAACCGTTCGTATCTGGCAGTCCCCATACCGAATACAGCGCAGCATAAACTATACAATTTGGGATCCTCAATTTCATCGAGGAGTTTTTTTAAGAGGGTGATACTTTGTTCTACATCGTAGCTGGACAAAGTAACCCGGAAATCTGCCGGATCGTATGTTTCAGCCGGACTGATCCGGACAATCCGCAGCGTACACTGCTCCCGGAAAAGCTCAACTTTTCCGACAACACGGACAATTTTTCCAACATAGTTATCCGTTTCATCCGAGATGTGTTCGGACCAGCATTTTCCGTATACAATACCACTCTTATCACTGAGCGTAAGGTCCTGCCAGCGCCGGCCATCCGCGATCGACAATTTGACATTCCGAAGTAAAAACTCCGTTGCAATTTCCTTTTCGACCATGTTGGCCAGGTCCTTGATAAAAAATTTCTTCATAATGATATCTCCTCCGTTAAAAAATGCTGATCATAATATTTTTTGATCAGCTCCAATAATTTTTCGTTTTCCGGATAGTCAAATCCTCTTTCAAATTTCAGAAGAGAATTATCTACACCACGAAAACGCGTAAAATACAGTTCCCCGCAGCGGGCAAACACTTCCGTTGGGACCAAATAGTAATCCAGGTTGTATTTGCTGTTTCCATTCAGCCGTGCTTTTAAATCCGGATCTTCACAATCCGAAAGATATTCCTGCAGGCAGGCCTCATACTGAAGCCGGATTTCTTTGAAATCATAGCCTTCACTCAGCATTCCATGAAAGTGATCGTACATGTGCAGAAATTCGTGGACGTAGCTGCTAGGGGAGCGGACATCAATGCATACGCACTGGTAGGCCGGGGAATAAAGGCCGGAAGCATGGTGTCGGCCAAGCTTGCGGAAACGAATGGAAGCATCATAGGGATGCTTTCCCAAAATATCCCCAAGAGCAAGAAATTCTTTTTCCAGTTCCTGCATTTTGTCAAGATCACAGTCTTCGTCTACCTCTATATAGCGGTAAACTGTTAAGAAACGGCTCTCTTTCATGTAATCCTGATGCTTTGGCGGAATATTCTTTTTGGTCATAAATGCATTGGCTACCTCTGTGTTATTTCGATGATAGCGCTCATCCGCTTCCTGCATTTTGTGCTGTTCCATCAGGGCTTTTATAATGATGAGATATCCCTCTGGAATATTATCATTACATAGAAAATCCACTGTGCTGATAGAATACTGATTTAAGATCGGCAGGATCTGCTGCAGGAGTGAAAATTGAAATATAATTCCGTGCGCTTGTTGGCCGGCTATTCGCTCCTTTACAGGAATTTCCAGCTTGTCAAAAAATTGCATGACTTCTGGATACAAAACCTGCTCTTTTTCATAAGCATATACGGTACACATTTTCCCAAAAGCCTGGTATCTACGGGCAATTTCATCCAGAATGGACATATAGACCAGGTCATGGTCTTTAGACTCAATGGAATGGATGTAGCGCTTGTATTCAATCCGGATACGTTCTATGACTGCCAGTGTTGCAAGATAATAGGAATCCCATAAGATACATTTTCTCTTATCGTCTTTCAAATAGATTTTGCGGTTCCGGTTTCTGGGCTTTAGTTTTCCGAAGACCAGAAAGTATTCATTTTCAAATACAGTCATTTGAAAAATACAGTCCGTTGGCATACCGGTTGCTCCAACCAGCCTCGTTACCTGCTCATCATGGCATTGCGATAGAGAAATGCTAAATCCCAGAATCTCCTGCAGTTTTTCAGAAATCTCCTGTTCCGTGATCTGACCGGCCAGAAAATCTTTGTAAAGGGTATTTACAAAAGGATCGATCACCTTTTTCCAGTAGGTCTTGATCAGATATTCCGTGAAATCTTTTCGGCTGTTGCTCTTTTTCCAGAATTGGTCTCTGGAAAATAATTTGAAAAAGTCATTCATGGAATAAGTCCGGCGGGTTTTGATCCGGAGCAGTGACTGGATCCGGTCCTCTCCTTTGGCCAGATAATTGGTAGTCACCGTATTTTCTGGCAGAAAATCAAAAAGGTCGAAAAAATCTTCATCCGAAGATTCCATCGCCCCCTCATTTGTGTCTGGTTCATTGAAATTGAATAGCGCAGACAAATTGTACGGCAGTTGTAAAATAGCCATAGGTTCCTCCTCTCTTTGTTGTGAATGCACAAAAAAAGACCAAATTAGAATTCCTCTAATTTGGTCCGCATCTGTGCAGACTCATCCCCTTTTAATAAGCAATGTGCTTGAAACGAAGACAGAGTCTATTGTGTTTGAAATAAATTTTATCAAGGATAGTTTAACATAGATCAAAGGTGAGCGCAACGCCAAGAATGGACAGAAAAGAAGGAGCTAAGAATGGACAGAAAAGAAGGAGCCTTAGTGCCGGGAGGTCTGTTAATCAGAAAAGCTGTTTCAAACGCATAATACGTTAGAAACAGCTTTTTCTCAAATCTTTCTTTTGGAGAGTTCGTCCATGTATAATTCGGCAATATAGGATGGGCCATTGCACCATAATCGGGTCTGCTCATCGTAAAGTGCCTTGCCGGTTTTGGAAGAATAAAATTCCGGCAATATTTCCTTTGGACTTTTTCCTGTATCTTCTGCAATTTCTTCGACGGCCATGGTAATAAGAAGGTCAATCGTATAGTCTATTCGCTCTTTTGAAATCATTTCTTCAGCCATATTTTCTCGCTTTCCACAAAATGCAGGCAATCAAGCGCTGCAGTTGTTTTAAAACAATACTGATCCTTTAACTTATTCGGAAGTAGCTGTTTAATACAAAAATCATCAGCTTCTTTGCTTCCGGCTATTCCAAAGGCGCCGACTAGGTATGCAGCCAGCGTTGCATTTGTCGCGTCATCCGCAATTTTCCCAGCAATAATATCATATTTTGCCATAGTATCTTCAACATCCAGAAACAAAAGTCTTTTTCGATGAGCCGCAACACAGTGCAGCCATTCCACATTTGCATCATCAAATGCATATGTGGATAATTCTGGTGAAGGTCTTAACTGAAAGATGGAAAGATAGCCATAATCCTGATTCTCTTTAATGCTTCCATTTGCGAATGCTTTAGCAATGGAAGTCTTGAGAAAACGAATAGCCTGGTCCTTGGAGGTGGTCCAAAGTCTTTTCGTCTGGCGCATCTTTCCAATAAAGGCTTCTTTACCTCACAATAGCTGCCATGGTAAAGGATAAGCCCATCTGTAAAATCAAGAACTAATTTGGATCCCCTTTCTTTGAAGAAATTCCGTGATGTCTTCTAATACAGCATCATCTCCTTCGCAGTGAAAAATCCCATAACATTTTTCGATATAGCCAAGTACATCTGCTTTTCCGAAGATGTTAAAAATCTCATCCACAGGAAGATGCCATTCCTTTGATGCTAAACGTACCAATCGGGTCTGCATGAATATGATCTCTTCTTTTTCGCTCATCGCGAAATCCTCCTTTCCGAGCTATTTCTATACTCCATATTAACATAATATCTGCGCGTGAACAAGATGACGATGTGGCAACCAATTTAGTAAGCTTTTTAGTCAAGCTCGTCAACTACAATAGATCTTTTATATTCCTGCTTTCCTTCATAATCTCCGGTATAACCACTGGCCAGAAACCAATCTGACATTGCCTTCCTCTTTTGAAGGCCGCGCAATGCTTTTTCGTAATCAAAAACATAGGAATCTGCTATAAAATTTTTGCACAGTTCCCGGATATATATTATGTCATGTTCTGATTTACCCTGAAAACCGTATTCCGTTTCGTAATTCGGGTTGTCAGAGTAGCTCTTGCGGTGTCCGGCATAGAAGATAACGTCATAGCAGCATTCGCGACGAATCTTCCGTTCCAGGTCTGATTGCTGCCAGTACGGATCACTATAGTCGGTAATCTTAATGTCGAATACCTTCTTTTCATCCATGTCAAAAAACTGGACACGGTAACGGCCGTCCCCTTCTTCAATCCACTCAAATTTCATAATCCTTTTCCTCCTGGTTATTTTTACTTTCCGTATATGCCATATAGTATTTTTTTTGATCAAGGGTTCTATGGTGACCGGGAGCTATGTAATTCTCCCCCCACTATTTCCATACCCCATCTTAACACAATATCTGTGCGTGAACAAGATGCCGCGGCAGCGGTCAATCGACATAGTTTTTAAACTCCGGATACAGTGGGGCATCGGAAAAACTACCCTGCAAAAGAAAGAGGTTTCGTTTGGCCCGGGTCATGGAAACATACAGTAGGTTCCGGCCCTCTTCTGATTCTTCAAACTCTTCTACTCCATAAATTACTACGGTGGGAAATTCTTTCCCTTTTGATTTATGAGCAGTAAGAAGGGTAATCGTATCGGGGCTTGCGGGATATTCAACCTCTGCTGTATCAGAAAATTCGATCATGGCATTCATATGGTTAAGAAATTCGGAAGCCGTATTGATAGCCCGCATTTCGATGCGGGAGCACAACTCTTCTACTGCCGGATGTTCCTTCTTCTGCCAGAGAAACTGGTAAATGGACCGAACGGCATCGGACAGATCCTGGGCATACAGAAGTTTTTTACAGGAAGAAAGTGTCCTGGCAAGTGCGATACCGGGACTGCCGGATGCTTCATATATTTCAAGCAGATCCGGATCATATAAATCTGGTTCTGGAAGATTGAAATATTTTAAGAAGCTTTCCAACATGTGGTCTCGCTCGACAGGAATGTCCAGTTCATATCCATTACGTTTCAGCTGTCTGTAAAGCGCCAGTGGATCATGAAAATTGGTCACGTAGAGAGAAAATGTGTCACGAATGGCAATAAATACCTCATCCTTTATGAGTAATGTTTTGGGTGAAGTTGCAAGGTAAAAACCATCTAAACTTTTTTTGATCTTTTCCAGCGCTTTATTTTTGCGCGCAATGATGGCAATATCTCCAGGTTTATAACCAGAGCGTTCTGCGGATGCAACCAGATCCCGGATGGTATCTACCAGAACATTTTTCCGATAAATCGGCCGAACCGTAGCGCGGTGATGGGAACGCAGAGATTTGCGATACCGATTCGTATTATTGGCAATCAGCGCATTTGCAGCTTCCAAAATGTGGTCTACCGACCGGAAATTATCTGGAAGAATCACGATTTTACTGTTGCTCCACATCTCCTGAAAATGAAGCAGGTAATAGTTGCTTCCTCCGCGCCAGGAATAAATACTCTGATCATCGTCTCCCACAACCACAATATTTCCATGGGATGCGATGGCGTATACCAGATCGACCTGATCTGACGAGATATCCTGGAATTCATCAATCATTACATAGCGAAAACGCTGCTGATAGCTTTTTAATACATCTGGATATTCGCTAAACAGTTGGTTGGTAAGCTGGATCTGTTCATCAAAGCAGATATACCCCTCTTCTTTCATTCGTTCCTTCAGTTTCTGATAAAGGCACCCTAAACCATCCGGATCAGGAAAATCCGCATGTTTTTTCCACTCTTCCAGTCCGTCTTTCTCAATGGAAAGTACAGCGTTGTAAATCCTGCTCAGCAGGCCGAAATCACCGGTGAGTCCGTCATAGTCAATGCCGGACAATGGAGAGATTTCATCAATGATCTGCAAAATCAGACGATAGTAGTCTACCTTCTCTGCAATTTTTAAGGATTTTCCTATGAAGTCCTCATGTTTGCGAAGAATCGTGTAGCCAAGGCTGTGGAAGGTAAAGATGGCCGGCAATGCACTTTCTTCACCGAGCACCCGTCTGGCACGTTCCAGAATTTCGCCAGCGGCCTTTTTGGTGAAGGTGACAAAAAGAATTTGTTCCGGCAAAATCCCGTTTTTGATCATTCGTACCATACGTGCAATCAGACAGTGAGTCTTGCCGGCACCAGGTACCGCGATGACTGCCATAGGGCCATCCATGTGTTCAACAACTCTCCGCTGCTCCGGTGTCAGTCCTTTCTCTAAATCGACTGTTTCCGCTGGAACAGGGATGGAAGTTTCTTCTGGTTGTTTTTCCGGTGCCAATGCGGAAGTATTCTGCTGATGGCATACATCTGTATAGCGGCAGTATTCACATTTTTGAGGTACGGAAAGCTGGATCGTGCTCAGGAGAGCCTGGGTGGCCTCCGCTATCCCGCCGTATCCCATTTGAAGATAGCATTTCCCTTCCGTATACTGTGAGGCCAGAAAATCAGCCTTATCCTCTTTGGATTTTAAGTAGCAGATCATGGAAATCGTTTCCTGTCCATAGGCTGGAGCGCTGATCAGGTATTGTGATAACAGTTCCAGGCTGTAATATGCCTGGGTCTCTTGCTTCCTGGCTCTCACAGAATACTGTGGTTCATTCGGGAAAATACTTAAAGCATAGACATGCTCCCCCTTTTTAAGAACCAGATCTGCTTGTGCAGATAATTCAGACACCGCTACGTGGTTGCAGCTTGTATTGACTGAAATCGCTGAGCAGAGCCTGGTCTTCAAAATCTGATAACCCTGCTCAAAGAACCAGTCAGCAAAGCGATGCCACCTGGCAAGGTCCTGATCCCGGCAGGTTTCATACTGGCGGTTATTAAGGAACCAGTCTCTGCTGTATTCCAGAAATGCTTTTTCGAGTGCTTCTGAAAATGAAGTAGGCCCTTTGGATAATGCTAAAATTAAAGAGTCCTTCTTTTGATAAAAAAACTGGGTACGTTTTGATGCAGCATATAATCCCAGCTTTCCGAGACGGTAGTGGCTTTCGCAGTGGCGAAGCCGGATAAGATCCCTGATTGTAAGTTTCATAGGCTAAGTCCTCCTTTTGGGCACGAAAAAAGGAACCTCCCAAAGGAAGTTCCTCCAACGTACATATTATTCTGTTTATTTTTCCAGAATTCCCCCACTCATTCGGTCATAAAATGGCGTGCGCTTTGTCAGAGACAAATGTTGTTGAAATGAAAGAATCTATGAGTATTTTACCATTGGATTTGGGGCAAATCAAGGATTATCAGATGATGGTATGACAACTTATGTAGATTAATGGGAAGAAATGTGCTATGCTAAAAAGGCTGCCGAACCTCCAGCAGAAAGGAGGTGAGTCGGATGGGAGATTTTATCATCACATTTTTTGTCTCTGTTTTAGCAGGTGTAGTTAGCTACTACATATGCAAATGGCTGGACAGAGATAAATAGGCAGCAACAGCCTAAACGGTCGGTTCGCCGTAATGAACAAGAAAACCCCAGAGGAGGCACCCTCTGGGGTTTTCGTTTTGCCGCATGGGAAATCATCACATTTCTTAGCTGCCTACATTTTATTATATTTTCATCGAAAAGTCAATATTCCTATGAATGCCCGTTTATCGCTGTATGAATATCTGGTTATCGTTTGTTATAATTAATAGTTTTGTAATGGAGAATTAAAGATAAAGGTTCACTTTTGTGCTACCATATTTATAACAAATAATTTGAAAAAGGGGCGATTACATGGAAGAGAGTTTCTGGAAACAGACATATGAGAAGATTCTGATTGGAATGGGTCTCTTTGGGATTACATTGAATTTTCTCTTTCTCAATCAGATTCTTCCCTTCCTTGGTGCCCTTTTGCTGTTTACGGGATTCCGAAAACTGAGACTGGAAAACCGCTGGCTGAAAGCCGGATACGCAGGCGCCGCGCTCAAAGTTGTGATTACCATCGTGAACATTGTGATTGGAAGTGTGCTCGAACGGGAGAAAATTTATGTTTCATATGTATGGAAAGTGATTGTTTTCTGTGGCGGAATTTTGCCGGTTTTTCTGATGGTTTGTCTCTTCCTTGGTATGCGTGAGGAACTGGAAAAGCGTAAGGCGGAAATAAAAAATGAGGTCGTGCTCCATATCATCATCTGGTATGTGGTGGTGACCGTGCTTGCGGTTCGGGAATATGAGGGCTGGATTCTTGGCCTGGCGATCGTTGCCGCATATATTGGAATCCTTGTGGAGTTAAAGAATATAGCAGAAAAACTGGAACAGGCCGAATATGTACTGGAAGAGCATCCGGTGCGGATTTCAGATGGAAGATACGCAGCGGGAGCAGCAATTCTGACTGCGGCAGGCCTGCTCATCGGCTATACATGTTTTGGTTCCTATCACATGGCGTGGACAACTGCAAAAGAAACGCAGGATTCGGCGAGTGAAGAAATCAAAGCACATCTGTTATCCCTGGGTTTTCCGGAAGAGATTTTGCATGATTTAAAGGAAGAAGATATTCTGGCATGCAAAAATGCCAGACAGATTTTGCTGAATCAAAGCGATGATTTGCTGCGGGACGGGGATGAGCGGCTGCAGCTTGACGGCGTGGCAGTGGAACTGGAACAGGAAGGGCAGTGGAAGGTAATCCATCATTTCTTATGGAACGGAAATTCGGGCTTTCGCGGGACAGAGGCAGTGCAGATCAATCCTGCATACCAGGAATTGAACGGCGGTTGGACTGCCCAGGGAGAACTTACCGGCCAGGTCCTTTACGATAAGGATGGGACTTCTTACACCGCAGAGTATGCGTCTTTACAAAATGAAGCATACGATACCAACCAGAATTTTCCATTTTACGGAAGCCAGCAGTATGCCAGCATTTTTGCAGAATTTTCCATGCCACATCGCGGGGAAAACTGCCGCGGATACGTGGCTTACGAAATCAAGGCAAAGGAAAGTGACTGGTGGATTGATTCCTGGCTCAATTACACCCATCAAAAGACCATCTGGCAGTACCCAGTGATATCTGCGGCCCAGAACAGAAAACAGGGAGGCTGGCTGAATGAGCGTGTGTTCAGTACTGTGCAGGATGCGCTGCAGGTGTTACCGGAGGGAGAACGTGAGAATTCTGTCGGCTTAGGAATGTAAAATAGGGAGTTGCAGAGGTGTTTTTTATGAAAAGAATCACATGCATTTTACTGACTTGCATATTATGTTTTTCTATTTCAGGCTGTACAAAGACATATAAAGGTACGGATGAACTGATAGAAAAAGCCAGAGAAGAAATTCCAGTTTCCGATGCGGATACGATTGATATGCAGTATGGAGGTATGTGTACCGTAGATGATACGGCACTCGTTTGGTTTATTTCTGGCAATCAATATCAGACGCATTACTACCTTCCTATGGAAGTAGAAATCAAAGGAGAAGCAGAATATGCTTATGTTCGGACATACAAACCGATGTCTCCTTTCATGGATATTGCTGTTTTGAACTGGAATCGTGGGTATGCCTTTATTGTGAACAATCCAAATTGTGTTTCTGTAAAAATTACGGATGAAGCAGGTACACATGAAGAAATGATAGAAAAAGATGCCTATCCGTATGTGTTCTATTGTTCATCTGTCCCATCGGAGTACGTTTTTATTGATGCTGAAGGAAATGAACTTAACTGAAACCTCAGCAACTTCAAATTTGAAGGGAGGCAGTTAAGATGATTTCTTGTAATAAGAAATTGAAGAGTGCAGCTAAGGGATTTCTATGTGGAATGTTGCTATATCTATTTATGATATTTATGACGGGGCATTTCACCTTTTTCAGATTATCTGAAATTCCGACGTATCTTTTGAGACGACTCCCATACGGAATAATGAAGTGTTTCTCCTTTGGAGTGGTTGGTTACCTAATAAGTTTGTGTTATTACATTGAGAAAAGAAAATTCAATAAATGATAAAAAGTGGGCTTCTAGGAATAATCGCAAAGGCTGCCGTCCTGGTATTTGTTAGGCGGTAGCCTTTGCTTATGCAAGAATGAAAATGTGCTTTTATATGTTGATTGACTCAGTTATTCATTCCTATGATCACAACTCTGCAGAATTTCCAGGGTCCTATTATCTCTTTCTCCACCGAAAAATTTTTTGAGTACTTTTTCAAATACATCAATTTCCGGAGCTACAGTATCAAATAGGGTCATACAGGACTGGAGCTTTCTATCATCTGGTTCACCCATTACTTTCTTTGCATCGTTGTCTTTAATTTCCAGCAGGACAGTGGATATTTCAATCAGATTATGGCCGAGGGTTGGATCCGTAATATAGTTTTCAGCTTCCTCACGACTTTCAATGGCATAGTATATCGCCATATTACTGTATCCGAGACCACGAATCTGGGGGAATATGAACCACATCCAATGGCTTCTCTTTTTACCTACCTTTAATTCCTCATAAGCGTCATGATAGTAATTCTGCTGTGCTATTAGGAAACGATCTAATGATTTTTTCATGAATGGCTCCTTAAAAATATTTACTTTGGCGAGGCTTCTGCAGGTGACAGTTGTTCAATTTTTGCCTGCAGCTTTGCATTTTCTCTATCCGCTTCTCTGATACGCTCCTGCATTTCACGCTCTTTATCCATGACGGCGCGCTCTTTATCAATTTCCGCACGCAATTTGCTTTCATTTAACTGAGACTGTAGGGCTGAAAATTTGTCCTGGAGCTCTTTGTACTGCTCCTGTAAATCCTTGTATTTTTCCAGATCGGCTTCCATACCAGTCATTTTTTTGAGAAGAAGATCATTGCTGGCAGTTTTTTCATTGGCAATCGTGCGGGCATCATCACGCTCACGGCATGCATGCTCTTTTTCACTCATTACTTTTTCAATTTGAGCAGTGGTTTCTTTTTTTATGGCTTCAATCTGGGCAGCGGCATCCTCCTCTGCTTTATTCATCGTATCCATGGCCTCTTTTTGGAGTCTGTTAGCCAAATCAGTATTTTGCTGGGCCCTATCCATATCAATTTGGGCCTTTGCAATAGCCTGTTCTTTTTCTGTAATCGCAGCATTTAATGCTTCCTGAAGCCTAGAAATTTTGGCATCCTGGCCGACTGCTATACCATTAAGTTGTTTAATTAATGTAGAGATCGTGGCTTCAACTGCCAGTAAGGGGCCTTCTAACTCAGGATGTGTCCCTCTGATATTGTCGGACTCTGCAATATCAAGAATGCGCAGAATAGCATTCTCCTGCTGCTCGCCTTTTGGGTCTTCCAGATTTTTATACAGATCAATGATGTGCATCAGCCGTTCCGATGCTGTTGCGGTCAAGCGCATGCTGACCGGCTTTTTGGCAGATTTTTCTTTGATTTCTTCCATGGGATGCTCCTGATTGATATAAATGTTTACGTTTACATTATATACGTTTACTTTAATTGTATTATAGCATCATACAGGCCACATAACAATAGAAAGTTTATTTTTAGTGAAAAACGTAAACTTTTTATTGCGAGAAATGTAAATAAAAATAGCCCTGGACATTTTTGCCCAAGGCTATATCATGCAGCATCAATTTTACTTTGCAATTAGGCGAATACACAATGAATTTCACGATATATGTTGAATTTAAAGTGCACGTGGTCACTGATTCCCACATGTGATAATTCAGCAGACAAGTACGGCAAATATTTTTGATTTGGAGTTGTTTAGGCATTTTAGAACAAAAAGTTTACGTTTACGTCGTAAACGTAAACTTTTATGGAGATGAGCAACGATTATAGCATATAGAAAGAAAAATTCCATAAATAATGCTATTCTACCGTTCCAGTGGAAGATCTAATCCAGGATCTTTTCAGGCTTAAAATTGAGGTAGTCTCCAGAAACCAGGTGATACCGGATCCCATGGTGAACTCCGTGGATACTGTCGCCGTAACGGGACTCTCCGTGGCAGTGGGAATATACAACATGCTCCACTCCGTACTCTTCGGCCATCCGCGTGAAGATACTCTCCTCTTCCACGATATTTGTTGGCGGATAGTGGAGAAACATAATATATTTACGGAAGCCGGCCTCTCTGGCGCTTTCAAAAGAAATCCGCAATCGTTCCGCTTCCCGCGCTACCAGCTTTTTGGCCTGTTTCTCATTGGCTTCATCCCATCCGACAATCTGCCCTTTTGAATTGATGTAGAATGGTCCCTCAAAGGTATATCCTTTTGTTCCTACAAGGGCATAATCCTGGTAATGATAGTGATTATTCTGCAGGAAATGCAGCTGTGGTTCATATTCTTGATTTAGAACTGCAGTTTTCTTGGCATCCCAAAACATATCGTGATTTCCCCGCAGCAAAATCTTATTTCCGGGAAGATCTGCGATAAAAGCAAGATCTGTTTTTGCTTCGGACAGATTTTTGCCCCAGCAATGATCTCCAGTGATGACAAATGTATCTTCATTTCCAATCAGTTTTCTGCAATTCTTTTCGAGTTTTTCTTCATGCTTTTTCCAGACTTTCCCGAATCTATCCATAGGTTTGTCTACGGAAAAGGCCAGATGCATATCTCCCAGAGCATATAGTGCCATGTTTTCTGAGCCTCCATTTAAAATGAATGTTTGCTGAGCAGGCCGGACAATACAAACTGCGATGTTATATGGGGAGGATGCTCAACGATATTTTTAGTATAATGGGTTGCTTCGGGAGTGTCAATTCGATTTGCATTCACCTACATCTGGCCGGCTTAGGCCAGGAGGCTGATTGGCAAAACAAAAAGAGGATATGCCCATAACAGACATACCCGCTAAAATTACTTTGTTGTCTGCATCAAAGTTTAGAAATAAAAAAGTTTACATTTACAGCGTAAACGTAAACTTCCAAAGAAAGTGGCAGATTTTTCATGCATCATCTGTAAATGATACGACATCGTTGGGCGTGCAGGACAGATATTTGCATATGCGTTCTAATGTTACCAAGGTTATATTTTGGCCTTTTTTGAGCCGGTCAAGCGTATGATTGTCAAGGACCTTATCCTTCAACAGAGTATACTGTGTAATTTTGCGTTTCTGCATCGTGTCCCATAACGGGCTGTAATCAACCATTGAAAAGTCCTCCTAAGAACAATCATAGCTGAATTACGGATAAATCAACATTGTGCATATATGCACAATGTTGTATACTGGTTAGAAGGAGGTAAGAGAATATGCAGGAATTTGACTATAGTAATGAAACATCGAATGATTTGTATGATGCGGTGGATGGGCTGTCTTATGAGGAAGCGGTATTTGCCAAGGAAGCTATTGAAAAAATAAAAGAGGAAAAAGAAGAGAAAAAGGTCATGAAATTTAAAAAATGGTTTAATGAGGCTCTTTTCCCGATTCTTAATGAATTTGCTGCTGTTTCCGGATGCTGCCTTAAAATTGATCAGGATGCGTGTGGCGGTATGACAGTAACATTAAGGAGCAAGTATGGCGTTGATATCACTGCAAACCAGAAACAAATGCACATGGCAATAGCATTCGCAGACCACATTGCTGTAAACAAGTGGTCTGGAGCTGATGAGGTGGAACTTACTCTCATATATGGTATTCCTGAAGAAGATTAAGAATTGAATGGATGAGAAAAGGTTCATCCTATTAGCAAAACACTAATGAGATGGACCTTTCATTGAATTCTCTTAATAAATGCAGTATTGAGGTGCTCCCCCGGATGCCAGAAGATCATCAATACCTTTTCCATTTTCTTCTTTCCAGTTTGCAATTACGACTGGGATGCCAGCGGTTTTTAGTCCGTCTGCCAGTGATTTTTCGCACGATAAAACCCGCTCATTATGAAGCTTGTCTGCATCAAATGCAACAACAACCATTTTCATTCCCAGTTCTTTCATTTGAGAAAGGACACCGTCATCTAAAATAAGAGAATAGGAATTGACCCCGGGAAGAGTTACCACCGGAGTCGATAAGGCGTTGGATGCAAATAGTCCTTTTGGCTCACCCTCCGTGATGTACCAAAGGGAGGATGTTTTGGCAAAAGGAAGGCCGTAAAAACTGCATTGGTTTGCAGCCGCGCAGCCCTTTTTATAGATGTTGGCCAATATTCCACGTGTTGCAGCCTGAGAATCCTGATAGTAGGAAGCCAGGGTTCTGTATTTTCCTTTTTGCGGGAGAAATTCTTTCTCTCCTCCAGGGGTTACAAAGTAAACTCCCTTCATGCTGATGAAATATTTTTTACCTTCGGCATAGTAGAAACGATCCTGGCCGGAAGTGATCACGGTTGCATCAATGTCAGAAAAATCTTTCCGGATCCGAAGACGAAAGGTGTTCCCATCGAGGTCATACATCGGAAATACCAGTCCACTTGGGCCGGCAAAGGTCCACTGCTCTCCTTTTAAATACGCCCCGGGAATTCCTTCGAGTGAATTTGATCCAAATTTCTGTAGAATTAGATCTGCAAGCCTGGCTCTGGTTATATTTCTGGTGCGGTATCGGTTATGGTACTTTACCCGCAGGCTGTCCTCTTCTGGAAATGATACAATATGATGCTTTTCAATCAGTTCATCCGTCCAACCCTGGCTATGAAGATAAGCCTTGTGTGCCGGGTCAAGGATCAGAAGATTTTGCATATAGGTGTAAATACTGCTGCAGTTTTCATTGTTTTTGGGCACAATCTGATCAACCGGTTTCAGTTCCCTTTTTTGTGGTTTTGAAATATGCGAATAATTCATTCCGGTTTTCTTTTTCCGGAGCAGTTCGTACTGAGTGCGTTCTTCATAGATGGAACTGCCGGAACCTTTTGCGCTTCCGATGAACACATATTCCTGGCCATCGGAACCGATCATATTGCACTTTTCTTTATCACGCTGGCAGCAGATGAGCTCACCACCGTAATCTTCCGGTGTCCAATAGCCACACCAGTCTTCATGCTGACAAATGGGGCATTTTCTGGCCCTGCTTACCCCTTTCCATGCATCGCTCATGTTCTTCTCCTCCTGTAAATATGATATTTGTTTGCTTTTTACCGCCATGTAGCGGAGTATGTCAGTCCTGCTGACGCATATGATTGCCTGTCGGCATCATTTTCGCATAAAAAAGGGCATATCAATCCCGGATGAGATCGTATGCCTTTCACATAGCGAATTATATTTGAAAAAAATGAGTACCGTTTTATTATATCTGCTTCACAAATGCTTGTCAACAGCGCTGAAACCCTGTTCGGCGAAGGGAAAGCCTTTGAAAGGACTGCAAGTTAAACACTCATGGGAAGGTTAAGAGATGCAGACCAGTCAGATTAATTCCAATATCTGTTGGATGTTCTTTTTGCCAAATGAGGTTTTATCCTGATTGATAATCAGACAGGGAACGCTCATAACATGATATTTTTCTTTTAAATCTGGAAAATGGGCAATATCATATACTTCAGCCGTTACGAGAGGGTTTAGGGAAGCAATCCTCTGTGCGGCCGTCACAAGATCCGGGCACATGGTACAGGAAAGTGATACCAGGACCTGCAGATGAACGTTATGCTGGATTGCCAGTATTTTTTCTCTTATTACAGGATCAAGTGGCTGCCCAGGCCCTGCAGCATTATATAATCCCAGAATAAAGGACGTAAATTCATGCCCTCCAGGGACGCCGTGAAAAGCCAGCCCTGTCTGCTCTCCGCTTTCGGTTAATACATCCACAAAAGGAAGCGAAGCACCGGTCTCTGCAGAAGGGACGCGTTCGTGCACAGTCAACTTATCTGTATATTTTGCCAGTTCTGTCATATAATTTTCTAATTCCTGGCTCACGGGCCGGGAATCCAGATGCAGCTCAAGCTGCAATTTCCGTTCCATTTTGGCAAATACCGTATTTAACTGGTTTATGATATCCTGTGAGAAAAAACTATTTGAGGATTTTACATCTGGCGCGGCACCTTTTTTAACCGCCTGTTTTGCATGGATACCGGTTCTTCCCTGCATGGCAGCCGCATATTTTTCCAGCTCCGTAGCGGCGGTAGCACCATCTCCCACTGCCGTTACTACCTGGCGCAGATTTTTCTGGCACACATCACCGGCTGCATAAATTCCTTGGCAGCTGGTCTGCCGGCTCTTATCGGTTATCACATATCCATGGGGATCCAGATTTACCAGTTCTTTTACCAGTGATGTGTTTGGCTCATAACCTGCAAATACAAACACTCCGAACGTGTCATTTGCAGAATCAAAGAGAGTTTCCTTTCCGGTATTTCTATTTCTGTAGCAGATCCTGCGCAGCATGTGGTCACCCTCAACACAAATAACTTCGGTATTTGTCAGGACGGTAATCTTAGGATGATTTTTGGCTGCTTCTGCAACAGCTTTTGCGCAGGAAAAATCATCGTCTCGGATCAAAATGGTCACATGGCTTGCGAATTTGGTGAGGAATACACTCTCTTCTGCCGCTGCAAATCCTCCGCCGATTACAAAGATTTCTTTCCCGTAGAAGAATTCTCCGTCACAGGTTGCACAGTAAGCTACTCCATGACCGCGGAACTCTGCCTCACCTGGAAAGCCGATCATTCTTGGATGGGCGCCTGTTGCAAGCAGAATTCCAAAGCTTTGGAAGCTGTCCTTGTCTGTAGTGCTTTCCCAGAGTTCTGCTCCGGATGCAGTTTCTTCTTTTTTTAGCGCAGTAACTTCCCTTAATAGAAATTCAGCTCCAAAAAACTCGGCCTGTCTGCGCATGGTTTCTGTCAGTGCTCTCCCGCTGGTTTTCTCAATGCCTGGATAATTTACCACTTCATCAGTGATGGTGACCTGGCCGCCGAATTTCTCTTTTTCAAGGATAAGGACACGATAGCGGGCACGTGCAAGATATAATGCGGCGGTCAGTCCGGCCGGCCCTCCGCCGATCACTACTACATCATAGAAATTTTCCTTTTCCATCAGAGCATACCTACCAGATCAAGGCTTGGTTTTAAGGTTTCTGCACCAGGTTGCCATTTGGCCGGGCATACTTGATCGCCATGTTCTGCTACGAACTGGCATGCCTGAAGGCGGCGAAACAGTTCATCCGCATTACGGCCAACATTGCCCGCATTTATTTCGTATACAACGATTTTTCCCTCTGGATTTACGATGAAGCTTCCTCTCTCGGCCATTCCATCGGACTCAATCAATACCCCAAAGTCCTTACATAATACATGAGCGGGATCGGCCAGCATTGGGTATGCGATCTTACCAATTCGCTCAGAGTGATCGTGCCATGCTTTGTGTACGAAATGAGAATCTGTAGAGACCGAATAAACTTCGCATCCTGCTTTTAGAAACTCTGGATATTTGTTCTGAAGATCTTCCAGCTCCGTAGGGCATACAAAGGTAAAGTCTGCCGGATAGAAGAAAAAGAGACTCCATTCTTTCATGATATCGTTTTTGGTTATGGTTTTAAATTCACCATTCTGATAAGCCTGAACAGAAAAATCATTTATTTCTTTGTTGATCATTGACATCTTCGCAGTCCTCCTTTATGGAGTAATGGTTCCCAGAAGCACATCAAGTTATGCGGAGACCGCGCTGCAACAATGACGTTTGCATAGAGAAAGGCATCAATCTTATGGCAATCAGAAACAAAAAAGACATACAAAGTCCATTGGGCTTATATGTCTTTTACCTGCAGCTCCTAAAACCAATCTGTTACGATATGGTACGGATCCATGGTTTCTGCAGTGATATAGTATTCGCCGGTTGCAGGGACAGGCTGCCCGTCCGGGCCGATGATCTTTGCATCAGCACTTATTTCTGCCAGGGGAAGTAAGGTTGTGCAGGGTTTGATTAAGCACAGTGGGTTGTTCTCAACAATTTTGTATAGATACTTTCTTTTGTCCCCGAACCGCTCTACCACAACGCCGGCTCTGGGACTTCTTAAGGTCATTTTCATATTCATATCCTTCTTAAGGCCAGTATTCCAGAAAAGATCATGCTCCGAATGATACACGCAGTGGTGGGCCATTTGTCAGGCATGATCCTGCTTCACCAATTCTATCATTATTTGCGAGTTGCATCAATACAAAAAAGAGGCATTAAACACTGTGAAGAACACCAGGCCTTCATCGTCTATCACCACATTGCCGTGCATGGACGAAAACAGAAGGAATCAGCGATATTTAGTATTGCGATGGGTACAATACTGCGTTAGAACGGTTTCCTGTGCTAAATCATCAATAGCCTGGTCATATGGGGATTTGTTCTGTACAATGCAGAAAAGAAGCGTTGCAAGAAACAAGAAAAGTAAGAAACATATCAAATACATCGTAATTTTTGTCCTCCTGTGGTATTGAAACGGTTACTGATTTAAGCTTCGATCTTTCTTAGGTATCAGAAAGTGCCAGGCACTCCATATGCCCATTCGTGAATTGGTATAAGTGTTTAAGAAGTGGAATTTCTGGGTTCTTCAGCGAAGCATCGGTGCTAAAGAGTAAAGGTGTTTTAAAATGGCTGGTGTCCAGAAAGTGGTTCAATTTCCTTGCATCATCTAAAGTTTCGGCGATCACTATGCATGTCTGATAGGAAGTGGCATTTTGACGATCCAGTTCCGCTTTTAATGCCTTTTTATTTGAACGGTAGGGAAATACTAAGATCTGCCCCTGCAAACGCGTCTTAAGGCAGATATGGGGAATAGATGGGGCATTCTCAATGGCCTGCGCAAGGAATATCTGGTGATTGCTTCTCAGAATATTGATGCAGGCGCTATTGCGGACCAGAACTGTTAAAATTGTGGATGGATCATTTGCAGTACGGTTTGGAAAATGATCAAAAATTCTGGGATGCGGGAATAATAATTCCATTAATTTATTTGTAAATGAGCTTAACTGCAGGATAGACGGTCCGCTTGCTGTTCCGCCGCGAAATATGGAAAGTGGGATCAACAATCCTTTGCGTATCAGAGCATGGATGGGGTTTCGATAGGGATTACCGTTTCCGTCGGAAAAACGCTTGAATCTGTTTTCACACCCACAAAACAATAGAAAATCTCTTACCTGAGATGCGGTACAATACTGCAGCTCATAGACTATGGATAGGATGAGCAGTTCCAGATCAGACAATTCATTTTTTGTGATGGATTGCCATGCTCCTGATGATCTAGGGACCTGAATGGATTTAATGGTTGTGGTGCTATCAAATCGAAATGGGGAATAGGACATGGTATATGCGGTGGTATTCGCGTTCCTTTCATTTTCATTCACCGAAGAAGATGCCATCGGTGTGTTCCGTGGGGGTTATGATATGGGTCGGCTCTACTGGCGTTTGATCTTCTGCATCTGAGACAGCTTCAGTTGTTTCTGTGGTCAGATCCGTCTGGACCTGGGGTTCTGGAATGGATTTTTTATTTCCTGCGAGGAAATAATTTCCTGGTTTGCCTGAAGAAAAATACCCGTTTGATGATATGTGGGCAACGCTGAATCGTTTTTCAAAAACGGATGGATGCAACGGTCCTGGCATGAATGGCTCCCATTCGATCTTTAGTCTTGGGGCGCTCTTCTCTCTCGGTTTGGGCAGAAAATTCACTTTTCCCCTAAAGGGATAAATGGGTGAAGAATTGTTTACGGAAAAGAATATAACTTCCTGAAAGCCCAAATACCGGAATACCGTGCCAGAAAAACGTTCGGATAAGGTAGGTGTAGAGCGCCTGGAATATGAGTAAGCCGGTAGCTCTGCGGTGATTGCTGTTTCCGTAACAGTTTCCTGTGTGACGTGTTCCAGGGTCTCGCCAGCCATTTTGGAAAAGATATCCATTTCCGTGGTGCTTACGCGTCCAAATATGATCTGGTGTGCGCAGTTACCGAGCATGATGCTGTCAAGCTGTATCTTCTTTACCTGATCCAGTGTCTGGATGGCACAGATGACAGCAACCCGGTACTGGCGGAACAGTGTGAAGAAACTTTGCAGTTTCGGATGCAGGAGCACAGGAAGCTCATCGATGTAAATAAAATTTTTGATACGGTCATTTTCTGATCCAGGACGCCTGAGGACGGCCGTTTCATAGGAAAGCAGGAAAAACAGGCCAAAACCGGTTGCCACAGAATCGCCTCGCTCAAGGGCATAATTTAATATGATGATCTCACCGTACTCCAGGGCTTTATCAATATCAACGGTCTCTTCTGCTTCAAAAACATCGCGGACCAGAGGATCATTTAGGAAATTGTTGATCAGGTTTCGCAGACCATTGCAGCGATCGTACATATTTGCTTTATTTTCGCCCAGAAGGTCATTGTTGATAGTGGTGTATACCTGCTGCCACTGCCCTACATCCACAACTTCAGCAACCTGTTCTGTGCGGTCATTTCCGCTGTCTCTGACGCTGTGAACGGAATAGTGCTTAATAAGTGCATCCAGATATGGGCGGCAGCGACTACAGTCGTTGATCAGGTTCTGCACATCGGATGCTTTGGGAACCTGTCCGGGGTGCACCAGATGGTAAGTCAGCATTAATAGTTCTGCTATGCTGACAGTTACTGTTTCGTTGAGACTCGAAAAATAAGGATCGGATACGCCTGACTGGTCATAAATGGACTGGACTACGGTAGCGAAATTGGAGGCCTGGGCCGTGATGGTGGTTGCCAGCTCCTTTCCGGTCAGTGCGGGATCGATTTTAAAAGGATTGAAGCCGGTGAAACCTTCTTTGTGTTTTCTGTCTTTTAAAATCGGGTCAATCCTATGGATCTTCAGTTTGCGGTTTTTGGCCATATGGTAGCACTGATCCGCCCATGCCGCATTGGGCGCAACCACGGTGATGCCAGCGGATTGAGAGTCAAACTTGAGATGCCGGTACAACTCTCTTCTGCTGGCATTTTCTTTTTCAATCTGTTTGTCTGCGTTTGGATTTTCTAAAAGTATCGGCTCAAAGTAATTGATGGAAAAATCAGTTCCATTGAATGGGGCGCAAATCCGTAATTTCCCCTCTTTCAGGGCTTTGTAGCAGGCTTTTTTCTGATAATCCTCGTTATATACTTTCTGATCAAGGTCGTCCGCAATGGCAACCGTGAGCACACTGGATGTTTTTGCGGTGCCGGTTGTACCGTCACAGTACATATGCAAAAATCGGTCCAACTCTTTTACAACAAACTGGGATCCCGTTGAAAGATAGCGGACTGCTTTAAAATCATAAGCAAATTCTTTGGATTTCCGGAAATCTATGTACTGATCGAGTTTAAAGCGATCGATTTCATCCAGGACTAGGTCCGAAGAGAATGTGCCATATAACTTGCATCCGATATAGATGGGGATCAGAGGCGGAAGTCCGGCAAATAAGAAAACGCCCAGCTGCATGATCATGTCCTTACCAATGTACTCTCCCACCGGAATAATTGAGAGAAAATGGATCAAGGACGGATAAAAGCTGCTCATTATGAACTTCTGGATGATTATTAGATCATTCAATGCTAGGAGGATGAGACTACCATATTTATACAGATGGTAGTTCCAAAAAACGTATCTGGTAGAATACATCCAGATAATCGGAGGCACAAATAGCCAGAAAAGTGCCATTACGAGCGATAATAAATGATTTCTTAAGCAGTGATTGGAAAGATTAGAAATGGACATGATAATAATAAATAAATTTATTATTATGTTGAGAAGTAAAAATACATAAAATACACCGATCAGAGCAGGGCTCTGGCTATACTTTTTAAAATCCTTCCAGAAATCGGATACAGTTACGGTGTCGGAATCAAGGATATAGTCCTGATCATCCCCAAATGGTAAGGGCTGCATCTTTCGATTGATGGAATTGTACAACTCTCCTACTTTATCGCGTAGTATTTTTAAAATCAAACTGAGCATAAATGCATTCCTGCCTTTTCATTGAAAATATGTTACTGGTTACTGAATGAGACTGCCATCGGATTGAAAACTATAGGTTTTCCCTTGGATCACTACCGTGTTAAGGTTTAGAGATCCGTTTTTATGGAACAGATATATCTTTCCGTGAATTTTTTGCCAGCCCGTGACCATGGCTCCAGACTGATCGAAATAATATCTTTGATGATCGATCGTCCGCCAGCCGGTGGTCATAATGGATGACGTGGGATCAAAGAAGTATTTTTTGCCTGCTTTTGAATACCACCCGCGAACTGCTCTTCCGCTGTTTTCATCGTGATATGTCCATTGTTCATTGAATGATTGCCATCCAGTCAGCAGCTCGCCGCTTTCGTTAAAAGTGTAATAGTCTCCGTTTATGAGGTATCGGCCACTTATAAGGTATTCGCTATCATATTCAGCGCGTTCGGTGGAAGTAAGTTTATAGAGTTGCGAACCATTTTTCTTCTGCCAGTATCCTGTATAATAGCCGATATCTTCAGAAGATAGATATTTTGAATGATTATAAGCCAGCTCTGCTTTTTTACTGGTATACAGGTACGTTTGGTCGCTGGCAGCTTCGACTTTAAAAATATAATCTCCTGGTTTTGAATATAGAATTTCTCTGGTGTTGATAGAGGTTGTGCTGCATGTAAGTTCTTTTCCACGTTGGGTAAGACGGCCGTCCTTTTCGATGGTGTATATAGTCACATGATATGAGTCGGCATGCTCAACAGGATCCCATTCTGCGTCCGTCCCTTTCCAGCGGAGTTGCTGTGGCTGATTTAAAACCATTGGAAGCGGATAGGCATGAAGGGTAAAACTGCAGGATGAGTAATCTTCAGATATAGAGAGTCCCTGTATTGTCCCGGAATCTGAAAGACAATTTCGCTCTTTTAACCATTCGAAATCATACCCTTTTTTAGCATTAAGGGTAATCTTATAGTCCATATAAGAACCGATTGGTAAATCGCTGGCATCATACATTCCCTGATAAGTGATGGTATACTCGGAACGGCCGGGCTTAAAAGATACTTGATCTGGATTGATTTCGCCCTCCTTTGCTTTATAAATTCTCTGGATGTTTACGCTGGTGATCTTTTTGGTGTCAGCGGCATATGCTGGGATCGTCAATATGATGAACATGAATATGAGGAAAATAATGGGAACTGATTTCATTTTTATCATCTTAAAATCCTTTCACAAATTCAAATTTTGGGCACAAAAAAACATAACATAATCGGCTGCAGCAATTCTGCAGATTGATTATGTTATGCCGGAAAGCGGGTTTTGTAATAGGTATTTTATCACATCAGATGAGCTTTGTAAATTCTTACCTGATCAGAAATACTTATCAACGCTCAAACGATAATTTTTCACTTACCATATTGAATTCGCGAAAAAGCTTTTCACTATCATCTTTTTTGATAATGGATGTAATGGTGGTTCGGTTGAGACCGCTAATGGCGGTCAGAAGTTCGATCGACTCGCCCTGACGGTGCAGTTTGACAATTGCATCTCGTTTTTTCTTTGTTATATGCATGGTCATCATCCTTTTTATTCTAGGCCAGCAAATGCACTGTTCATGAATATATTATCGGAATTATTTTCCTCGGTAGTTCTACTTGAAGCGGTTTCGGTATCCTTATTTTCAGAAACAACTTTTGAGGTATCCTGTTTCATGGAAGATGTTGATTTCGTTATCGCTTCATTGGAACTATTATCAGTAGGATTTTCGTTTACCACCGGTACATATGAAAGTGCCACACTACTCTTCTCTTCTCGGGCTGTTGATCCGAAAGTAAGCTCGGCTATTTTCATATCCATTTCTGCTTGTGTATAACGGATGGGCGTATCTGTACTGATGGATTGTTCCAATATATACTCAATCGTTCGGCGTTTATTGAGGCTTGCCATTTTTAAATCGTTTTCCCATTTGACAAGTGATTCATTGCCTTTAATGCGGATCTGAAATACTTTTGGAAGCTCTTCAAGGGAAATGTCTTTCGGTGCGTAGCCGATTAAGAGAAATTGCCGCTTGATTGCGTAATTTAGTACGGCAGCGGTCAAGAATGACATTGCTTGACCGCTGCGGTTATGATACCACGTAGCGAAATGTGGCGCATTAGCTGTATTGATGTTGATTTGAATGTAGCTAGCCATTATTTGTACCTGTTTTTGAGCTGTTTATGCAGTCCGATTACAATAGCGTACATTGGAGAAATTTCGGATCCATCATCAGCACGATTTGTTAAAACCACTTTTGTAAGTCCATGATGTTCAGCCATGTATTTTTTTATGTGAGGATAATATGCGATTCCGGTGCCGCCGGTTATGAACATATTTTCAACGTCATCCAATGAATATTTTCCTTCTAATAGGCTACACAGTTTGATAGCTTCTTCTGCCAAAACTTTTTCGTAGATATCCTTTACATTGATCACGGTTGTGTTCTTACGAACTGCTGGATTACCTTCGCCTCTGGCATGATACTGTACCTGAAGATAACTAAAGTCCTCTCTTCCAGCATCTTTTACCTTCTCTTCAACATACTTATCAATGTTGTACATTGCATGATCTGTATCACTGAACGCGGTTTCTGGATTGATCGACAGATTCTTTGCCAGTTCAAATAATCCAACTGTTTTATATCCAGCATCCATCATGATACACGGTAAGGCCTTCTTATCAATAGTTAAATTACCGTCTGATGATGCACCTTGGAAAAGAAAAGCTGTGATTACCTGTGCGTTACATAAGAAATTCGCGTTTGAAAGATCCAGGTCAAAATCAAAAGTACAGGATTTGCTACCACGGCGGATTTTGAAATGATGGCGCTGCTTCAAAAATTCCTTGATCTGTGGCCATTCATTCATGCTGCCATAAGGCAAACCAATACCGATAAAATACTGCAAGTTACTGAGGTTTCTAAAAAGATGTTTGTCAACATCTTTTTCAGGATTATAGACGGTATCATATGCTACTATCGAGTATCCGATTGCTGCGAGTAAACTAATATGGAAAGTTCTGTCTTTAAAACGTTGTTTGTTTCGGTTACTATCAAGTTCTTCAGCATACATTTTTAAATTGGATTTCATACTGATGATTTGATCGATACTGTCACCGAACATGTATACAGATCCCTTGTATTCTATGTAGGTGTTGTCGCCATCTGCTACTGATAAAGCATTAATAGAATTGGTGACATCAATCATTTTAGATGAAAAGGCGAGTAAATAGTCGCCGATACAGCACTTAAATTTATCAAATCCGCAGTCAACACTCAAATATAATTTCTGGTCCATTCTTTTTCCTGCTGCTCACCCTCTCTTTTTATTACATAGATGGCAGCTTTCCCTTTCTTTTTAATTAACATCAATTTTATTATTATATCTTATGTTTTCGATGCTGTAGAACTACTAAGCCAATTTATTATTATCAAAAATAATAATGACGTTACCATTATAATACTGTGTATTTACGGAAATGTCAATATTATTATCTTCTTGAAATAGGATTGATCTAAATAAATGGCGCAAGAATTGCGTATTAGTGGCACTATAGTTGCACTGAAATGGCGATATAATGTCGCGATGATGGCATATAAATGGCGCGCTATAACCTTGATTTTGGTAAATGGCATAATAATTGCGTGATAATGGCATAATGATTGCGCTTTGATGGCGTTACTACTCTCCCACTGCTGATAAAACATAAAAATAAATTTGATGAATTCACAAAGAGAATTTTACTAATTAAACAAGTTCGAAGATGTACTTACTGAATGAAGTATCTCATGATCGATAAATAGAAATTTATCATATTTAAAATAAATCAATTCATAAAAATGATAATAATAAATATGAGAAGAAAACCGCCATAGAAAAATATAGTAAATGAATTATCAATTTTGATAATAAGAATACAATTCAAGAAACAATATAGTAATAATAACATCATCACTACTATATTAAAATGAAAATGAATGATAAATATATTTATCATTATCAAATATAGTAATAACATTATTATCATATTTAGTAATAATAAATATTCTATACATACAAAAAGGTAAAAATAAATTATTATTATCATAGCAAAAGGCCTGATTGCTGAATAAATAGCAAACATATATCTGTGTAATTTAAAGAGATTCGAACTGGAATTAAAGAATAATAGAAAATTAAGATGAGAGTAGGAGAGTGGGGTAATCAAGTAAATAAAAGAAAAAGCAATCATTAAGTATGATTGCTTTTCTAGGTATAGGATATAAATTTGTAAGATGGTATCAAATTAAAGTCCAAATAATCTTGAAAAAAACCCTTTCTTTTCTGAAGTTTGTTCACCATCATGTGAAAGCTCATCCTTTAATTTTTCGATATATTCGGATTGTTTCAATATGATTTCTTGAGCATCGCTGATAACTTGGTTGTTGAGTTCATATACTTCTTTTGAAGACGATATAATATTTTGTGCATCAGTTAACTGTTTTTGCAGCTTGTCATTTTGTCCTTTTAAAATCTCATTCTGTTTTTTTGTCTCGGAGAGTGCAGATTCATAAAACTCCCTTTGCTCTAAATAAACATCGCTAACTTTTTGGAGCAGATTTTCTATAGCTTTTTGATTTCTGGCATTAACCAAATTAAATTCATTAATAATTTGTTGATCACGTTCTGAAAGTTTATTCTTATATAAAGCCAGGATTCGCTTTCCTATAATATCAATCTGATCATCCTCATTATCGTTGTTATCATCAGCCGGCCCGTTTTCTAAAAGCTTCATGATTTCAGCATTCTGAATTCCCTTTTCTTTATAAGCAAGAATTTGCTTAAGGGTAGCATAATCAGATTCTGAATATTTGAAATTTGCACGTTTAGCATTTGCGGAAGTTGTAACGGCAACAGGATGAATATAATCGCGGAAAGTATTGATTAAGTATCGCAGATTATTCTCTGGTTTATTTAACAATTTGGCTAGCTGGCCATACGTATATAAGCCATCTATATCACTTACAATAGGACCATTATGTTCGCCTTGTTCATTTATAACAGAGCCATTATGACTACTTTGTTCAGTATCAGTTGAAGTGTCGTCAGAGTAAACAGAAGAAGAATTATCCTGAGTATCAGACTCCGCAGTTTCAGTTTTAACATCATCAAAACTCGATCCTGTGGTGTTGCTTAAGTCCTGATCAGGAACATTTTCATCTGCTTTATTACCCATAAAGTTATATTTCATGAACTCCAAAATATCACCTCTTTCATAATAACACAGTTTATTATTACTAAAAATAGTAAAAACACATGTGAAATTATTATTATTATACTAAAGCAGAATACAAAAATCAACAAATTAAGTACTGGTGGGATGAATTCTTCAATGGAGAAATCGCAGTATCATGCCACTACCCATATCCATACTTATAGTAGGTTGATACAAGGTGCGGAGTAATGACGAAATACCGGAGGAAATCTTGAGACTTTGTTTATATTATGGTAAGATAACATTGTACATTATTAACTTTCAAAAACAGGTCGTTTGGATCAGGAAGTGGCTGGAGCGTGGCTCTGGCATTAATGGCAGGAATAGAATAATTTAAAATGAGTGGGCATTGCCCTGAGGTCGATATGATCAGGGCATTGTCTATGGAGAGACTTTCCCTGTTTATATAAAACATTACAGAGAAAGTGAGGAAGATGAATGGATTTTGAGAAGAAACATCAGGAAGATCTGCAAAGACTTAGAGGTTTCCGCTTATTGGACGATGACTTCATGACTAAAGTATTTGAAGATATCTCGTGTGCGGAACTGTTACTGCGGATAATCCTGAACGATGAAGGTATCCGTGTTCTGGAAGCACACAGCCAGCGTGGTATTAAGAATTTGCAGGGACGATCCGTAAAGCTGGACATTCTTGCAGTCGATAGTCACAATCGCGTATTTAATGTAGAGGTTCAACGGAGTGACAGAGGTGCCGGCGCTAAGAGAGCCCGATACAACAGTGCACTGATCGATGCGAATGTCACCGAACCAGGTGATCAGTATGAGGATCTGAATGAGACTTTCGTGATCTTTATTACAGAAAATGATGTCATGAAGGCGGGACTCCCGATCTATCATATAGACCGGGTAGTAAGGGAAACTGGAAAATTATTTGAGGATGAGGAACATATTATATATGTAAATTCCCAGATTAAGGATGAAACAAAACTTGGACGATTGATGCATGATTTTAGTTGTACAGATGCAAAGGATATGTACAACAAGGTTCTTGCAGATCGTGTCCGGTATTTTAAAGAAGATGAGAGAGGAGTGGAGATTATGTGTCGTGAGATGGAAATAATGAGAAATCAGGCACATGAGGAAGGCATTGAAAAAGGCAGAATTATGCAGTTAATTAAGCAAGTCTGTGTAAAAATGCAGAAATTTTCTTCCGCAGAGGAAGTTGCAAATGATCTTGTTGAGCAAGACGTTCCTTTGATTCAAAAAATTATGAATGTAGCTCCTGACTTTGCTCCGGATTATAACGTTAATGATATTTATAATGCATTAAAGTTGTAGAGCTGCCAAAACGCTCCTTATGCAGAAACAATACATTAAAAGATATTTCTCTAAGGGCTTCCGAGAGGGGGCTCTTATTTTGTTCCTTACCAAATAAATGCACATCCACATTTTCCACAAAATAAGTGGAACCAAAATTCCGTCAGACTTATTGCAACGGGGTGTTGCGGTGATTTTGGTGAATTAATATTAAGTATAACGTTTTACTTTTGCGACTTCCTTTTTTCGCACCAGTTAGTTATAATTAAATTGCAACATATGCCCCCTTAAAAAAGGGAGTACTTTGTTTTTGACAATATACCAATCACAAAGATATAAAGCATTCGACAATTGCGAAGCGATCTATGGTATATTTAGCAAAAATGGTTGACATAAAGAATGAGGATATGGCCAGGAATAATATAGAAATATACTTGATTAACAAGATAAATGTTTGCTATTAAAATGGATAATTGAGTGAGAATCATATGTAGTTTACAGACAATTTTGTAAAATGAGATACGGAGGTGTATGTCAGATGATGGAAAATGAGGCATTACAGGTAATTCAGAAAATGAATGTTAAAATAAATGGAACAGAGGACGAAGTAAAGAAATTTCACGAAGCCATGGAAGTTGCAAAGAGAGCACTCAAAAAGGGAATAGAGGTTCATCCACTTGGAGCCTTGCATGATGTAAAAAAAGGTACGCTGTATACATGCTCCAATTGTGGTACCCGTTTGGGCTGGGGGCCAAATGCAGCGAGATTGGCGAATTATTGTCATGGATGCGGCCAAAAATCGACTGGAAGGGGACACCTAGAGAATAAACAATACAGCATTATAAAATATTATGCCTAAAGGGAGAGATAAAATGATATTAGACAGAGAACAGAGAGCGTCCGATCTTGCGACAAAAGCAGACAGAGATATAAGCCCAAAGCTTACAGATGAGCAGTATCATGCTCTGCTGCATTATACCTTTAAAGCCGGTTTTAAGCATCCGGTGCAGCTTCTGGAAGCGTTTGTTGGTGATTTAAGTGGATGGCACAGAAATGGATCAGATGAGGAGGAACTTGCAGGCGAATGGTTTTCGCGGGCCTATAGCGGAATGGGCGGTAGTGATTCATTCCTTTACTACCTCTACGACCACGAGACAGATATAAATGAGCTTGAGCATATTGCGGTTACGTTTGATCACGATCCGGAAGAGGTGTATGACGAAGATCCAGAAGAAGACTACAGAGAAACTTATGGGGACATTTATCCTTATGACTGGTATGAAGATTACCTGATGGATGTTCATGATGAGATCGATGCTGACCCGCGGGAAACCTGCGTGAAACTGATACGTTACCTTCTGGAAAACCAGGTAGACGGATGCATTGATTGGGGACATATAGATTTTCAATAGCTACGACCGATTCTGGCAGGAAGAGAGGGCAGGGCTGCATGAAATTTCAGATGCCAGTGCAACATATTCCACGAGTCAGGATCATCAAAAGCCCCCGCTTCAATTATTCAGAAATTGAAGCGGGGGTTAATAAGTTATCAGGATATGCAGCGGGTGTGTTGCCAGTTTCGATATTGCAATCTTAGAATTGCTTTGTTATAATCCCATCTTTGACATTTTATAAAGCCAAAAACAGCCATAGCCCCAGTGTTTATCAGGGGCGTGGCTGTTTTCGTTTTTGCATTGATATGTACTATTTTTGAAATTGTGCTATTTTTTCTGCTTCGTTTCTTTGATGATTGTCCGCATATCTGCCTTCGAGATGAATTCATAATCCGTTCGGAAACCGAAGGCTGTGTGCAGGGCATCTGTTAGTTTCGTGCGTTTGTAGGAAGGAATGTAGCCGCTGTCTTTGGACAGCAGAGTTATATTCATTTCCCGGAGTGCCTTCAAAATTTCGCTGCAAGTGAATTCTTCTCCAAGCTTCTTTTCCAGCAGGCGGTACACCAGAAGGCTGATGTAACAGGTCAGAAAGTGTGCTTTTATGCTGTCTTCCCGTCTTACAAAAACAGGTCTTGCTTCGAATTCTGTTTTTATGATCCGGAAGTTTTCTTCGATCTCCCAGCGGCGTCTGTTAATTATATTTATCTGGACGAACTCTTCAACGAAAAAGCTGTTTAATTCAATTACCCATATCCATACTTATAGCAGGTTGATACAAAGTACAGAGTAATGGCCAAATATCGGAGGAATCTTGAGACGTTGTTTTAATTATGGTAAGATAATATTGTACATTATTGGTTATCGAAAACAGATCGTTTGGATCAGGAAGTGTCTGGAGCGTGGCTTTGGCACTAGTGGCAGGAGTAGAATAATTTAAAATGAGTGGGCATTGCCCTGAGATTGATATGATCAGGGGAATGTCTACGGAGAGACTTTCCCTGTTTATATAAAATATTACAGAGAAAGTGAGGAGGATGAATGGATTTTTTTGTAAAACGAAATACGGAGGTGTATGTCAGATGATGGAAGATGAGGCATTACAGGTAATACAGAAAATGAATGTTAAAATAAATGGAACAGAGGATGAAGTAAAGAAAGTTTACGGAGCGCTGGAAGTTGCAAAGAGAGCACTCAAAAAGGGAATAGAGGCTCATCCACTTGGAGCCTTGCATAATGTAAAAAAAGGTACGCTGTATACATGTTCCAGTTGTGGTACCCGTTTGGGATGGGGACCAAATGCAGCGAGACTGGCGAATTATTGTCATGGATGCGGTCAAAAAATCGACTGGAGGGGCACACCTAGAGAGTAAACAATACAGCATTTTAAAATATTATGCCTAAAGGGAGACACGAAAAATGATATTAGAAAGAGAACAGAGAGCGTCCGATCTTGCGACAAAAGCAGACAGAGATATAAGCCCAAAGCTTACAGATGAGCAGTATCATGCTCTTCTGTATTATACATTTAAAGCCGGTTTTAAGCATCCGGCGCAGCTGCTGGAAGCGTTTGTTGGTGATTTAAGTGGATGGCACAGAAATGGATCGGATGAGGAGGAACTTGCAGGCGAATGGTTTTCGCGGGCTTATAGTGGAATGGGCGGTAGTGATTCATTTCTTTACTACCTCTATGACCACCAGGTAGATATAGATGAGCTTGAACGGATTGCGGTTACGTTTGATCACAATCCAGAAGAGGTGTATGACGAAGATTCAGAAGAAGACTACAGGGAGACTTATGGGGATATCTATCCTTATGATTGGTATGAAGATTACCTGATGGATGTTCGTGATGAAATTGATGCTGACCAACGGGAAACCTGCGTGAAACTGATACGTTACCTTCTGGAGAACCAGGTAGACGGCTGCATTGACTGGGGTCATATAGATTTTCAATAGCCACAACCGATTTTGACAGGAAAAGAGGATGGTGGCTGCCTGAAATTTCTAATACCAGTGCGGCATATTCCAAGAGACAGAATTATCGGAAGCCCTCACTTCATATTTATAAGAAATTGAAGTGGGGGTTGGTAATTCATCAGGATATGCAGCGAGTATGTTGCCAGTTTCGATATTGCAATCTTAGAATTGCTTTGTTATAATAATTTCATTAGATTATTTTTTTCAAAGATACCGCTTTTGGCGGTGAGTGAGCCCATATGGGCCTTTGGAGGGAATAGTCTATTTTTTTATATTCAAATCCCGGTTAGCGATAACTGGGATTTTTTTTATTTTAAGACTATTCCAAAAGGAGGAAACGGTGATGGAGCAAATCATCAAACAGAATACGTTCTCAAGAACGGTATTTAATGACAGTAAGCTTGGCGCTTACTACACGGATCCGGTGCATGCCACTAAAATAGGAAGGTTGTTCCGATTGCAGGGAGAATGCTGCGTTTTGGAACCATCGTTTGGTAATGCAGAAGCACTGAAGGCGTTTTTAAGTCAGTGCGAGAGGGCAGATGAAGTCGGTTCTGTCCATACATTTGGTGTGGAACTGAATCGGGAAACCTTTGAGCAGTATAAGCAGGAGATTGAATTTCCAGTATGTGCAGATTTCATTGGCGGGATCCGGGCATCGAACCGGTCATTTACATTGTGTTTTGCCAATCCGCCATATGGCGTAGGCGGAGATGATGGATCAACAAGACTAGAAAGGCTCTTTGTTGAACGCATCTTCCAGTTAATGAAAACGAAAGGATATCTTGTCTTGGTTGTTTCCTTTACCACAATGAACCTGGATGAATTTGCAAAGTCTCTGCTGGCAAGGTTTAAGCCTGTGGCCTTCTATCGTTTTGACGATGAGGAGTTTGCGAAATACAAACAGGTGGTTTTCATTGGTCAGAAGCGTGCATCGATCGGGCTATACCGGAAAGAGTACGAGGAGTGGATGAGTACAAATCCTGGGGCACCGCTTGAGAATATTCCGTACATTCCCAAAGACCCAGATACACGCATGGAAGTTCCCGTATCGCTGGAGAGTGAGATTGAGCTCTTTACAACGAAGGAATTCGATGAGGCAATTCTGCTTCATAATACGAGTGCATTGGTGCCAGTGCTTAAAAAAGCTCTGCAGACCAACGAATATCAGTCGGTTGGCCTTGGAAAGCCAATTGTTCCGCTGAAAAAAGATCTGCTGTATCTGTCTGCGATTGCGGGAGGCGGACAGGGCCTGGCCGGAAATGAAGACCGCGGCGATTTACACCTGCAAAGAGGACAGGCAAAGCCAGTTCGGGTCGAAACTCCGGAGATTAATGATGATGGAGATATTCATTCTGTTTTAGTCACAACACGCAACCAGATCACGCTGCATGTGATTGATAATTTCGGGACGATCCGAGAGTTAGCATAGGGGAGGGCAGTGTGATGAAAAACGGAATGATTAGAATCGGTATGTTTGAGGCTTATCTGGAGCGAATGCTGATCCGGGGAATCAGGGCTGCTTACATCAGTTATTTTACCCGGACATTACAGGAGGCAAAGGCGATAGCAAGTACGATGTGCACCACCGAGCAGAACACAATCTGGCTGAACAAAAACGGACAGGAGAAGCGGTATAACGTGTTTGGCAGCTATAAAGCTTACTATGTGCCGATCATGCGCGGAAAAGAGCGGTTTTATCATGGAGTGATCTTAAATGCAGCGATTGGAAACGATTTGTTCGTTTCAAAAGAAGAAACTGCAGGAGAAGAACTTTATGAAATTCTGATGAAAAAATATCCGCTGCCACTGCTTAAGTGGTGGGGAAAACCAATCCTTTCATATGCACTGAGAGAGGGTCTGATCAATGCTTATTCCAATCGGCTTCATACGGAATGCGTTGAGACGGAATATTCTCTACAGGGAACGGATGACCTGAAAGAAATGCAGATATATGATCTTGTAACCTTTGATTATGAGGCTTTAAAGTCTGCTATCCAGGTCCTGTTTGAGCAAAAACAGATCTGGATCTCAAAGAAAGAGCAGCGCTCGATCAACTTTAACAGCATGGATGAGTATTTTCGACAGTACGGATCGACGCTCGTGGAAAATCTTGAAAATCTGCTGAGCCCGGAAAGCGAACTGAAAGGTGAGGTGGATGCATTTACCCTAAACTCTATCCGACTTTACCCTCAGCAGGCAGCCATGGTGAATGGTGTTACCACACACCTCTTAAATGGCGCAACTTTTTCCATCATCTGTGAGGGGATGGGCACAGGAAAGACAGCGCAGGCTGCTGCAATCTGCGAAAGCTATTTTGTGCAGAAGGAAATGCGACGCAGCCATAGAGCACTCAAGGATATTTATATGGATGAGTCCCTGGTAAAATACAGGAATCTCGTCATGTGTCCTGGTCATCTCCTTGAAAAATGGAAAGGGGAGATCGAACGCCAGATTCCATATGCAAAGGCAACGATCATAACCGATTTTTCCCAGTTGCTGGAGATTAGAAAGCGCGGGAGTCTGAGGGTTGGAAAAGAATTTTATATCCTCTCGAAAGATTTTGCAAAGCTCTCCTATAGCTTGAAGCCGGTACCGAAAAAGGAAATTGCTAAGATGGCGTATATGAAAAAATGCAGGAATCCAGACTGCGGAGTAGAAAATATGCCCGTCCGAAAATGTGTTTCCTGCGGCGGTAAAGACTTTGAAAAAGGGACAACTAAGATCGAGACAATCTATGGAATGAAATGCCCGTATTGTGGAGAGGTGCTTGCTGCCTATACAGCGTCAGGCGGTATCTGCGGGCTTACTGCTAACGACTTTGCGTATAAAACAGGGAGGAATTCCAACTGCATCTGGTGTGGGGAATCTTTATGGATGCCGCATGTAAAAAACATCGGTGCAAAGAAAATCAGCCCCTGGTACCGGGCAACATACTTCAGAAACAAAGCCCAAAAAGGAAAGACTACGGTCTGGGTACATAAAGAATATGCAAGAAAGTATTACGCAGAGAATGAGACGGAACCGATATCTGTTTCAGAAAGAGATGGGGTAAGAAAATACTCGCCTGCTTCGTATATTAAAAAATACATGAAAGGGTATTTTGACATCGCTATTTTTGATGAGTGCCATGTGTGTAAGGACGGAGACAGTGCCCAGGGAAATGCAATGCACTGCCTGATCAAGGCAACGAAGAAACAGCTTGCACTGACTGGAACCATCGCCGGCGGAAAAGCAGAGGATCTTTATTACCTGATTTACCGGCTGGCACCGTGGAAAATGACATCGAAGGGGTACCGCTGGACAGATGTTGCGAATTTTTCCAAGCAATACGGAAAAGTGGAGCAGCGCTATGAATATGCGGGATCATCTTCGGAGGAGGATCTTGCGGAGAAAGTATCTGCCCGCGGCCGGAGTTTATCGTCGCCAAAGACAAAGCCGGGAATCAGCCCTACGATCTTTACAGACTTTTTGCTGGATTGTGCCGTTTTTCTGGACCTTTCGGACATGTCATCCTATTTGCCGGATCTAAAGGAGATGGTTGTGACCGTTCCGATGGCAAGAGAGGTGGCCCGGGATCATTCCATTCTGGTGTCAAGACTGACTGCGTATGCAAAAAGAAGAGAAAGCGGTGGATTTGCGTTACTCAGCCAGGCATTACAATATGGGCTTTTTTATCCGGACATGCCGTATGGCAACGAAGAGATCCGTAATCCGGTTGATGGAGACATTCTGATCAGAGCCGCTCAGCACGATGAATACCGTTCGGGAGAAAAACTGCTGCCGAAAGAAGAAAAGCTCATTGAACTGATAAAATCAGAGCTTTCGGAAGGCAGAAAATCCGTAGTATTCGCTGAATGCTCCGGAAAAAATGAATGGAATGTCACACACCGGCTCCGGGATATTTTGGAAGCCGCGGGGATCTTTGCCGTTGTTGTGGAAGCGGAGAGCCCGGGAGCATTAAAGAGGGAAACCTGGATTCGTGAGCGGGCAAAGGACGGCGTGGAAGTATTTATCACCAATCCAAAACTCATCGAGACAGGAGTTGATCTGTGCTGGACGGAAGGCGAGAAGAAGTACAACTATCCGACCCTGATCTTTTATCAGCTGGGATACAGTCTTTTTACTGTCTGGCAGGCTTCCAGGCGTCACTACCGGATGAACCAGACCATGGAATGCAGAACGTACTATATGGCTTACGAAGGAACCGCGCAGGCGAAAGTGATTGAACTGATCGCGGAGAAGCAGGTTGCAACGGCAGCCATTCAGGGAAAGTTCTCCGTGGAAGGAATTTCTGCCATGGCAGAGGGTGTCGATGCGAGGGTTGCACTGGCATCAAGCCTGGCGGATCAGGATGTAAAGTCTGGAAGTGCCCTGCAAAAGATGTTTGATGTGCTCCACAGCTCTGACAAACAGGCTGAGTCGTATGTGACGATGCAGGTATACGAGGAGTTGCTTGGAAAAGAAGAGGTAGAACGACGTAAAAAAGCAAAGGAAGATGAGCTGTTTGAAAATCTGTTCGGCCAGTGGGATGAAGATTTTATGGATCTGCAGGAGCCGGAAAACGAGGAACCGGCAGTGGTAGTGCCACAAAAGCAGCCCATGGCAGGTATGGCAAATATTTTTTCTTTGTTTGATTTCTAAAAAGGAGGACGTTATGAACCGATATAAAAATGATAAAGCGGATGAAACACGCATGATCCGCTTCATTGATCCGAATTACCGGGAGCTGTTTCAGATCCCGGATGGTGCGTATGTAGAGGTGAAGTATCCGAACAGCACAGTCATTGTGGCCTGCGGATGTATGGATGAGTATCATCTGCGTTTTGGCAGTGAAGTTTACCATATCTGCGAATTGGCAGAACGTCTGGAACGATGCCAGGCAACCTGTGCTCCGGAGCCGGAGATTACGGAAGATGAGTGTGCCTGGAAGTTGGGTAATAAGGGCTATTTATATGTTCAGGTTTCGGAAGGTGGCTATGATTACCAGTTATACCATTCCGATTTTTCAGAGTGGGATGGCGGCCAGGTAGATACGGACGGCACCATGAATGAAGCCAAAAGGATGATTTTGGAAATGTATGAAATGGATACGCAGACGCATGAGCGTATCTTAACAGATGAACTGGAAAATTCAGTGGAAGAGAAAGGGGAAACATATGAGTAAGATGATGATCGTTGCAGCTACCAGCGAAAAGATGTTGGAACTGATGGATAAGATCACGATTGAAGAGGGGGTTATCAGCTTTCTGGCCAGTAATAAGGCAACGGCAAAAGGTTACCCGTGTATGTTTTCCGTAGAGGGAAAAACGACCACCGCCAGCGTGAAGTTCGAGGCTAAGATCAAAGGACTTGATGAAAAGGGTGAAGTGGTGCCGGTTGAGAAACTTTCCGTTTACTTGCCGGCGCGGTTTGCTGGTTCGGTCAGAGCTGTTGCGGAGCAGACCGACATTGTATATATGCAGTTTGAGGAAAAGCAGGTGACACTGCTTTCCCAAAAACCAGCTATTCAGATCCCGGTAGGCTTCGTGGAAGAACCGACCAAGGTGAAAAATCCGAAAACGGATGCATTTAGCATGAGTATTCCGTTGGAGAAAATCTCACAGTATTTACCCCACATGGCAACTACAAAAAGTGGGATCGGCTTCCTTCCGGTATTATCCGGAGAGGGCCCGATTTTGAAAATGGCATCCACGGATCGCCAGAACACGATGTTAACGGTGGATTTATCTCCAACGATGGTCCGTTTTGAAAGTAAAGACCGGTCTGAGGTAAAAGAGGAAGATTATAAACCTTATGTAGATGCAATTTCGACCTATCTGACGATCCAACCGGGAACACTGATCAGGATTCTGGCATGCAACAAAAGCTATAATCAGCTCGGTATTTCATTCCAGTTTGATGAGGAGCATAAAAACATCATTGGTATCGCTCTTAAGTGGCCGGATGCGATTTATCAGCTTCGCTTGAATATACAGAGCGCTGTTGATAAGCGGATGTATGAAGCGGCTTTCAGAAATACGGAAACCGTGCAGTATGAATTTCAGGCCAACAGCAACAGTTTAAGACGCGCGCTTAGCGTTATGAATGCAGGTGCCCAGAAGGTTGATACGGTAAAAGTTTCATTTGAAGGACAGATGATGAGCATCTCTGACATGAAGAATGATAACTTTGTATCAGCTATTGATGTCAAGACGACTGCGGAAAGCGGAGAGTGCTTTTACGAGAAGCTGTCCCTGTTTATGAATTTTCTGAAACCGTATACGGAAGATGTGAAAATTTATAAGGGCTGGTGCATCTGGACCAAGGATGATGAAAACCATTTCATTCATCTGGTAACGCTGCATACAGGACCGGGCAATCAGTCGACAAAAGGGGAAGAAGATCAGGAAGAGGAAACACAGGAAGAAGAAACGGAAGAAAGTTCCGAAGAAGATTCCAACAAGTAATTTGTTTGTTTATGGGAAAGCTGCTGCATCTGCGGCAGTTTCCCATGAATTTCTGGTTGTTCTGCATATATCCAGTATCCCAACCAAGTTAGGGTAATGGATATGGGCAGAAACTGTTCATAACCAATAGAAAAGATGAAGGAGGACATCAGGAATGTTCAGAAGATGGAAAGAAAATGGAAGGAAGGCACTTCTGACCATGCAGGCGGCAGTCTTAAGTGGAATGATGACGATCTGCTCTTATGCGGAGACGGTCCAGGATGCAAATTGGATGAAAGAAGATGCGACAAGCGGAGGACTTTTTACGGAAGCAATCACGAAGGTGCAGGATGTGTTCCGAAGCGGCTACTCTTTTGCGATTGTGGTGGCTGTGGGACTTTTTGTACTGCTCTTTATCTATGCAGGCGTAAAACTGTCATTTGGTGATACTTCTGACGCAAAGCAGACGAAGCAGAAGATATTCCGGATCTTCGTGGGCATGATCTGTGCGTTTGGGGCAATCTTCTTTGTAAGTCTGGTTTATAAGGCGGCTGGTGATGCGTTCCAGTAGAAAAAAACGGCCAGGTGCATGGATCGGAATTGTTTTAGCGAGTTCCTTTTTGCTGGTAGGTGCGATGAAAATGAGTGCCTATGCGGAACCGGCAGAATCAACTGAAACGGCAGAAATCACAGAGTCTTCAACCGGCGCGGGACTGTCGGATATGGATTTTGGAATGGGAGATGGGCAGATTGAGCTGGATCCATACGATCAGGTATCCGACTTTGGGTTTAGTGACAGCGAAGCGTTACAGAGCCCGATTGCCTCTTTTTACAGTTTATGCCTGTATTTGTCCATAGGCGGTATGGTTCTGTCATTGATCGTAGCAGGAATTAAGCTGGCGGCAAATGATACCGGCCATGGGAAACATCAATTTCTTGACGTGGTTGGAGCGAAAGTGATCGTGTTTTTTAGCATTAGCTGCTTAGTGGGACTTATCAATTTGTTTTTGGGCATGCTGCAGCATTAGAAACGGAGGAATGGCATGGATCAGCTGACAGAACTTAGACCACCGGATTTTACAGATGTGACAAAATGGTGGATCTTTTCAAACAAATCATTACTGGTGTGCCTGGGCGGCGGAGTGATTGCCTATCTTCTTTTTAAGATCACGGCAATGATCCACTTGGCTTTTCTGGGTGTGTGGCTTGGCGTGATGCTTGAGGCAGGACTTTTTACCGGGGTCACTTTTCCGGTCCCCGATTTTGGCAGTTCCCTGCTGGCATTTGGTGGACGTACTGCCGATGAGCTCATTATCAGTCTGATTGCGCATCGGTTAAATCGCAGAACTTATTACAAAAACACGGAATGGGAGGAAGAATTCTAAGATGGAAAGTATCAATCATCTTACTAGGCTTACGGCTGCGTTTTTAGGGCTGACCATTCTGGCTCTGGGAATAGCTGCTATCTGGCTTATCCGGATGAGAAAAAAGAACTTAAAGACAAAAAAGGCAGAAACAGAAGAAAGAGGGCTGTTTTCCCAGACGGATGAACTGGTACCGATTGATGAGATCGGGCCGGGGGTCATCGTGACAAATGGTGGGAAGAAATTTGTTGTTGTACTAAAATGCGGTGGCAGCGACTTTTACACAAAGCCGATTGGGGAAAAAGTAAGGGTCAAAAATAATTATGCTGCCTTTATTTCAGAATTTACGTCCAGGGTTACATACCGCATATATGGGGAAGACATTAACATGGATGGCACTGTCCGGGAATATGAGAAGATCTTAACCGGTCTTCAGGACATGCTTTTTGAGACGAATGAAGATTATAAAGCTCTCCGGAAAGAATTTGAAACAGTAAAGAGTGATTTTGATTCCGCAGAAACCCGGGAGCGTTCCAAACAACTGCTCCTGCTCCAGAAAAAGATAAAAGCATACAGTTGGCGCATCCGTCATGTGGAAAGCCAGCTGGCCTATATCGCGAAAGTGTCAGGACCGGATGCAGCTAGGCAGAACCTTATTCAGACATATGTACTTTCCTGGAGCGCTCCGCCGGACCTGGCAACGGTCCTAACGAAAGAGGAACTGTATCAGGAAGCTACAAAACATTTAAAAGAAGATATCAAAAAGCTGCTTCACAACCTGGTGGAGTGTGATGTAAAAGCGGTGCCCTGCAGTAAAGCGGAGCTCTTTAATATGCTCCATACGCATTATCACCCGATTACTGGAAATAGGTTCCGCTATGATGATCTGCTGGAGTCCAATTGGGACAGCCGGATCATGCCGTACCGGGAGGACACGGATTTAGAGGAATCCTTTACGGACGAACTGATTGATGAAATGTTATACGGAGGACTGCAAAATGGTTGATTTTCTTATGATGTTCAGTCTGTGCATCTGCGTTTTGTCGGGCGTGACGTTACTGATCGTACATATCGGGTCTAAGAAAAAGCAGAAAAAAGAAGAGGCGGAAGAGAAAACAGGATGTACTGTTTTTCATAGCGGGACGAAGAATGTGCCAAAGCCCATAAAAGAGCGTGCCGGGATTTTACAGGTGCTTGCGCCGGATGGTGTGAATACCATGCCGGTATCTTACATGACGCTGGATGATAACGGGATTGAACTTTATTATGCCGGTCTCTATATCGACAAACTGCCTGTAGAGGGCCGGTTTGCCCATAGTTTTGCCGGGATCTTCAATATGGATTATGTGGAGTCCACGGTCATCATAGACCCGCTCTTAGAGGAATCCCAGAAAAAGATCAACCGCCGGATCCGGTCACTGGACATGGAACGATCCGGGGAACGGGACAGAAACAGGCTCAGAATTTTGGATGGAAAGATTGCGGATGCAGAGCGGTGGGCCAGACAGATCGACTCTGACCAGTCAACCCTGTTTGAAACATATTTTCTATTCTTGATCCGCGCGGAAAGCTTAAAGCTTTTAACAGAACGGATTTCCGAGTTTATTTCCAGGGGAAAGGGGATTGGTTTTCGTTCCTGTTATGCGATGCATAAGGAGGCTTTTTTAACATCCCTCCCACTTAATGAGATATTTGAAGCAAAAATATCTGTCGGGAAAAATCTGAGTGTGAGTAAAAAGCCGATCAAGGGACATATTTTAAGCCAGGCCTATTTATCCCTGATCTTTAACCATACCACGAGCGAATATTTCCATGAAAAGGGCTGCGTATTTGGCCGATCTATCTATTCTGGAATGCCAGTTACGTTTGACCCGTTTGATAAGACCCATTTCTCCTATGGAGCCGTGATCGCTGGGCAGTCCGGATATGGAAAGTCGGCAACCGTGAAGCAGCTGTTTTCCAGGCAGGTGGATTTCGGCGTGCATATCGCGAACATTGACTATGAACCGCTTCCTGGCGATGGAAAGAGAGGTGAGTATTCTATAGTGGCAGAAGCAGTAGGAGGAGTCAATTATCTGATTTCCAATTATTCCGACTCCCAACTTAATTTTTTTGAGATCAGCGATGAGTATGAATATAACCGGGCAACCGGAGAGGAGATACCAACGCTGTATCTGGAAGAAAAGATTGTGGACATGACGAATATCCTGATGGTACTGGCAACCAGTTTTACGACCAATGGCATGGTCGGTGAATTTGAGCCGACGGAATATTCCCGTATTAAATCCATTATTTCAAAGAATGTAAGGAAAATCTATGCTGACTGCGGCCTTCGGGACAAGGATGCAGCGTCTCTTTATGAAACGGTGCCAGCATCCGGAGGATCCTTTGGGTCAGGGCGGAGAAAGAAGCGGCTGCCCCAGATGCATGATTTTTATCGTGCAATATTATTGGATGCGCGGGAGAATGTGGACAACTTCAAAGAAAACGCGTTCTCCCTCCTGTTGGATATATTTGAGGATCGCGTGCGTGAAATGTATTACTGTCCTCATTGCATGAAGGAATTCACAAGAGAAGAGCTGTCCACATTAAAAAGAACCGAGAGAGGTGCCCATGTCTGTAATAATCATGAAGAAGGCAAGATCTATTATCTGCGGGAAATTCATGGCAGTCAGGCATACCTAGATTGCCAGTCCACGCTTTCTATTGATATGTCGCTGCCGTTTCATAATTTTGATCTGTCGCAGATCACAGATGAGACGGAGCGTATTAACATGATCATGGTCGTGCAGTCTTATATTGAAGAAAACTTTATCAAGAAAAACTCTACCAATCCGAATAAGGCCCGGAAACTCATAGTGTCCACCGATGAGGCACACCGTATCCTGAAATTTGAAGGAGCACGCATGTTTGAGAATGCCCTATACCGCGTAGCGCGTAAACGTCATACAGCTCCATGGCTGATCCTCCAGTCCGTAAAGGACTTTGCAAAATACCAGGATACAGAGGAAATCTTAAAATCCACGGAGACCTTTATGCTGTTTCGCCATAACTATCTGGATGGGCAGTACATCAAAGATACTACAAACCTTACCCAGTCCCAGGTAGATACGGTACTTAATCTGGGCGGTACATCCGAGGCGAAAAAATATGGAGAGCTATGTCTGGTTGACATTCCTACGAAGCGCGCAGTGTTCATCCAGGCGGATTATCTAAAAGACAGCGAGTTTGATGTAGTGGAAACAGACGTAGAAAAGATTGCAGAACACGCAAGGATGAAACAGGGGGCATGAAGCAAATGAAACATATGCAGAACATCAGCAGAAAAACAATCCAGCTGCTGCTTCTTATATTTGTACTTACATTCTGCATGGCACCGGTATCTTCTTATGCGGATGGGCCGTGGACGGACCGTGCGGACCAGAGTATTTATGATTCCGCCGGGGACGCACCTGATTCCAGTACACCGGACATGCTGGACGGAGGAATTTTCGCCGAACTGCTGGGGGAGTTTTGTATAGGAATTGGTGACGGGCTGAATTTTTTGCTGACTTCTTTTGGGTGTGACTTAAACGCGATCATATTCGGAAGAGTGGGAGGTGCCTCTGCCCGTACTGGGGACGTGGCGCTGTTTTCCTTTGACATGGGGACCGGCAACATATATGGCCTGGTGGGTATGGCGATGTATGGGTACCTGCGGAACCTGGTTTTTACGCTTATGGTGCCAGTATTCTTATACTACCTGGTTGGTTTCCTCTACTCAAATGGCAATCCGCGGGTCAAGGAACGGCTGCTGGACATGACAAAACTATTTGTTGCCAGCAGCATCGGTTTTATTCTGTTCCCGCAGCTTTTGGGAATTGCTTTATACCTGAGAGATGCCATGCTCCATGCGCTCATGACTGGAAGCCAGTCGATGATCCTTAAGGTGGCGGACAGTGTTGGCTCCGGCGTCAACATGGGGGATAATTCCTATGCCTTTTTCTTTGGTTCGGGAGGAGACTACAACCTGATCAGCCAGTTCCGTGCAATGGCAAAGCCCAACGGTAAGGTCGTGTTTATTAATTCGATATTATATGTAGGCGCGGTCGTTTATCAGGCGTACCTGGCAGTCTGCTATATTTCCGCTGCCGTCTGCATGGTGGTTTTGGTGCTGTTGTTCCCGTTTGCTGCATTGTTTGAAATGGTCGAGCGGGGAACGATATCCAACTGGATGCGGCAGGTGCTTGGAATTTTATTAAACCCGGTGATTGATTCCTGCCTGCTGCTCATCCCCATGTTTTTTATGATCATCGGGACGGCCCAGGAAAGCAAAGGTTATGCCCTGATTGCACTCATTATCTGTGGCTGTATCATACCGGCGCGGGGGGTCATCCGTGGGTTTCTTCATATCGGAAATGGAATGGGAATGGAGCTTGCCGGGTTTGGAACCATTATGGGGGCCACAAGCCTGATGCGATCCATTGGAAGCGGGATTGGAGCAGCGGCCGGTGCGCTGGCCCATGCGTCCTCTGACGCAAAATCCGATAAGAGGAACGCGGATATGATGGATGATCTAGCAGATGTTCAGAAAAAGAAAGACCTGGAAGATGTAAATAAGGGCGAGGAACTCCAGAGTGAAATGGAAGATATCATAGGCAATCATCCGGATTTGAATGCGGATGATGCGGATACATCCTTCGCTTTTGGCTATCGGCCTACACCGAAAGAGGACATACATGAGAAAAGCCCTCATGCCCAGGCAGCAGCGACCGCGCAGAATATTGCCAGTGGTATTGATGCCATCGGAAGAAAGAAGGATTCTTTAAATGAGGATATCCGCTCCAATGATTCTAAAATTGCGTCCATTGGGGAAGAAATTGCCATGGATAATGAACAGATTGCGTCTATGAAGGCTGAAAAACAGGCGATCCAGGCGGAGCAGAATGAACAGAAAAAACGGGGGGATACCCCATCGGTGGATGGATATGCGAGGATCCGGGAACTGGATCAGGGAATTGGCGAAGCGGAGCATTCGCGGTCCATCCGTATGGAAGAACAGTCCAGGCTCCGCGGTGAGAATGCCCGGACGAAGGAGGAAATTGGACGTATTGATGCTCTGTCGGCCAGGGCCCAGAGTGCGATTTCACCATCCAGAAGCAGCTTTGGAGGCGGTGTGAGCGGACTAGGAAGTGGTATATCACAAGAAGAGCAGGAAATACTGGATCAATATGCAACCATTGATAATTTTGAGTCTCCGCAGTTTAAAAATATATCCCTGGAACGGAAAGCGGCGCTGTACCGGGAAAGAGCTGCAAAGACCAGGGTGAGAGGTGCGACAACCGCGGCAGGCACCATGGCCGGGATGACCTTTGGGGCAACGGCTGGGATGGCCATGACCGCATTCAGTTCTCCGGCAGCAAAGATGCAGATGACGGCCATAGGCGGCGCAATGGGTGCAAATGCCGGAAGCATTTTGGGCGAAGTTATGGCCGAGCCGGTATATGAAGGCGGTGTCGAACTTGTAAGAATGGGAGGCCCTCTTCTGCAGAAAGGTGCAACGATCCTGAAAGACAAGGCAGAAGCCTACAGAAACAATCCGGAAGGACTGAATGTTTACGAAGAGGAGCCGCAAAAAATGTTGGAAGTAAATGTGCATTCCTCATCAAAGCCGGCTGTTACGACCGTATCCCAGTCACAGGATAATAATCAGTCATCCGTAGAGACGGTTTCAGGACCGGGATCAAAGGAACAGCCGTCCTATCAGTCAGAAGTGGAAGCAGTAGGAAAAGATGCGGGAGCACAGTCTGGGCCGCAGGTGACTTATACAGAAACGGTTTCAGATGAAGATGCAGCGATCATGCAGCAATTCTATGAGGCAGAAATCCAAAAGCCTGAATTTCGCAGAACTATGCACCATGCGTATACGGACAGCGCGGTGAGTGCAAGGCAGGTTTATTCAGGGCTTAAAAACCGCATGGTAAATGCCACAAAAGAGGAACGTGCGGTTGCGAATGAGCAGATCATTGAAACAGCTTTTATGCAGTATACGAACACGATATTGGATAGTCTGGATGCTCCGGAGCATGTGGATCAGATCACATATCAGCAGGCGGTGGAAGACCGGCTACGGGAAGATGAACGCGGCCGGATAGAAAAATATTTAAGGAGTAAACATTTATTGTTTTAACGGAGGAGTATGAACATATTTACAAAAAGGATACAAATGAGGAAACAGAAACGGCTGAAACGAAAAAGTCTGGAAACAGAACGAATAAAAGCACAGCATGGCCTGGAGGATTCAACGGATATCATCATTGTGGAGCATCCCGATACGTTCTCCGTTATAATCCAGGCAGCCGGGCAGATTGTGCGGTTTTTTGCAGCCACTATTTTTGTCGGGTTCTGCCTGCTTGGGCTTTCGTCCGTATGTTTCCCGGGACCGCGCAAAGAAATGGTGGAAATCGGGATCGCACTGATCACACAGCTGCGGGAGTATCTTCCGTTTCTGAATGCAATTTTTTGGAGGTAGATTATGGCAAGACCAGTTCGGACTTCGAACTTATTAAAGGAAACGGCTGCGGATCATGAAAATCTGGACAGGATGGCAGACCAGGAAAGATTGGCGGTCAATAGGGCAGCCACTCAACCGCCTGTTCAGGAAAATGAATCCGTAATAGAGAAAGCAGAGGAAAAAGAGCCGTCTGTACAGGAAAAACTGGATGCGATCCTTCCGGATGACTTTTTTGGTGAATTTGAGGATCTGTTTAATAGTGAAGATGTCCATATAAAAGAGCAGATAAAACAGGATATGTCGCCGGATATTTTGCTGAAGGCCCCTGCAACTGTGACTGACGATGGGGCAGCGCAGGCGGTTTCAGAAGCAGCAGAAGAAAAAGCTGATGAAGAAGAAATTGCCCAGGCAGTCAACGAAAATACTGCTGAAAAAACGGGCAAAGAGATTTCTGTAGAGGCAGTAGAGAAAGCAGAGGAAGCGTTAAGACCAGAACCAGCTGCGGCCAAAACAGAAAAAATGCCAGACCTTTTGCCGGATACCCAGACACAGGAACCCAAACCCACAGTGACTGCCGGTAGAAAAGCTTTGGTAGAACCCATTCCAGAAACACGGGAACCGGAGAAAGTTATCAGACGTATGCCGGCGGAAGAGGATCTAACGCCAATGCATACGATAAACAGGGCAGTCCGGCGGACCTATAAACAGATCGGTTTAAGCCAGCCGGTTACAAGCGTGTCATTGCAGCAGATGACGATCTCTGTATATTCCCCAAAAGGTGGCGTAGGGAAATCCACCATTGTGAGGGAATTAGCCCATGTCTTATCGGATATGAAGAGAAATGGAAGACGGCTTAAAATTTTGGTGCTTGATGCAGACTGGGAATTTGGGGATGTGGACAGTGCGTTTGGTATCTGCCCATCACCCAATGTAATGGACTGGGTAAAACGGATCTGTAAAGACCGAGAGTGTCTGGGATACATTCCGGCCTATTCGCCGGTGGACATCGTATCCAGATATGTAATCGAATACGATGATCAGATTCATATCCTGGCCGGAAGTGATAATGCAATGGAAGCGGCGCGTCTGGATTGTGGCATTGCAGAGGTGATTATGGATAATCTGCGACGCTGCGATTATGACCTGATTTTGGTTGACAATTGCAACACCTTAAAGGATACGACCGTCATTCCACTGGAAAAATCGGATCTGATCCTGCTGATCCTTTCACTGGACACCTCCACGGTGCAGGATGCCCGCAATTTTCTGGATGCGCTCAGTGAATTTCGGATAGAAAAATCAAATATCCGAATGGTTATAAACCAGGTGCCGCTTGATGATAAAAAATGTGAGCTTGGCATATCCCATGTAGCCAGAATCCTTAATATGGAACCGACCTGTATCATTCATACAAATCAGGATGCCAGAAGTTTTGCGAATGTCGGGGAAGCAGCATCAAGTGATAAAAGATCCCTGTTTTCAAAAGAAATCAGAGCCCTTGCCAGGATAGCAGTCGCGGTAGATGAAGAACCGGAGAAGCCAGACAAGGGTTCCGGGGGATTTTGGCGCAGACTATTTGGCAGAAAGAGGTGAGTATGGAAAAGGAATTAGACCTTCTGATCGCAACGGAAATGAGTGGAGACGGTGATTCGGTAGCAGAAGAACTTCGGAGTGTATTTGCAAAACGCGGAGTCACGGTCCACAGAATAGAATTTCGCTCTGGAAAAGACAGTGTGATCCGGTCTGTCCGGGCCAATCCACAAATACACGCGGTGGTACTCAGCCAGTACCAGGATCAGGAAAAACTTTCCCCGCGCGACATTGATCAGATCTGCTCTACGGCGGAAGGTGATCTGCAGGTTTTTGTGGTAGTGTCTGAGATGCGTGGCAGTGACTATATGAAAGAAATTGAAAGCCTGGGAATTTATACGGCCGTCTATCAGGAAGATGCCAGTTTTGAAAAAATCGCAGAATGGTACTGCAACGGCCGGACGAAAAAAGAGGCCCGGGCATATTACGGGGTCGCCGGAGGGGACCATGTGGTCCAGTATCGCAACATGGACGTGAATGCCAGTATCCAGTATCTTTTGGAATATGACGGATCGTACACGGACCTGATCCAGAGAATGTCTGTACTGGTAAATGGGATTCCGGCCAGTCAGGTGGCATCTATCGTCTGCCAGCTCCCGGATCCTATATGTGATATGTTAAAACGGGAGCCGCGCTTTGCCCTGATCTGTCAGATGGCGGAAGAACAGTATGCATACCTTTATAAGCCTTCCGGTCAGCCAGAGAAAGAGGATGCAGGGGAAAAAGCGGACACGGCAAGGGAAGAGCAGCCGAAGAATAAGGCAATACGGCGATTTTTAAGAAGAAAACAGGAGAAAGAGACAGAATGTAAACCGGCAAAGAGGCAGGCATGTGAGATCGGGGTTATGGCGACCAACATAGGGGTTGGATGCACAACCATTTCCATTCTTCTTGCTAATACACTGGCACATGAGGGAAAGCGCGCTGCGATCGTTGAACTGGATGATGCGGATGGATGCTTTGAGCAACTCTGCCGCCAGGAGCGGGAGGAAGAGCAGGTGGATGGGATCACAAAGTTTGCAATCGGAACGCTGGATTACTATTACCATGTTCCGCTTCAGAAATTCCAGCTGGACTATAAGCCCTTATATGATTTTATTGTCTATGATTTTGGGTGTCTGGACCAGAAAACGATTTTTCATGTGTATGCGAGGATGCAAAACCGCTTCATTGTAACATCAAAGGCAGAATGGAAACAGCATGAATTAAAAGAACTTCTGAAAGATATAAAGGGAATGCCTGGGGAAGATGAGTGCAAGGTACTGATCAGTTCCCGCTGTGTCGGTTCGGACTTTGGAGATGTAAAGGAACTTTTGCCGGAGAATATGGTCCTTGCAGCAATTCCATATGAGAGCAATCCATTTTATCCAGGAAAAGCGTGCAGGCAGATCTTTTTAAAACTTCTGGATGGTACATACAAGGAAGAAAAATATAAAAGGAGCAATTCTGTTGAGCAGCGTTTTTCAGAACGGCCGCGCGACTTTAAAAAATTTGGGTTCCGGATAGTGACGGGAGCGCTATTAGTGGCATGTATGGGATTTATGGTATCGGCCTGCAGCGCAAACAACAGGTATAACCGGATGATCACGAAGGCAGATACATTCATTACAGGACTTGAGGAAGAAAACCGGCAGGCGGAAGATGAACTGCAAAAGAAAGAAAAGGAATTAAAGGCCCTGGAGCATGAGGTATATTATGCGCAAACCGACATTCCGGCCGGTCAACTGATAAGCGGAGACATGGTTAAAAAGGAGATCGTGCAGACAGAATTTGATGATAGCTTCTTTATCAATGCTTCGGATTTGGGAAGTGTGGCTGCCAGCATACCGATCAAGGCGGGAACGCCACTTATGAAGGCATTTACTGGTCAGATGTTTCAGGATCCGCAAAATGGTGATAATGACCTGCCGGATCTGGCAGATCTTGAGGATATTGGAATGGAAGGAGTGGAGAGTGCAGATGGTGATTAAACCCTGGTGCAGGTACTTTACAGGAAAATTCATCAGAGCATGGCCGGCAATTACTTTGCATGCTCCGGATATGAATGAAAAACTCTGGGATAAGAAACGGAAGCTGGAGGATGCGTATGACCGCGTCATGTCGGAACTGGAGAATTATAATGGGCCCACTTATGGCGGGGTTACGGAAACGGTGTTTGCATTGTTTGAACAATTTTACCGGAAGGTGCGGATGCTGGCGTTGCCGGTGAGTGGCTTTTCTCTGGTAATTGGTTTTTTGCTTCTATTACTGGTGCGCAGGGACAAGTTGTTGTTCCGCAGGATTTTTTTGACATTTATTGTGGGAATTCCGGGATTTTTTCTCCTGTTTACATGGGGAATCGGAATATTATTAAATTAAGAAGAGGAGGACAAATATATGAGTGAGAATGGAACCGGATTAGAATTATTAGGATTTTTAGGAGGAACCGCGAAATCTAAGGAGGCAGAAGCCCAGAAAAAACTAGATCAGTATGGGTACCTAATGGAGAAGGGAGAACTTTTGACGGACATCCGGTTTACTCAGGAAATCAAGGATAAGGGGTTGCAGGCATATGACGGGGATGTTCAGCTGATTATGCCGACAGAGGAATCCACGCTGTATAAAGGGATTTTCGGTTCAACTTATCTGCTGGAGCGCTGCTACAACGTGAAGATTACCAAAGTTGACCGGGAAACAATGACGGTTTACCTAAGTTATCGGGCTGCGCAGGCGGAATACCGGCCGGCAGCTCTGGAGAAGATAAAAAAATCCATAGAGTCAGGGGAAGAGTTAGAAGTAAAAGCTATCGTGGTCCTGTGCCGGGAACTTCAGAATTACATTGTGGTTGATCTTCTAGGGCTTTCAATACCAGGCGTGCTTCCATTTTCGGAATGGATCCATGGATATGCGGCAAACATCAAGGAACAGGCAGTTTCCGGAAAAATCATTGATGTGAAGATCAAAGGCTACACGAATAAGTCTACAGAAGAAGAGCCGCGGTTCCTTGTTTCCAGAAGAGATTGTGTAGAATCTGAATGGATCGGTATCGAGGAACGTTTCCCTCTGCATAGCAACATTATCATTGAGTGTGTGGAGATGCAGGGGAAGAACTGGATCGGCAAAATTCCGGGAGTTCCCAATATTTCTGTATACTGTTTTTATCCGAACCGTTTATCTCCGACAACAGGCGGACCGATCATTATCAAGATTGGCGGGCAGTATTCCTGTTTTGTGGCAGCCATTGATGCGGAGAAATGTATATTCCGTGTCAGGGTGAAAGATATGGTGGACCGGGGGTGAACTACATAGGCAATTGAATTACCGAGCATCTGATTACGAAGCATAGCTCCGTAGCTTCAGAGGTGCGTCCATGACACCCGTACTGCTACCCAGATGGGTTACACAGCTACTTTTATTGTTTTTGTACTGCTCAGCCCGGTTACGGGCATATCAATTTCTTTACCGGATACGGCATGATACTTTCTCAAAATATTATAAGCTCCTACTGCATCTGCATTGTAGATAACTGCATCTACAATGCAGATGCCACGCTTTTTTCGATTTCTTTTCTCTGCATAAATGTGCGATACTTTTTCTGACTGCGGCGGACATTGACTGGAATAGCTTTCTTCCTGTCTTATCAGGCAAATCCCTTTCATTTTAAGCTTATATTCTAACTGCATATAGATACGGGCATATGGCAGACTGTGAAGCTTCTGGTTGGTTTTCCTCCCCTGGTTTCTCTCTTTACGAATCCCCTTTATATCTCCAATTACAACCGTATGAATATCATTCTTTACACAATAGTTCGTGATACATCGTGTCATCTTATGAATATAATCTTTGATACAGTCATTTTTCTTTCGATAGAGTTTCTGCAGATGCTTAGATGTTTTCAGATCCTCCATTTCTCTTGCAGCCTGGATCCAGCCCCATTGTGACTGGACTCTCGCGATTTCCTTGTTATAAAAATAAAAATAAGAAAGAGAAAGATATTCCCTTCCAAATAAAGAAGGAAAATATCGGCCTGATCGAAGTAATGGGACTGGCTGTTCTTCCAGCGCGGCTGAAAAAAGAAATGGCTCTTCTGGAACAATATATCCTTGAAAAACAGGATATCCGCAGTAATCCGCAGATCGAAAAGCACGCAGACTGGGTGGATACATGGATAGGCTCCTATGAAATTACAGAGGGTAACATTCATTCCATTCTGCAGAAAGAAATAGGAAAAGTGTTTGTCCGGGTTCTGGAATGCGCCGGTGTATATAAGAATACAAAAGAGGGAAGAATTGCTTTCGGACGGTTTATCGAAACTTTGTAAAAGCCGATACGAACTGACCGGCAGCATGCGGTTTCAATTTCATAATTTTTACAGAACCCTTTCTATTAAGAAACTTCATAGGGATGGCCTATACAAGGTCGTCTTTGTGAAGTTTTTTACTAGGGCTTGCGCAGGCAGAGTATATTTGTTAGAATAGAGAACAAATGTTTGCAAAAAATAGAAAAACAATTTCCGGAAACTTCAATTTTGGGAACCGGAAACAAAGAAGGACTGATTATATATGCAGAAGAAAATGATACTGAAAAGTGATATGCGGGTGTATTTTGATATGGATGGGACGATTGCAAAATGGCGCGATGTTCCAGTGGAGGAAAGCAGAAAACCCGGATATTATACAGACCTGGAACCGGAAACAGAATTATTGGACTTTTTAGGTGCCGCCCTGAAAGCAGATGAGAATATGAATATCTTATCCTCATACTATACAGATACCAGAGCGCTTCTGGAAAAGAAAAAATGGCTGGATAAGTACCTGCCGGGAATCAGCTCTTCGCACTGTCTCTTTGTTCCTTATGGGGAAAATAAAGCGGAATTTGTTGAAACCATGCTGCATCGGAAACTGGGAAAGATGGACATCCTGGTCGATGACCATACACCAAACCTTAAGCGCTGGGAAACGGCCGGAGGTACGGGCGTAAAATGGCTGAACGGAATCAATGGAAAGAATGGCCGGTTTGAAGGCATCCGGGTAGGCAGTGTTAAGGAACTGAAAGCAGCATTCGATGAGATTGCGGATAGAAAATAATACGATATTAGAAGGACTGCAGGCATTTTGTTCTGCAGTCTTTCTAATATATACATATGGTTGCGCCAGAAATTATGGAAAGGCAACCGCAGTAAACCTGGCATCTGGATGAGCGCACAAAGATGATGCACCCTATCAGATAAAGACGGAAGCATAAAAGATACCATATTCATAGCGAAATTCAGTTATGCCATGATGACGCTGCGCAATGGCCCAGACCGAGGCGGTTCCGGTGCCAGAGCCTTCATGCTGCCGACAGCCTTTGCCTTTCAGTTCTAATAAAACACCTAAATGCTCCTGCATGGAACACATGATATTGATGTCGCCAAGCACATATTTACTTTCATATCCGTATTTTCCATAATCTTCATAAAGCATATAATCAGATTTCAGCTGTAATACATCACGAATAATCGCCAATGCGTCCGTAGTAGGAAAGCGGACACGGAAGTAACCAATCAACAGGAAAAGAGGTTCTTGTGGATTGAAACGCTCAATCTGTTTTTCTAGGACTTCTTTTAATTCATCATTCAATGGCTGTTTTCCTTTTTCAATGCGGTTGTAATATTCACGGCTGATACCACAGGCAACAGCAAGCTTTGTTTGTGTTACTCCGTATTCCTCACGCTTTTGTCTTAGTTCTTCAATAAAGTTTTTATCATTCATTTTTAAATTCCTCCAATTAAAAAAGGCAACTACCATGTATTGATAATTGCCTACATTTCTGTTAAAAAAAGACAATCAATTTCTTATTTGAAATCAACTGTCTTTCTTATGTCTTATTCAATTTTTCATAGTGATAATGGCATAATTTATATCACGCCATGTAAAATGCGGTTTTACCTTATAAATACAGCGTTTTCCGCTTGTTAGTGTATATTGTCTCTTGTTTTTTGTGCCCCCCTTGTTAGATAACGGGGGCTTATAAGGCTCGCTAAAGCTCGCCCAACCGCCAAAGTGAACCAGCCACAGCGTCGGAAAGTCTGAGGACTTCCGCCACCGTGTCTGGATCACTCCGTCGGTTTGTTAGTTTTAAACTTATTCTCTGATATAAACTGGGATTTGTATGTTATTCAATCCAACGCTTCATATAATCGCCCTCTTGATAGTTATATACTCGTTTGCCTGCTTCTTTTTTCAATTACTTCAGTATCTGATAGCTCATCATAAAAAGAATAACCATCAGGCCTAAAAATATCTTGACCAGTTTCTGATACATCGATGTTGCCGGACTTATGAGTGGGTTCCAGGTTTCCTCTGTGCCAGGCATATTGTTTTTATTGCTCCAATTTTCTCCAGTTATCTTCTGGGCATAGAGACGGTTGGATGCATAAGAGAGCATTTCCTTGGCGGCTTCTGCCTCGTGTTCTGACAATTCAAGGGTTCTGCCATCTGCGAAAGAGAGCATTTTCCATTTGCCTGCTTTCTTTCTCGGGGAGGCCCATCCGCTGATGTCTGTGAGAAGCGGAAGATAGTAAACACCGGCGGCGTCCTGTTCGTCAATGATAAAATGATGAGTGACCGTGAACGATCTGTTGCTGGAAACTGGCTGCATGAGAAAATATTCCGTACAGAAAAGCTCTCTGATCTGCTTGCGCTGTCCCCATGCATCGAAGCAGGAAAGTGTCCGCATGACCGGACCAATGGCGATAAGAACGAGAAACACTGCGCCTGTCAGCAGCAAAAAGACTGCGTATATCATAATCGACGAGTAATCACTGAAAGGCGATGCCGCTTCCCGAAGCATCACTCCACAAAGTGGAATCACCAACGCAGCTTCCAGCAGGGAAATCCCACGAAAAATGGCATTCTGGCAAAACAGATAATAAAAGCTGACAAAGGTATCAGCATTCTGCCCACTATGGTAGCGAAGCGGAATTCGCATAAGCAAAAGTTCAGACAAAAGGCCGACAAGCAGCACCACTTCCTTGCATACAAGGATATAAATTCCATACATCCATATATAGAGCCAGGTTCTGCGGGAGCCATAAAGGGCCAGTAAATCTCCAGCCTCCGCATTTTCCAGAACACTACTCAGGATATTTTCCCCGAAAAACAGGTGATAACCGATGCCCAATATCAGTATGATCCATGCAATATAATCAGGAATGCAGGACAGCACCCAGCGTTTGCGGCTACCGTGTTCAGGCCTCCTTTGTCGTAAGAGCCCGATTCCCCATAGAATCGGATAAAGAAATACAATAAGAAGCAGCGTAAAATTCGTTTGTGGCTGTATTGCCGTTATAAGCAGGCTCAGGCGTTTGGCCTGTGAAGCTATGCTCTGCAGATTCGGTACATGCGCAAAAATTGATAGTATCGACACGAAAATTACTGCAAAGACTCCTGGTATCGCCATCAGACTGAATGTTTCCGCTTTTGACTTGCGTTTCACCAGATTATATAGGTCGCTAAGATACAGACCTGCATTCAGATAAAGAAGTATCATTGTAAGCCAAAAGTCTGGTAAATAATCGGCATCCACCGTATATAATTGAAAGAAATCCAAGAACGCCTCTATCATTTTTTACTCTTCTCCCTATTGAGATTTATCCTGTTTATTCTTACGGAAACACCCTTGTTCATAGTCATTAAAAATGTCTCCTTTACAAATTCTAATTTGTACATCTTTTTGTGTCTACATTATATCATTTTCTAATGCTTGCAACAATAATTCAAAATCTTAAGGTTACTATTTTTTTCTGCTTTTGAAAAATTACTTACCCGTCTATGATTTGTAAAGGGTGCTAAGCATTGCTTACGCAACAAGCCCTTGGCAAATCATATCCCGATAAGTTTAGAGTAATCAAGCATAAATGAAATAGTCTGTTGTTTCAAGGCAACGAAAAAGAGATACCAGCACATTTATGCAGTATCTCCAACTTAATAGCATTATTCTTTTATTCGCAAGCAGGTAAACACAGGTTATTCCTTAATATCCTTTTGTTTGGGAAACTCCAGGAAAATTATCACCAACCGCTGTAGGTCAGCATACGATGACGGCAGAATATGAACTCACAAATACAGAGAGCACAAATTATCAGAAACCAGATCAGGCAGCTTTTTCGTTTGAAATCGGTAAAGCCGATGAAAACGAGGTTCAGATCGTGACTGTGGATGGAAAAGTTTATGGAGATGCACCATTTGACCTGGAAGTAAGCGGACAAAAAGGTACGGGAGCAGTAATCTATTCAGTGCCGGAAGATAACGGCGTTTTAGAATTGCCTGACAATCATGGCAGCGATGTGAAGATTATCGGTGCCGGATCTGTCATGGTAACAGCTCAGATTGCAGGCGATGAGAAATGTAATGGTACGACTGTGACAAGAAAGATCACCATTGGTAAAGCAGCTGCACCGCAGATCATCTGGCCAACTGCTTCCAGTGTAGAGGCAGGAAGTTCCTTAAGCGCATCTGTTCTGGCCGGAGGAAGCACGGAGTATGGAAGCTTTACCTGGAAAGATCCAGCGCAGCTGGCAGAAGCAGGAACACACAGCTATGAAGTGGAATTCACACCGAATGCAGGGGCAGCCCTAAATTATGAGATCCAACCGATGATCGGAGTTGTAGAACTTACAGCAACAATGCCAGCATCAGATAACAGGAATCACAATACAGCTGACAGAGATTCTTCCTCTGACCGTGATGCATCCTCTGCCGCAATCAGAAAAGATCCGATCGAGGGAAGGATCAGCAGTGATCGTGGCATCATAACCGGCGCAGCTAACAGTACGGCCAATGACGGTTACAGTCACTGGATACAGGATGCATATGGATGGTGGCTCCGTTTTGCGGATAACAGCTATCTGAAAGGAAGATCCGGTATTTCGTATGCATGGGAACATGTAAACGGAAGCTGGTGGGCATTTGATGAGAATGGTTACACCAAAACTGGGTGGTTACGGGATGAAACATTTGGCGGCTGGTTCTATATTGATCCAAAACGAGGTATGCAGACTGGCTGGGTTCTGATTGACGGTGTATGGTACTATTTCCATCCGGTATCTGATGGTAGAAAGGGCATTATGTATGCCGGACAGAAAACACCAGATGGATATTATGTAGATGAAAATGGTGCATGGGATGGCAAAGAAAAATAAATCATCCGGAATATTAATGGTCGGAGGTGTGTATGAAAAGAGTTAAAATCCTGGTGTGTGGGTTTAGCCTTGCGATCGCACTGGTAGCATTGCCGTTCCCGTATATAGACGATATCACATCGGGCCTCGGTTTCAGCATTGCTGCAGTGCTTTTGGCCTGGTTTGGTATTCTGGAGAGGAGAGGAGCAAAAGATGGTTACAAACGTGATGTGCGGTTATATTCAGCCAGTACCATGATGAAAGTGGTGCATGTGGAAGAGTCTGAATATGACAGGTGGGAGGATCAGCCTGATGGAAGTTCAAAGCTGCGCCGCGAAAAGGCATATCTTCCAACTTACGAATATTCGGTGAATGGAATAACATACCGGTACCTCAGTTTTCAGTCGGTTTCCGGTAAACGAGATGTGGGAAAGCAGGTGGTTGGATATTATATGCCAGACCGGACGGATCTCATCACGGAAAACCGCCCAAGAAAGCCAGTGTTTGGTGGATTTTTATATTTCTACGGTGCTGTGATCTGTCTGTTTTTCGGAATTGAGACATTTACTGGAATGTGATGGCCAGATGTTGATATCATATAGGGCGCGACTTATAGTAAAATATTCCTGGCATATTTTAATGAAGCATTAAGTAGTTTGTTTGACGAGCACACATTATTTTGTTGTAATTTAATGTGTGTTCGTCATTTTTTGATTGACATTCACACATTATTTCTGCATAATATAATGTGTGAATGTTAAAGTGAGGTGAGAAACATGACCACCAGGGAAAAAATAGAAGAACTTCTGGAAGCATCGAAGGATGGTACAATATCCACATCCCAGGTGACGGAAGCCGGACTTCACCGCGGCATTCTGCAGGAGTATGTTAAGAGTGGTGAAATGTACCGTTTTGGTCGCGGCCTGTATGTGCTGAGCAATGTGTGGGAGGACGATTTTTACCTTTTGCAGCGTAAGTATGGACGCGGAATCTATTCCCATGATACTGCACTGTACCTGCTGGGTTATTCGGACCGTACCCCGGCGAAATATACGATGACCTTTCCGAAAGGCTACAATGCACCGTCTTTGAAGCAAGAGAACTTGATCATCAAGCGTGTTGTACCGGAAAATTATGAGTTTGGGCAAATCCAAATTAAATCTTTGTCCGGCAACCCAATCCGCGTTTATGATTTGGAGCGGACGCTATGCGATATCCTGCGCGGCAGCGGCAGCGATATCCAGATCGTCAGTGAGGCTATGAAACGCTATGCGGCCTCCAAAGACAAAAATATTCACAAACTGATGAAGTACGCAGATCAGCTTCGCGTGAAGCCGAAGGTCCTGCGTTATATGGAGGTTCTCTTATGATTACAAAAAATCCAATGCAGTTAAAAGCCTTTATCAAAAATAAGGCAGCAGAGAAGCATATTTCTGCACAGCTTGTCATGCAGAACTATATGCTAGAGCGACTGCTGGAACGAATTTCGCTTTCGCCCTATAAAAACAATTTTATTCTCAAAGGCGGTTTCCTGATTTCTGCTATTGTAGGGCTGGATACGCGGGCAACCATGGATCTGGACACGACAATCAAAGGGTTCACTCTGACCCATGAAGCGATCCGGAAAATTTTTACGGATATCTGTACTGTACAGATTGCCGATGATGTGCAGTTTGCGGTTGTCGGAATTTCTGATATACGGGAAACGGATGATTATCCCGGCATCCGGGTTGGGCTGAAAGCAAACTATCCGCCGATCAGTGTACCGCTGACGGTGGATGTTACTACGGGCGACATGATAACGCCCCGTGAGGTGGAATACACATTTTCCATGCTGTTTGATGATCGCCAGATCAGTATTCTTGCCTACAATCTTGAAACGGTGCTGGCGGAAAAGCTGGAAACGGTGTTATCCCGCAACATTGCAAATACCCGTCCGAGAGATTATTACGACATACATATCCTGTATGCGCTGCGCGGTGAAGAGTGTGATAAAGAAACACTACGCCAGGCTCTGGAACGGACAACAAAAAAGCGCGGCAGCGGAGCGATTCTTACGGACTACATGGAAATCTTGAAAGAAATCCGAGAAAGCGATACCCTTCGTAAGTTGTGGGAAAAATACAGACGCGAATATGACTATGCAAAAGATATTTCTTTTGAAGATACCTGCAATACCGTTCAGGAAATTATGAAAGCAATTATATTGTAAGCGAAAGATTACAGGGCGTAGAGCCTCACAGTAACGGAAAAAAGAATGCGTATGATTACTGCTACAGCAACAGAAATGCAGAATAATTTCGGTCATTATCTCAACTTTGTGATGTCTGTACAGGAGAGTATCGTAACAAAGAATGGAAAAGAAGCCGGAAGGTTTACTTCAAAAGAGATAGCGGTATTTTACTCTGGCAGATTCCTTTACGGGAATTTACTTTGGAAAGTTTTAATGTACAATTTTTAACGATATTGAACTTGGTACAATAAGGAAATCGGCAAACCAGATGAAAGTCTGGGACGCAAAGCTACAGGGCCTGTAAAATGGCAGCCAGTTGCATGAAATGACGTGCACTGTCTGTTTGACAGTGTTTTTTTACGGAGTTATTTCACAGACGTAACAATAATGATTTTATCAGGAAAGAAAGAGGTAAAGTATGAAAAAGGCAAAACGTTGTTTGATAGCAGTGGTGTCAGGTGTACTTGTAGCAACTGCTGTCTTGTCT